>NZ_CP011388.1:4487500-4787500 GCF_001644605.1 Paenibacillus swuensis | reverse complement strand
AGCACAACGTGAAGCCCTCACCCGAACTGTTCGGGGGCATTGCCGAGATTCTTGGACCCGACGCGGTCCGGGTCAAATAATCCTATCTTTGAAAGCCGTGCTTTCTCTCTTAACGAATGAGAGAGCATGGCCTTTTTTTCATAGAAAAAATATGAACATTTACAACCTCCTTTGCATATGTTTAGTTACAGTCCCTATCAGGAGGAATGCGAATGTCTCACACAACCATCGTACGCATGTTGAAAGCCCGCGGGGTTTCGGTTGAGTCCATAGCCGAAATCGTGTACAAGCTGCAGAAGCCTTACAACGCCTTTTTATCCAATGAAGCTTGCGTAGAGAGTGTCATGGCTGTACTGAACAAAAGAGAAGTGCAATACGTGCTTTACACGGGAATCGCACTGGATGAGCTGGCGGAGAAGAAGTTGCTGCCGCAGCCGTTGCAAGCCATAATGGAGGCCGATGAGTCGCTTTACGGAGTGGATGAAACGCTGGCGCTCGGCATTACGAATGTGTACGGGATGATCGGGCTCACCTCCTTCGGTTATCTCGATAAGGAGAAAATCGGAATTATTAAGGAATTAAACGATAATAAATCAGGGATCCATGTGTTTCTGGACGATCTGGTAGCGGGCCTCGCGGCGGCCGCTTCCGCCCGAATCGCCCATAAAAATCAGAATGCCGTCCGGTACTCAGATTTACTGCCGGAGGCTTAACAGAGGCTGAATTTCCAGCCTTTTCTTTTCTTTTTAGCGAATCTACCGCATTGCTATAGAAAGAAGAGATATGGTATCATGAGTCTATTGTGTGGACTTTTTACGACTAAAGTAGAGCGACAGTCGTTTCGCCTTGGTTAAATGAACACGGTCTTCTTGCTCTGTGGAGAAAGGCTGTGTTATACATAAGTTCATCGTCAACCGGATGTGTTAAGTGTTATAGCAAGCAGGGGAGGTTCCTTCATGTGGACGGTCATATATATTGCGCCAACCGCCAGAATTGCAGAGATCATAAAGCATAAATTGACCGAAGAAGGTTTTCTCGTAGGCGTCCGGGGTACCCATCTTTCCAAGAATCAATTCGAAATTGTCGTTCCCGAAGGTGAAGTTGAAGAAGTTCAAGAGGTATTGAACGGCATTCTTAACCCCAGATAGAATTACGGGCTTTTTTTGCAAAATCCAAAATTGCCTTGTGAGGTGTCAATGTGCTTAAGGACCTATTTCAGAAGAAGAAGTACGCAACGATTCCTTCGGAACGCGTGAAGCGCGATATCCCGGAAGGGATTATGAACAAATGTACGAAATGCGGAAATATCCAATACAGCAAAGAGTTAGAGAAGAATTTGAAGGTTTGTTCCTCATGCGGCCACCATTATCGACTGAATGCCACTGAACGGATTCAGATGATCTTGGATGAAGGACGCATTTTTGAATTTGACCAGGATATGATTTCGGTGGACCCGCTGCAATTTCCCGGCTATCGCAAGAAACTGGATCAGCAGTTGGAGAAGAACCCTCATAAAGAAGCCGTAGTTACGGGGGAAGGCACCATTCAAGGATTTCCAGCCGTCGTTGCGGTGATGAATTTTGAATTCTTCAGCGGCAGCATGGGCTCCGTGGTGGGCGAGAAGATAACCCGCGCTATTGAAATTGCTATGGAGAAGCGCTATCCGTTAATCATATTCTCCACTTCGGGCGGAGCCAGAATGCAGGAAAGTATTCTGAGTTTAATGCAGATGGCCAAAACAAGCGCGGCCCTGTCCCGGCTTCACGAACAGGGCGGCTTATATATTTCGGTGTTGACCGATCCCACCTTCGGCGGCGTTCCGGCTTCTTTCGCTATGTTGGGCGATTATAACATTGCGGAGCCCGGCGCGTTGGTTGGATTTGCTGGGAGAATCGTCATCGAACAGACGATCCGTCAGAAACTGCCGGACAACTTCCAAACAGCCGAATTCAACTTGGCTCACGGACAGTTGGATAAGGTCGTTCATCGCAAAGATCTCAAGAGTACGTTAGCCCAAATCCTGGATTTTCATACCGTAAAGGGGGAAGTGTCGCATGGCGGGTGAGTTGCCCTTTGAACGGCCTCTAGTAGAATTACGGAGCAAGATTGAGGAATTGCAACGGTTCGGTGCGGAGAAGAGCATTGATTTTACCGATGAAATCGCACGCTTGGAGGAAAGATACGCCAGGCTTAAAGAGGAAGTGTATTCGAACATTTCCGCTTCCCAGAAGATGCATCTCGCGCGGCATCACCAACGTCCGACCACACTGGATTTCATTCATTCCATGTTTACGGATTTCATGGAGCTGCACGGTGATCGGCTGTTCGGAGATGACCTGGCGATCGTCGGCGGTGTGGCCAAGCTGAACGGAATTCCTGTAACCGTGATCGGACACCAGCGGGGCAAGGATACGAAGGATAACATCGCGCGTTTCTTCGGCAGCCCGCATCCGGAAGGATTCCGGAAAGCGCTCAGGCTGATGCAACAAGCGGACAAGTTCAAGCGTCCAATCATAACGTTCATTGATACGAAAGGCGCTTATCCCGGCAGTGCCGCGGAAGAGCGGGGGCAATC
Organism: Paenibacillus swuensis; assembly: GCF_001644605.1. Lineage (NCBI taxonomy): Bacteria > Bacillati > Bacillota > Bacilli > Caryophanales > Paenibacillaceae > Paenibacillus > Paenibacillus swuensis. Next base: position 4,784,925 of record NZ_CP011388.1, on the reverse strand, counting down.
GGAAGCGATTGCCCGCAACCTGCGCGAAATGTCCGGCTTCGGTGTGCCGATTATATGCGTCGTTATCGGCGAAGGCGGCAGCGGCGGAGCATTGGCTATAGGTGTCGGAAACCGTGTATTAATGCTTGAGAATGCCATCTACTCGGTCATTTCGCCTAACGGGGCGGCATCCATTTTGTGGAAGGATGCGTCCAGAGCGGATGAAGCGGCCGAAGCGATGAAGATTACGGCGGACGATCTGCTCGGTTTCGGGATTATCGAAGAAATTGTGACTGAGCCTAAGGGCGGCGCGCATCGCGACTGGGACGAGCAGGCCGGTTACGTGAAGGAAGCCGTCTGGAAACACCTGCAAGAGCTGCTGAAGCTGAACGCGGACCAATTAAGAATGGACCGTTACGAGAAATTTCGTAAGGTCGGGAAATTTACTTTTGTTTAGCAATTGATTATAATAATGGGTAGAAGTTTTATAGATACTCACAACACAGACAAGAGCCAGCTTTACTAAAATCGGAGGAATTAAGAAACCATGCGCAAAACGAAAATTGTATGTACGATCGGACCGTCCAGCGAGTCCCTCGAGAACACGAAGAAATTAATTAACGCGGGAATGAATGTAGCCCGTCTGAACTTCTCCCACGGTGACTTCGAGGAACACGGTAACCGGATCAAGAACATTCGCCAAGCTTGTCAGGAAATGGGCAAGACGGTGGCGATCCTGCTCGATACGAAGGGGCCGGAAATTCGTCTGGGTAAACTGGCTCAAGAGCCGATCGAACTGCAACAAGGCGAGAATATCACGCTGACTACGGAAGAAATGTTGGGCGATATTACGCGTATCCCAATTACTTATAAAGATTTGCCGAAAGACGTTAAAGTCGGATCCACCATTCTAATTGACGACGGTCTGATCGGTCTGACGGTTACAGGCATCCGCAACGGCACAGAAATCGATTGTGTCATTGTGAACAGCGGACAAATCAAGAGCAAGAAAGGCGTTAACGTTCCCGGCGTGCGCATCTCCTTGCCAGGCATTACGGAGAAGGATGCCAATGACATCATCTTCGGTATCGAATCCGGAATCGATTTCATCGCGGCTTCTTTCGTTCGTAAAGCTAGTGACGTATTAGAGATTCGTCAGTTGCTTGAGCGTTACAATGCGGAGCACATCCAGATTATCTCCAAGATCGAAAACCAAGAAGGCGTGGACAACCTGGATGAAATTCTGGAAGTTTCCGACGGCCTGATGGTTGCCCGCGGTGATTTGGGCGTTGAAATTCCTGCGGAAGAAGTGCCGCTGGTTCAGAAGCGTATGATTCAGAAGTCCAATATTGCCGGTAAGCCTGTCATCACTGCAACACAAATGCTGGATTCCATGCAACGTAACCCGCGTCCGACCCGTGCGGAAGCAAGCGACGTGGCGAACGCGATTTTCGACGGTACAAGCGCGATCATGCTTTCCGGCGAAACAGCGGCAGGAAAGTACCCTGTAGAATCCGTTGAAACGATGTCCCGAATCGCTTTGCGTGCCGAATCCGCATTGCAATATCGCGAAATCTTCGTACATCAAGCTGCGATTTCCCAAACTTCCGTAACGGAAGCTATTTCCCAAGCGGTAGCGAACACGGCTTTGGATCTGGAAGCGAAAGCGATTATTACTTCCACAGAGAGCGGCTACACGGCGCGTATGGTTTCCAAATACCGTCCTAAAGCTCCGATCTTGGCTGTAACGCCTAGCGAGCAGGTAATGCGCCGGTTGGCGATGGTCTGGGGTGTTATTCCTGTTAAAGGAACGGCCGCTACCACAACGGACGAAATGTTCGATATCGCTGTTAACGGCGGCGTATCTACCGGCATGTTAAGCCTTGGCGACCTGGTTGTCATTACAGCAGGTGTACCGGTTGGCCGCGCGGGCACCACGAACCTGATCAAGGTTCATCACATCGGCGAGTTGATTGCCAAAGGCCAGGGTATCGGCAGCCAAAGCGCAACAGGCAAGATCGTTATCGCCCGTTCTCCGGAAGAAGCGATTCAGAAGATGGGTAACGATTCGGTATTGGTTACTTACTCGACAGATAAAGAATACATGCCTGCTTTTGAGAAAGCCAAAGCTGTCATTACCGTGGGCGGAGGCATTACTTCTCATGCCGCTGTCGTCGGATTGAATCTTGGTATTCCGGTTATCATCGGCGTGAATAACGCTTTCGATGATTTGAAGGACGGTATGGAAGTATCGGTTTATGCTGAACTGGGTGTTATTTACACAGGACAAGCTAACGTATTGTAATCTTAAACAGCAAAGAGCTTTTCCGCGGATAGGTATCGCGGAAAGGCTCTTTTTTTCAAATGACGGATCGAAGGGAGACTCACCATGTTTCGGATCATTGTAGTGTTGATGGTAGTTGTGCCTGCGTTGGAAATCTGGGGAATGCTGACGATGGGACGTTTAATCGGAGGTTGGCAGACGTTCGTGTTCATCTTGATGACAGGGTTTGTCGGCGCTTTTCTGGCCAAAAGAGAGGCGCGAAAAGTGCTCGCCGCCGCACGCGAACAGATGCAGTCAGGTCAGGTGCCGGGCACACCGATCCTGGATGGTATCTGTATTCTCGTAGGGGGATTGCTGCTTCTCACGCCTGGTTTTATTACCGATCTCTTAGGCTTTATGCTTGTGTTTCCGTTGACCAGACCTCTCTTCCGAGCCGGGTTGCAAGCTTTCATTCAAAAGAAATTGTCTCAGGGAGACAGAAATTTATTCAAGTTTACGTGGCGTTAACAATTAACTTGTATACTATTTAGGGCGCGGTCCAAACCGGATAAAGTAGAACAGATCTCGAAAGACGTTCGCTTTGGCGAAGGCAGACAGGATGACCAGGGTAACCGGCCCGATGATAAGCCCGAGCACACCGAACAGCTTTAATCCGACGAACATGGAAATCAAAGTTGCGAGAGGGTCCAAGCCTACGCTGCTGGCAAGTACTTTAGGTTCCAAGATCTGGCGGGCAACCAGGATTATGCCGTACAATACGGATAAACCTACACCCAACCGGATATCACCGTAGATGTATACGTATGCGATCCAAGGGACCATCACCGCGCCGGTGCCGAGATAGGGAAGCAGATCCACCAAGCCGATTAACAAGCCAATGGTGATGGCATACTTGACTTTCAGAATGAGTAAACCAATGATGACGACCGCGGCTGTTATGGAAATCAGAATGAGCTGTGCGCGCAAATAACCGAACAGGGCTTTCTGTAAATCAGACCAGATGACGGTTGAGGTTCGTACGGTCTTATCTGGGAACCAATCCGAGATCTGCTGCTTCAGTCTTTCCCAATTCTTACTGATGAAGAATGTAGCCAGCAGGATCACGATGGCGATGGTTGCAATGTTCGGCAATAGCTTAATGAGAACCAGCACACTGTCAAAAAACGCAGTAATCAATTTGGAAACAGCTCCGGCTAGGGTCTCGGCAGTTGAGGAAAGATTATTGTTGACTGTTTCCTGATAATCAGGGTTATCTTCATACAAACGGCTAAGTTGCTGCGCAACGCCCTGTATGACATCTGAATTAACCAGGTTCAACAAATCATCTATCCACTTATCGAGATTGTTCTGGATTGTCTCAAGGAGAACACCGGTTTCAACAACGATGCGGGTCACCAAGATGGCCATAAAGGTCGTGACAATCCCGATAAAGACGACCAATGCGGCAGTTACGGCTAACCAACGGGGGAATTTAGCTTTCTGTTGCAACATGGCAATGATAGGGTTAAGCATATAGGCGAGCAACCACCCGATAACAAAAGGATAAAGCAACGGTGTGCCGTAATAGAAAGCAAGGCATGCTAATACGATAGCAATAATCACAAGCAAGCCGCGAAACATTTGACGAACCAAATTGCGGTCCATGGAGAACCTCCCTTACGCTGGATAAATAACGATTATGTATAATCACATTGTATCATGTAATCTATATTCTACCAAAATCGACATCATCCCTATTTATGAAACAGGAGGTCATTTTTTTGAACAAAATTCATATCGGAAAAGATGTTCCTTCCCGTTATGTCAATCGAGAATTGAGCTGGATGGAGTTTAACAAGCGTGTGCTGGAAGAAGCGCAGGATGTGCAGAATCCGTTGCTTGAACGAATTAAATTTTTGTCTATTGTGTCGTCTAATCTCGATGAATTTATGAGTGTCCGGGTTGCCGGCATTACGGAACAGGTGAAGGCGGGTGTTACGCGCAAGGATTTTACCGGGTACACGCCTCAAGGTCTTCTGAAACGAATTATGAAACGCGCGAGCGGTATGGTCACGTTACAATCCAAGGCAGGGCGCGATCTGCATCGGCAACTGGCCAAAGAGGGAATCCATTTCACCCGGTACGATGATATGAGCGTAAATCAGCAAAAGACGTTGGACGCTTACTTTCATGATATTGTCTTTCCCGTTCTGACGCCGATGGCAGTGGACCAGAGCCGTCCGTTCCCGCTTGTCCATTCCTTGGGCTTGTATTTGTCGGTTGTGCTCCAACGGGAGGATGAAGTAGCTTACGAGGCGGATGAGGAGCCCTATTTTGCCATTGTGCAGGTGCCGTCGATCTTGCCGCGGTTTGTTCAATTGCCGTCCCGGCCAAACAGTAAGAAGCTGGAGTACATATTGCTGGAAGATTTAATCAAAATACACATTCAAACCTTGTTCAGCGGATATATTCCGTTAGCTGTTCACCATTTCCGACTGACTCGAAACGCGGATATTACGTTGAATGAAGAGGATGCCGAAGATCTTCTGGAAGAGATTGAGAAGGAGCTCCGCAAAAGGAGATGGGGCATTCCCGTGCGTCTCGAAGTGGAAAAGGGGATGCATCCGTACGCGCTTAATCTGCTGAAGGACGAGTTTGAGATTACCGATAATGTATTTGAAATCGACGGAGCTCTGGATTTAACGTACCTCATGCGGTTCTCCTTATCCATTCCTGGCAAAGACGGACTAAGGTTTCCGAAGATTGATCCGGTGTATCCAGAGGAATTCGCGGAAAGCGAGGATCTCTTTAACGTGCTTCGCCAAAGGGATTTGCTTGTTTACCATCCGTATGAATCCTTCAAAGCGGTGGATGATTTCCTGACGGAAGCGGCTTATGACCCCCAGGTGTTAGCCATTAAGATGACACTGTACAGGGTCAGCGGAAATTCGACCTTGGTCCAGGCGCTGGCGAGGGCCGCTGAATCGGGTAAACAGGTTACGGTCGTGGTGGAGCTGAAGGCGAGATTTGACGAGGAACGGAACATCGCTTGGGCGCGCCAGTTGGAGAAAGCAGGATGCCATGTCGTATACGGCCTTGTCGGACTCAAGACGCATGCGAAGATCACTCTCGTGCTGCGTCAGGAACAAGATCAATTACGCAGGTATGTGCATGTCGGCACCGGTAATTACAATGACAGCACAGCAAGGTTGTATACGGACGTGGGATTGTTTACTTCGCATCCGTTAATCGGAGAGGACGCTTCCGCGTTGTTTAACGATATTACCGGCTATTCCGCACCGCATAATTTTCAGGTTTTCGGCGTTGCGCCAAGCTCGCTGAAAGATAAGTTTTTTCAGCTGATCGCCAGAGAGAAAGAAAATGCTTTGCAAGGCAAGCCGGCCTATATCATCGGGCAGATGAATTCCCTGTCCAATCAAGAGATGATCGACTTGCTCTATGAGGCTTCGCAGGCAGGGGTGAAGATTGACTTACTGGTGAGAGGCGTCTGTTGCTTGTGTCCGGGTGTTCCCGGTTTGAGTGAGAACATTCATGTATACAGCATTGTGGATCGCTTTCTGGAGCATTCCAGGACGTTCTACTTCGAGAACGCGGGTGACCCGGAAGTGTTTCTGGCCAGCGCGGACTGGATGACGCGTAACCTTACCCGGCGGGTGGAGTTGATGTGTCCGGTGTTCGACAAGCAAATCCGGGATTCCATCATCAACATACTCCAATTGAAGCTTAGCGATAATGTAAAAGCCAGACAGCTCTTGTCGAACGGCACGTACGCGCGAGTCACGAACGACAAACCGCCGCTGCGAAGCCAATTCGCGGCGGCGGATACACGTCTCTGGAAGAGCTGATTTCATGAATTCGAATTCCGATTACTTGGGGGCAACGGCCGTTTTCACGGAAAGTCCCCATTGTTTCTCGAAATCAGGAGTTACGTTCTCGATTTCTTTCAGTTCAATATCGGCAAGCTTCGCGATTTGAAGGGAAAGCAAAAGCTCTTTGTTGAACACCTCGGCTTGCAGCTTGTTCACAGGCTGGGTTTCACTGCGATCCAGCGCGATGGCCAGGTGCAGCAGAGAGCCAATCTGCATAACTAATCCAAAGTCGGATTCCGTCAGAATATCCTTGTGTTCAAGGAATAAGCTGCGGGTCCGGCTTTTGCTTTTGTGAGAGGCGATCATGGAACAAATCAGAATTTCTCTGTGCGTCAACCCGTCAATGCGGGAATGCGCCATGAGATAGAATGTATGCTTGGCATACTGATAGTAATTGATCGTCACACCGATTCGGTACAGCAAAGCAGCGACATGCACATATTCTCTTACTCTGGCGCCAAGAGCATGAAACGGCTGAAGGTGATCGAACAAAGTGACGGCCAGACGATTGACCTGTTCCAGATGTGAGTAAGGAATAGCGGGATGCAGAGACATCAGGTTGCGGACACTGTGTTCCAGCACATTGTCAATTTCAGGCTTGTCCGGACTCAGCGCCTCAAAGAAAAGGCCGTCCCGGAGGCCCGCGCCGCTGATGATGTAGTGTCTTGAACCTGTATGCCGGAAAACGGCCTGCATGATGGCCAGACCCGGCAGAATAATATCGGCGCGCTCCTTAGCTAAGCCGGGAACTTTCTTCCGCTTCTCCAGAGGCATCGGCATAAGTATGCTTAGCCAGTCGTCCGTGTCCTGAGCGGACATAGGGTAATTATGGGTTAAAGGAAGCGAGTATTTCTTTCGTTTCTGATCAAGTTTGGACACACTGCGTATCGTTCCGCCGAGTCCGATTAAAGGCAAACCGGGATGCTTGCGGATCCAAGGCTCTTTGTCCATGGCTTGACTTACCATGGCTTGAATTCTAGTTAATCCCTCGGCGTCCAAGTTGCCGTTGCGCAAGTATTTCTTGCCGGTATTGACGGAGCCGAACGGAAAGGACACGCTTTGTTGAAGCTTCCGATTGCGGAAATAGGCAATTTCCGTACTACCGCCGCCTATATCCACAAGATAACCTTCTTCAATATCAAGTGTATTGCTAACGCCAAGATAGCCGTAACGGGCTTCTTCCTCGCCGCTCAGAATTTCTACCGGAATACCGCTGCCTTCCTCGGTCAAGCGAATGATTTCATCCGCGTTGACGGCGTTACGAACCGCGGCGGTGGCTACGGCCCGGATCGAGGATGCGCCGCTGGCCTCGCAAAGCTTTTTGAAATAGGCTAGAGTCTCTATAATGATCTGAATCCCGCTTGAAGGCAGGTTGCCGTTGCTATCGATATGGGCGCTGAGTCGGGCGGAAGCTTTACTTTCATCTATTACACGGTAGGCTCCGTTTTCTGTTACCTCGCAGATCATAAGGCGGATGGAGTTGGAACCGATGTCTATGATGCCGAAGCGGGTAGAGGACATGTCAGACTTCCTTTCACGATAAATAATATCAACATGATGTGCTTATTGTAACATTACCCTTGAAACTAGCAAAACAACTCCCCTGAAACCCTTTTCAAAAATTCTTTTATAGAAGCGATAATGAAGTTTTATGTGGGGTTCGGTTCACATCCCTTGGAAAATGCTTTATGATTAGGATGGACTAATGTGGTAGTTCTGAAGATGTTTCATAGCGCTTGTCATAGATTAATCATTCAAAGATATTATTCATTCCGTACTGACCATTCGTAATTCATTGTTAAAGGAGAGAGAAGGATGACAGCAACTAAAGGGCTTGAAGGTATCGTTGCAACCACCTCATCGATCAGTTCGATTATTGACGGTTTCCTGACGTACCGTGGCATTAATATTGACGAGCTGGCAGAACAGGCTTCGTTCGAAGAGGTAGTATATCTGTTATGGTTTGGCAAACTGCCGAACGAGGCGGAATTAAACCAACTTAAGCAAGATTTAAGCGGTAATGCAGCAATACCGGCGGAAGTCATCTCTCAGATGAAGCTATACCCGCAAGATTCAAATTCCATGGCTGCCTTGCGCACAGCCATTTCTTCCTTGGCACTTTACGATGCGGAAGCTAACGATATGTCCCGTGATGCAAACGTTCGCAAAGCGATTCGTCTTCAAGCACAATTGCCGACGATTGTTGCTGCATTTGCTCGCATTCGTCAAGGGCAGGAGCCGCTTGAGCCGAAACAAGGCGTATCGATCGCACATAACTTCCTATATATGCTTACAGGCAACGAGCCGGATGAAGTAGCTGTAAACGCGTTGGACACGGCACTTGTTTTGCATGCCGATCATGAACTGAACGCATCTACATTCGCAGCGCGGGTAACCGTTGCTACATTGTCTGATATCTACTCGGGTATCACTTCCGCCATCGGCGCGCTGAAAGGTCCGTTGCACGGCGGCGCGAACGAAGCGGTGATGGCGATGTTGGAAGAGATCGGATCACCTGAGCAGGTTGACGGTTATATCGGCGAACAGCTGGATAATAAAGTGAAGATCATGGGCTTCGGTCATCGCGTATACAAGAACGGCGATCCCCGCGCGAAGCATCTGCAGAAGATGTCCCGCGAACTGGGCGAGCTGACGGGCAATCTCCGTTGGTACGACATGTCGATTAAGATTGAAGAGATTGTTACCGGACAGAAGGGTTTGAAACCGAACGTCGATTTCTATTCCGCTTCCGTGTATACTTCACTGGAGATCCCTCGCGATTTGTTCACGCCGATCTTCGCGATCAGCCGTGTATCCGGTTGGGCCGCGCATATTCTGGAGCAATTCGAGAACAATCGTCTGATTCGCCCTCGCGCCGAGTACACGGGTCCTTCGAATAGCAAGTATATCCCGCTTGAGCAGCGTTCTTAAGATAACAAGTTATGATGTAAACGGTGGGTAGCCTCGCGGTTACCCCAAACCTAAATTTCAGGAGGAATTATTCATGCCCCAATTTGACAAATACACATTACCGACCGAAGGACAACCTATAACAATCGACAATGGTGTCTTGAACGTGCCTAACAATCCGATCGTGCCTTTCATTGAAGGAGACGGAACAGGTCCTGACATCTGGGCGGCTTCCCAACGTGTGTTGGATGCGGCTGTTGAGAAAGCATACGGCGGCGAGAAGAAAATCGCATGGTACGAAGTATTCGCGGGCGAGAAATCCTTCAACCAATACGGTGAGTGGTTGCCGGCAGATACACTTACAGCGATTCGCGAGTACATCGTTGCGATTAAAGGTCCTTTGACAACGCCGATCGGCGGCGGAATCCGTTCCCTGAACGTAGCTCTTCGTCAAGAGCTGGATTTGTATGTTTGCTTGCGCCCAGTGCGTTATTTCGACGGCGTGCCTTCTCCGGTGAAACGTCCTGAGCTGGTAGATATGGTTATCTTCCGTGAGAACACAGAGGATATCTATGCGGGTATCGAGTATCAAGAAGGTTCCGAGCAAGTGAAGAAAGTGCTTGCCTTCCTGCAACAGGAAATGGGCGTTAACAAGATTCGTTTCCCTGAAACTTCCGGAATCGGCATCAAGCCTGTATCCGCTGAAGGTTCCAAGCGTCTTGTCCGCGCGGCGGTAGAATACGCAATTGCACACGGACGTAAGAGTGTAACGCTTGTTCACAAAGGTAATATCATGAAATACACTGAAGGAGCTTTCAAAAACTGGGGCTACGAAGTGGCTGAAGCTGAATTCGGCGACAAAGTGTTCACATGGGATCAATACGACCGCATTAAAGCGGACAAAGGTGTAGACGCGGCGAATGCTGCTCAGAAGGAAGCTACGGATGCTGGCAAGATTCTTGTGAAGGATGCCATCGCTGATATCGCGCTTCAACAAGTGTTGACTCGTCCTACGGATTTCGATGTTATCGCTACATTGAACCTGAACGGTGACTACCTGTCTGACGCATTGGCAGCACAAGTGGGCGGCATCGGGATTGCACCTGGCGCCAACATCAACTACGTGACAGGTCACGCGATCTTCGAAGCTACGCACGGTACAGCGCCTAAGTACGCTGGTCTTGACGTGGTAAACCCTGGATCCGTTATCCTTTCCGGCGTAATGTTGCTTGAGCACCTGGGCTGGCAGGAAGCGGCTGACCTGATCTATAAAGGGATGACCGCATCCATCAATAACAAAACCGTAACTTACGACTTCGCCCGTCTGATGGAAGGCGCAACCGAAGTGAAGTGCTCGGAGTTCGCTAACCAAATCATTTCGAATATGTAGTCTAAATTTGTCTCCCCGAGAGGTCATGGTGTATGCTTAAACAGCACCTTACTTTCGGGGAGCATCTATTTTCGGGAGGTAATCCAATTATGGCCATCACTCGCAGAAAAATTACCGTGGTCGGCGCAGGCTTCACGGGCGCGACTACTGCTTTAATGCTTGCTCAGAAAGAGCTTGGCGACGTTGTTCTTGTCGATATTCCGCAGTTGGAAAACCCTACAAAGGGTAAAGCTCTGGATATGCTGGAAGCAAGTCCGGTTCAAGGGTTCGACAGCAAGATTATCGGAACTTCTTCCTATGAAGATACCGTTGATTCCGATATCGTGATTATTACGGCAGGGATTGCCCGCAAGCCGGGGATGAGCCGTGATGATCTGGTTAACACCAATGCAGGTATTGTGAAATCCGTTTGTGAGAATGTGAAGAAATATGCTCCAAACTCTTACGTCATCATCTTAAGCAACCCGGTGGACGCGATGACTTATGTGGCGTTTGAAGCATTGGGCTTCCCGAAAAACCGTGTCATCGGTCAATCCGGCGTGCTCGATACCGCGCGGTATTGCACTTTTATCGCGGAAGAATTGAACGTTTCCGTGGAAGATGTGCGGGGCTTCGTACTTGGCGGCCACGGCGACGACATGGTTCCGCTCGTTCGTTATTCGAACGCAGGCGGTATTCCGATCGAGAAGCTGATCCCGGCTGATCGGATCGAAGCGATCGTGCAACGCACCCGTACGGGAGGCGGCGAGATCGTGAACTTGCTGGGCAACGGCAGCGCGTATTATGCGCCGGCGGCGTCCCTGGTGCAAATGACCGAGGCGATTCTGAAGGATAAGAAGCGCATCATTCCGGTCATTGCGTTGTTGGAAGGCGAGTACGGCTATGACAACCTGTTCATGGGTGTACCCGCGATCTTGGGCGGCGACGGCATCGAGAAGATATTCGAACTGGAGCTGACGGAGGACGAGAAAGCGGCACTTGAGAAGTCCGCGGAGTCTGTGCGGGGCGTAATCCGAATTGTAACGGCTTAACCTTTTTTGGAAATAACAACAATATACATGCGAGCGTGAAGCACATGCCGTCTTTTCCCGTAGGGGGAGAGGCGGTTTTTTGCGTTTAGGAGGAGCCCAGTTTGGGAAAGGGGATGAAGTGGGATGGAACGAAAAGCAGGAAAGACGGGTCTGAGGAAGAGTATGCGTAACCTGGTTGATACCCTTGTGGACGTTGATAAAGTCGAGAAGAAGGATGGGGAATTTGCCGACGCATACACATTTTATGTAGAGAGACAAATTAGGGAAAGTAAAGGTGCGAGGTTAATCAGGCTCCAAGAAGTGGGTATTGGACATGCGGAAAGTCTGTTTTTGGAAAAAGTATGGTGGCCTATTTTTGGACATTTTGAATATCTTCACGCAGAATATGAGGTGCGGGATTTTGAGGATGGATATCGATTTATAGATTTTGCTTACATAAGGGGCAGGTATAAGATTGGTTTTGAAGTTGATCCTTACGGTACGCACGCAAGGGATATAAGCCGTTGGGATTACGACAATCAGTTGGAGCGAGGAAATCATTTACTTATTGATGACTGGTTAATAACACGTTATAGCTTAAATCATGTTACCAACAAGTCGAGGAGGTGTCAGCAATTTGTTTTACATCTGTTTGGGCATTGGTTTGGAGCATTTAGTGATGATGATACGGAAGAACTAAATATGCGGGAACGGGAGATTGTGAAGTTGTTCAAGGGAACGAATTAACCTGTCCGTGTCGCTGAAATATCAAAATTACTAAATGTTCAACGTTCCAATAGCAGGAAAGCCTTGTTGAGGTTGGTAGAGAAAGGAATCATAAAACCGCATAGCGGGAATTTGAGAGTAACGTCCTATGTTCTGTCAGAGCGGTGGCGCAACAAGAAAGTGTAGTAGGTGGGGAACAGAAATTATGGAGTCAGACGTGAAATCGATGGTTGAATTGAGGCATCGTAGTACTAACGGTGGTTGTGGTGTTGCATTAGTAGCGAAGACGCTACAATTCCAACTTTATAATCGTTATGTGATGTGATTAGTAGCGTTATCGCTACAAAAGAGTGGTCTAAGTAATCTGGGTGGCTTAATTTCAATCATTAGTAGCGATATCGCTACAAATTCAGTTCCAGTAGGTATTGAAGAGTAATTTAGTAGCGATAACGCTACTATTGCAGTGTCTGCAGTTAGAGAGGTTATTTACAATTTGTTAAAAGACGTAATCTGCAACCTTTACGATTCCAATGCAGTCAATTTCTGTAAAAGAAGGGGCGGTGGTACAGCGTGAAATTCCCAATGTCGAATAATAATGCGGGACGCAGCTCAAGTGAGCTTAGGGTAGTTGGACAATTTCATCTTGTGCATCATGTTCTCCATGTGCTTCGGATCGTTAATATGTCCAAAGTGCTTGGTATGTTAGCTATCATGAGTGTGTTCGGCGGAATGGGGGGCGGGGCGGCTTTGGCGGATTGGGCGTACAAAAGTGTGGCGAATGATGGATATTTGTATGAGGTAACGGATGTTAAGGTTGAGGAGGCACGCATCGGTAAGAAGATTGGCTATGTGACGAAATACTCGGATCGGGAAGGGAGCTACTCCGGCAACTTTTCCAACGCCTATGCTGTAGGTACCGGCTACTATGCGATCATCGGAATGGGGCGGAAACAAGCGATATCCGTGAAAGTTGATGAGGAAACCTATTTGATGGCCGAGTACAGATATTCCAATAAAACTCAGGATTGGACTTACTATGTGCCTTATCTAATCGGTGCTACGGGAGTAGCGGCCATTGCATTGTACAGAACACATCGCAATCGAAGGCGTCTCCACAGATAAACATGAAAACCCGGAGGCCGCTAAATCAGCAGTGCTCCGGGTTTCATAAATTGGGATAGGTCTTCAGTTGTGGATGATTCGTAAATTCCCTTCGCTTACAATCCCGTGCTGTTGTTGCTGCCGGAGGATTGTTTCTTGCTCCAGTAGTTTTTCACAGCAGGAATGCTTCCGATACCGACCGAGATGATGAAGGTGATGGCCAAAGCGCCAAGCACGATCATAAATCCGGAGGTAATAATCAAGGATGCTAATCCAATCTCAGTCAGGCCGATCACAACAGCCAGCACGATAATCACCGGTTGAATGAAATTCTTCAACGGATTTGAATCGCTAACCAGTCCTGCAGCCATGCGAGCCAATACGATACCGCCCAGGATGATAATGGCTACTAATACCAGTCGAGGTAACAACGCCATTAACGTTGCGACCGTAGCGGATATGAATTCCAGACCCAGCACATTCGTACCTTCTACAAGGAAGAATCCAAATACAAGGATACCGACGATGTTAGCAATCCAGCGTGTAATGGGCCACGTGGTCGTCACACCCATCGATTCGCCGTTTGTGGTCAGTGTCGGTGCCGGTGTGATACCGCCGCCAAGCGGATTCCCTTTAGCATCGAGCATGTTTTTGCGACGGTTAAACATTGTAGCTAATCCGTACGTCTTCTGATCCAACTTCATCGGGGATAGTAGAGTCAGTGTGAAGTTGCGGACGATTTTGGAAATAATGTAGCCCAGGTAGATCAGGAAAGCCGCAACAACAATGCGCGGAATCCAAGCCATAATCAGGTTTAGAATATTCTCAGCAGGCTGTTGTATGGAATCGATCTGCAACACGTTTAAAGCCTGAACGACAATAGGGAACAGAATCAGGAAGTAAACGACACTGCGTACGATGGAAGGAACGTTCACTTCGGGACCGGTCCAACGTTGCAGGTTCATGGAAGTCGCCAGCGTCTGCGCCAGGCTCGCCACAAACTTCGCGATCAAATGACCGATGATAATCAGAATAACGGCTGTGACAATCAGTGGAAGGAAGCTGATAATCAGATTCACTACAGCGCCGATCGGACGGGAGATCGCATCGATATGTAACGATTGCAGGATGCTTGGTGCGAACAACAGAATAATTAAAGCGTAGACGATAGTACCGATGGTATCTTTGTACTGTGTCAGGTAGGGCGTGTGTTTAGCAACCGCATTCGATGCAAGCAAACGAACCACCAGACTTTTCAGCAACGTTCCCAGAATATGCGCAACGGCTGCAAGCAATACGGCCGCCAGGATAAACGGGATGTAAACTGTGATGCTGTTAATAAACGCTACAAATGGATTTAAGATCGAGCTAAAGGACAGAAGTTCCAAGACGATCAGAATCGTAACGAGGTACAAAAAATATTTAACGACGTTACCGAGAATGGAGCTTACCGAAGTTTTGGGGTTGAGATAAATGTGACCTTTGCGGTCCACGGTGGTTTTGGATAAGCCCTTGGAAATCGCCTTGCCTACCGCTTTGGCTACCCATAAACCGATAATCAGGATTGCGATGGCTGCAAGGATGCGCCATAAGTTATTGTTGTTCATCCAGTAGTACAAATCCCAGTTATCAAAATCACGTTCGTTGTTCATTCTGTGCATCGTCCTCTCAGTTATGGATTGGTTATGTTCTTTACATAAACGTAGATGTCCAAAATTAAACAGGTGCATAGGGCGAACGGACTATTTTGTTCTGGGTAGAGTTATAGAGTATAATGAATGTTGGTGTATTTCCTATTTTGACGAATCAGGGGTGAATGGAAGATGGTATTGTTTTTGCATTTATTGGGATCTATTGGTCTTGGATTTTACTTGTTGCTGCCGTTTTTTAGCGGACGCGCGAACAACCTTCCTGTATTGCGTTCGATGAACCGGGTCGGCATGTATTTGCTAATCCTGCAATTCCTGACAGGCGGTTACTTGGCGTCTCAGTATGATCCAACGGTTGCCTGGTATGTTACAACGGCAGTTCTGTTAGTAGGACTGTTCGCGGTTACGGGCATTATGGGCAAAAAGATGAA
The DNA here is from genome assembly GCF_001644605.1 of Paenibacillus swuensis. Taxonomy (NCBI): domain Bacteria; kingdom Bacillati; phylum Bacillota; class Bacilli; order Caryophanales; family Paenibacillaceae; genus Paenibacillus; species Paenibacillus swuensis. The sequence goes on along the minus strand of NZ_CP011388.1, from coordinate 4,769,576 downwards.
GGACGGCAATGCAGGCGCGGTACAAACACTTAGCGCGGTAAATGCGATCTTGTTAATTCTGATTGTTGCTATTATGTATGAGCCGTCTTGGCTTCCGTATTAATTTTTAAGCCAAAATAAAACAGCTTGCCAATTGCGATAAACGCAAAGGGTAAGCTGTTTTTCGTTTACAATCAGATTCACTCGGACAGTTCGTCCAATGTTTTCTCAAAGCTGGGTGCCAGGTGCGTCAGGAAATAGTCCACTTCCTCCATGCCCATCGCCAGCATCGCTTCCTCCGTCTGCCGCTTGGCTACGGCAAATTCGCGGTTACCCGCGGACAGCTCCGTGACGCACTTCAGATAGGCGTCGAGCAAGTCGGCCGCTTTCAGATACGGCCGAATCAGGTCATCCGCCCTCCCATGCACGAGCGGATCATAAATGTGACGGAGCGACTCCGGCACCATCTCTGTAAGGCGGTCCGCGGCCATCACTTCAATCTCGCGAAAATGCCGGAGGATTGACGGGTTATGATGCTTCACCGGGGTCGGAATATCGCCGGTAATCACTTCCGTGCTGTCGTGGAAGAGCGAGGCGGTGACGGCGCGGTCGGCGGGCACGTTTTTGCCATAAATCTCGTTAGCAATGGTACATAACATATGGGTCAACAAAGCGACATGATAGGAGTGTTCAGCCACATTCTCTTGCGTCGTGTTACGCATTAAACTCCAACGTCCGATATAACGCAAACGATACATATATGCCATAAAATGATGTTCCATCCGGAAGTCATCCTTTCGAAACCAGAGTCTGACGCCGCCTGCAGGTTCTCGCTGAAAACGCTTATCCACATGGCGGAAATATGATATGATAGGGAGTGTTGTTTTCATTTGATCATACCATAATTTGAGATAGATGCCAGGGAGGAGCCGTCATTATGAATCAATTTCAGGAAAGCATGATTAAGCTCATTGTAGAAACGTCCACCAATTTGCCGGCCGACGTCAGGCGCGCGGTAAAAGCCGCGAAAGCGAAGGAAGATCAAGGAACGAGAGCCGCCCTTTCGCTGTCGACAATTGCGGAGAACATCACGATGGCCGAGGATAATGTTTCCCCGATATGCCAGGATACAGGGATGCCGACGTTTGTGGTTCACTGCCCGGTAGGAGCCAATCAGATCGCGATGAAACGGGATATTCGGGAAGCCGTGCGGATGGCGACGAAGGATACGAAGCTGCGTCCGAACTCGGTGGATTCGCTTACCGGCGAGAACAGCGGAGACAATCTGGGAGCGGGAACACCTGTGATTCATTTTGAACAATGGGAGAAAGATGAAATTGATGTGCGGCTCATTCTGAAAGGCGGCGGCTGCGAGAATAAGAATATTCAGTACAGCTTGCCCGCGCAACTGGAGGGCTTGGGTAAGGCGGGCCGCGATTTGGACGGGATCCGCAAATGCATTCTGCATGCGGTCTATCAGGCGCAAGGACAAGGCTGCTCCGCAGGCTTTATCGGGGTCGGCATCGGAGGCGATCGCACGACGGGCTACGAGCTCGCGAAGCAGCAGCTGTTCCGCGTCGTGGACGATGTGAATCCCAATGAGCAATTGGCGCAGCTTGAGGATTACATCCTCGAGAACGCGAATAAGCTGGGCATCGGCACGATGGGCTTTGGCGGCGCGGTTACGCTGCTGGGCTGTAAAGTCGGCGTGATGAACCGCTTGCCGGCAAGCTTCTTCGTCTCGGTTGCTTACAACTGTTGGGCGTACCGCCGCCAAGGGGTGTTGATTGATTCGGCAACGGGCGGGATTACCGAATGGATTTACACGGGCGGTTCGGAGGTCTCGATGACCGAGGAAACCGATGTGGAAGCGACTGAGGCCGTGCTCGCAACAGGAGGCGGGGTTATCCCATCGGCTCAGCAGGGTGGCGGTAATGTTGCCAATGAGGGCCGGGTTATCCCCTTGAATCAGGGGGGAGTGGATAACACTGCATCCGAGCGCCGCGAGATCGTGCTGCAAACTCCGATTACAGAAGAGCAGATTCGTCAATTACGCGTAGGAGATGTTGTCATAATCAATGGTCAGATGCATACCGGCCGCGATGCGTTACATAGTTATTTGATGGATCATGACGCGCCGATTGATCTGAACGGACAAGTGATTTACCACTGCGGTCCCGTGATGAGTAAAGATGAGAACGGTTGGCGTGTGCGAGCGGCAGGACCGACAACAAGTATTCGCGAGGAACCTTACCAAGGCGATATTATTAAGAAATTCGGCATACGCGCCGTCATCGGCAAAGGCGGCATGGGCGCGAAGACGCTGCAAGCCCTGGAAGAGCACGGGGCCGTTTATCTGAACGCTATCGGCGGCGCCGCGCAGTATTATGCGGAATGCTTCAAGAAAGTGGAAGGCGTGGACTTCATGGAATTCGGCATTCCGGAAGCGATGTGGCATCTGCAAGTCGAAGGCTTTGCGGCCATTGTGACGATGGATTCCCATGGCAACAGCTTGCATGCCGAGGTGGAGAAGAATTCCCTGGAGAAATTAGCCGAGTTTAAGGAACCTGTGTTTAAATGAGTTCGGAGCCTCAAACCGCACGTGTAACGATACCGCTCGGGCTGCGCTTTAATGCGTTGTTCGAGCGGTATATGTTTATCGTCATTCCGGCTGCGCTCATCGCGGGATTCCTGGCCTCTGGCCCCTTGCAGCAATTCATCCCCTGGGTGCCGGGGCTCTTCGCGTACATCACGCTGGTGATGGCCTGGGGCTGCAGCTTCCGCTCGATCCGGGATGAGCTTCGTCACCCCGCTTCGATGCTGCTGCTGTTCGCCCTGGCCCACATCGCGGCGCCCCTGATTGCCTACGGCATAGGGGCTGCCGTGTTTGGAGCCGCCTCGCCGTATGTCGTCGGCTTGGTGCTCTTCACCGCTATCCCGCTGGGCGTGTCGTCCGCGATCTGGGTCGGCTTATCCGGCGGCAGCGTGCCGTGGATCCTCTCCCTGATCGTAATCGACTCGCTGCTGAGTCCGGCGGTGGTGCCGCTGCTCGTGCAAGCGTTCTTCGGCGCCGACATCCATGTCGACGGCGCGGGGATGATGATGAAGCTGCTCATCATTATCGTATTGCCCACAGCGGCCGGCGTGGCGCTGTGCGAGCTCTCGCGCGGACGCATCCGCGCGGCTGCGGCGCCCGTTGCGGCGCCGCTGTCCAAGCTGGCGTTCGCGGCCGTAGTCGCGATTAACGCCGCGGCCATTGCGCCGCATATCTCGGCGCTGCGCCAGGACATGGTGCGGGTCATACCTGCTGTGGTTCTGCTGGTAGCCGCTTGCTACGCGCTGGGATTGCTGGGCACGTACATCCTGCCCCGCACAGCGAATCCAGCGAACTACACCTATGCCTCGGGCATGCGGAATATTTCGCTGGGCATGGTGATCGGCCTGGCGTACTTCGGTCCGCTGGCCGCTGTGCCGGTCGTGCTGGCTATCCTTATTCAGCAGCCGCTCGCTACGGCCAACTATTGGTTTCTGGCGTATCGTGCAAAGCGCGAGTTTACAAAACCTTAACAATAATCATACTAGTCACGGAGTCACAGAAAAGATACGATAAGCTTGGCTCAGACAGACTATAGAGAGAACGAGGTTCACAACGAATGATGAAATTTCGCGTGCGGCTCACGCTGATCTTTATTGTGTTGATTGGCTTGTCGGTATTGGCCTGCGGTATATTTATGGCCCGTATGTTCAATCAAGCCCAACTGGAAAGCCTGAAGGATAATCTGGTCCGCGAAGGCAAAATCATCATGGCCCAGACCGACTGGTTGTCCGGCGGAACGGAGAAGGAGCAGATTGCTTATTACACGTCGAACGCGCAGCATCTCAGGGCCGTAGCGGAAGCAAGAGTGACATTTATCCGGGAGGACGGCAAAGTCTTAGGGGATTCCGACAATGATCCGACGTTCATGGATAATCACGGCGACAGGCTGGAAGTGATCCAGGCCAAAGCTAAAGGCGTGGGCAGTTCAACCCGTTTCAGTGCAACGTTAAAGAAGAATATGCTTTATGTTGCCGTTCCTGTCCAGCAGGGGGCCGACTTCAAGGGATACGTTAGGCTGTCGATGAGTCTTGAGGACGTTGAGGCGCGGACACGGCTGGTCTGGTTTTACCTCATCGTGGGATTGTTTATCTTCTTCTCCATGGCGGGGATGTTAAGCTATCGGATCGCGCATTCCTTAACCAGGCCGTTGGAGAAAATTACCCGGGTCGCCAATCAAATTACACATATGAATTACAAATCCCGTGTTTTTATCAAAAATGTGGATGAAATCGGCCAACTGGGTAACGCCATTAATACGATGGCGGATTCCTTGCAATTCCAGATGAATCGTATTCAGGAAGATGAAAGCCGTCTCAAGAGTGTTCTGGAGAACATGATTAGCGGTGTGGTGATGATCGACCGCGAAGGGCATATAGTACTGTTAAATCGTTCGGCGGAGGAAATTCTCGGCTTCAATTCCAAAGAATTGCTGGGGAAAACCTACGATCAAGCGAAGCAACAATATGAGATGACCCAAATCATCCAGGAATGTATGGAGAAGAAAGAACATATCCGGGATGAGTTAACTTTCTATTTCCCGGAAGAACGGATTCTGGAAATCAATCTTGTTCCCATGTATCATAGTGAAACGGATTGGGCGGGGATTGTTATTGTACTTCATGATATTTCAGCCATCCGGCGCCTGGAGCGGGTTCGTAGTGAATTTGTGGCGAATGTCTCGCATGAACTGAAGACACCGATTGCCGCGGTAAAGGGATTTGCGGAAACGTTGCTGGCCGGCGCGGTCAATGACGAGGAAACCGCGAGATCCTTTCTTCAGATTATCCATGACGAGAGCGATCGGTTGAACCGGCTGATTGTGGATATACTGGAATTGTCCAAAGTGGAGTCGAAACGAATTCCGCTGTATTTTTCCCCTATTCAGATGCAGCCCTTCATTCTTAATACCATTGATGTGATGCAGACGGAAGCGAAACGTAAGCAAATTGATATGGATATGCATGTCGACGAGAATCTTTACTTGGAAGCAGATGAGGACCGGTTACAGCAGATTCTGATTAATTTACTCGCGAACGGGATTAACTACACGCCTGAAGGCGGAAAAATTACTGTGACGGCAGAGGCTGTGGATACAGCCGGCAATGGCGAATATGATCATGTCCAGATCGTGATCCAAGATACCGGTGTCGGCATTCCAAAGAAAGATATTCCTCGCATATTTGAACGGTTTTACAGAGTGGACAAGGCCAGATCAAGAAGCTCCGGCGGAACGGGCCTCGGATTATCCATTGTGAAACATCTTGTAGAACTGCATCGGGGGACGATTCGGGTGGAAAGCAGCTTAGGCGCAGGTTCGCGCTTTATTATCGAACTGCCTGTTGTTCATTAACAGCTAGTTTACAAAGAGCGGATAAATGCTTTACACTTTATATTAAAAGGGTAGATGGGGGTCACCATGCCGCACAAAATTCTAGTCATAGAGGACGAACCGACTTTAGCGCGATTGCTGTCCTATAACCTTACGCAGGAAGGGTACGAAACCCGCGCGGTCGATCATGGCGGGGACGGCCTGCAAGCTGCATTGCAACATAACTATGACCTGATTATATTAGATATTATGCTTCCGGGTATGAACGGCTTTGAAATTTTGACGAAGCTTAGGCAAAAAGGGAATAAAACACCCGTAATCATTCTCACGGCGCGGAATGCCGAAGATGAGGTCGTGCAAGGGCTGAAACACGGTGCGGATGATTATATCACCAAACCGTTCGGTGTGGCAGAGCTGTTGGCACGCGTATCCGCGGTGTTGCGTCGAACGATGTCGGATGATGTCGCATCAATTTCTTCAGTAAGTACAGATAAAGTGATATCTATCGGCGATTTACAAATATTTCCCGAGAAATATGAAGTGGTGCTTCAAGGTGAATCTATTCAGTTGCGACCTAAGGAATTCGAAGTATTGCTGTATCTGGTCCAGCGGCCGGGTATGGTGATTACGCGCGATGACCTGATGAATATTGTCTGGGGCTTTGATTATATCGGCGGACAGCGTACGGTGGATGTTCATGTCAGTTCGCTCCGAAAGAAGCTTGAAATGGGACAAGAATCAGTACAAATCGACTCCATTCGCGGGGTAGGTTATAAATTAGTCATAACGAAAAGATGATGCTTCTAAGTTCTGAACAGAAACAATCCCTGTTCAGAACTTTTTTTGCTGATAATTCCGATGAAAAAACTAGGAATAGGCATGTTCATTTACCAAATCATGTGAGATAATGGTTAAGCAGGTATTATAATTTTAGGAGGAATGTTATATGTCAGATGAACAGAATCTTTCCTTAGATACGCTTGCCGTGCACGGCGGTCAGGACTTGGACCCGACGACGTTATCCCGTGCTGTGCCTATTTATCAAACTACTTCTTACGGGTTTCGGGACACGGACCACGCTGCGAATTTGTTTGCGCTTAAAGAATTCGGCAACATCTATACACGAATTATGAATCCGACGACAGATGTGTTGGAGAAGCGCGTAGCCGCGTTGGAAGGCGGTGCTGCGGCCCTGGCTGTAGCCTCTGGACAGGCTGCTATTACGTTCTCGATCCTGAATATTGCAAGCAGCGGAGATGAAATTGTTTCTGCATCCAGTCTTTATGGCGGTACATATAATTTATTCGCGCATACGTTGCCAAAGTTGGGGATCAAGACACACTTCGTAGATGCGGCCGATCCGGAGAACTTCCGTGAGGCTATTACGGAACACACCAAAGCGATCTATGCGGAAACGATCGGCAATCCTAAAGGAGATGTCATTGATATTGAAGCCATCGCCGCGATCGCGCATGAGCACGGGATTCCCCTGATCGTAGACAATACATTTCCAAGTCCTTACCTTTGCCGTCCGTTAGAACACGGAGCCGATATCGTTGTACACTCGGCTACTAAATTTATCGGCGGACATGGAACTTCCATAGGCGGAATCATCGTGGACGGCGGTACATTTGACTGGAAAGCCTCCGGAAAGTTTCCCGGTTTGACGGAGCCGGACCCGAGTTACAACGGGGTTGTCTATACAGAGGCTGTCGGTGCCATTGCCTATATTATCAAAGCGCGGGTTCAATTGCTGCGCGATCTGGGTTCAGCCTTATCCCCGTTCAACGCTTTCCTGCTGCTGCAGGGCTTGGAAACGTTGCATCTGCGAATGGAACGCCACAGCGCCAACGCTTTGAAGGTCGCTTCCTTTCTGGAGGCGCATGAGGCGGTGGAATGGGTGAGCTACCCGGGACTTGCAAGCCATGCTTCCTACGAGCAGGCCCTTAAGTATTTGCCGGACGGCCAGGGTGCGATCTTAACCTTCGGGATCAGGGGCGGTCTGGAAGCAGGGAAAAGTGTCATTAATAACGTGAAATTATTCTCTCATCTCGCCAACGTCGGGGATTCCAAATCGTTAATTATTCATCCCGCAAGCACTACACACCAGCAGTTAGGCGAGCTGGAGCAAGAATCCGCGGGCGTTTCTCCCGGGATGATTCGTCTGTCTGTGGGTACGGAAGCGGCGCGGGATATCATCGCCGATCTGGAACAGGCCATCGCCTTAAGCCAGCAAGTATATGCTTCTGCATCGAACTAGATATAGATAAAGGAATCCCCCTCATGTGCTTCGTGTTAACAAAGCCGTGAGGGGGATCATTTGTGTTGCTATACCGGCGGCACTGTTACCCGTTCATGATGCGACCAGTCCAGCATTTTTTTGCGAAATTCGTTGGGGGAGCAGTCGTTGTACTTTTTGAAAATTTTGTAAAAATGCGCCATGTTCGGCATACCGATTTCCTCGCCTACAAGCGCGATACTGAGGTCTTTGGTCAGCAGGAGCTGCTCCGCTCGCTTGATTTTTTTATAGTTAACATACTCCGTAAAGGACATCCCTAGCACTTTTTTGAAATACTTCACAAAATAATAATAGGAAATGTTCGCGACCTTGCTAGCATCCTCTACCAATACTTTGCCGTTAATATTTTCTTCGATATAGTCCAACACCGGTTTAAGCCTCACCAAGTCAAAATCGTCGCGTCGATTGAGCTGCCGCTCATTGTCGTTGCGGAGCAGAGTCAACAGCATTTGTTTAATTCTGATATTGACGGCGATTTCATAGCCTTCTTCCTTGGCGGTTGCCTCTTTCAAAATATCTTTGATACAACCGACCAGCGTCTGCTTCACGTCCTCATTGTTCTCCAACATGTGGTTGAAATGGCTCAGCGGCTTTTGCGGATCGGAGAAATATCGGATATATTGCAACGTGTTCTGGTCCAGAAATTGCTGAATGTCAAACTGAAGCACAACATAATCGAGAAAACCGGTGCTCCGGTCCCGATGAAGTTGAGATGCGCCAATGAGCACGATATCCCCTTTGGAAAGAGAATAGAACGTATCCTCCACCTCAACTTCAAGCGAACCTTCCAGCACCAGCAGAATTTCTAATTCCTTGTGATAGTGCCAGTTCGTTGTGGCTACATCGTCTGTTCTGTCGCTCTGAAATATCTTCAAAGACAAGAGAGGGTTTTCATAAGTTACCTTTTCATTATAGATTTCCAACCATGCCGCCCCCAAAATGCCAAAATAACATAAGATCACGCCTATATCAGCAATTTCTTTTTATTGGATTATTCTCTATACTAAAACCGAATATACACTAGTACATTATAAAGAATTTTCAACGTAAATGTAAGCGTGCTTTTAGGATCATGGTTGTAACTATAAGGAGGAACAGAATCGTGTCTAAAGTTAAAGTAGCAATTATTGGTTGCGGCGGGATCGCCAACGGGAAGCATATGCCAAGTTTGGCAAAGGTGAAAGACGCTGAAATCGTAGCTTTCTGTGATGTTATTGTGGAGAAAGCGGAGCAAGCCAAAGAGAAATTCGGTAACGCCGAATCCAAAGTGTATGCTGATTTCAAAGAATTGTTGAAGGACAGCTCCATTGATGTCGTTCACGTATGTACGCCGAACGATTCTCACTCTTATATTTCCATCGCTGCCATGGAAGCGGGCAAACATGTGCTTTGCGAGAAGCCAATGGCTAAGACCGCGGCTGAAGCAAGAGAAATGCTGGCAGCTTCCAAGCGCACAGGCAAGAAATTAAGCATCGGTTATAACAACCGTTACCGTCCGGACAGCCAATTCCTTAAAGGTCTTTGTGAAGCTGGCGAGTTCGGCGAAATTTACTTTGCTAAAGCTCATGCCATTCGCAGACGCGCTGTACCTACTTGGGGCGTGTTCCTGGATGAAGAGAAGCAAGGCGGCGGACCGTTAATCGATATCGGCACACATGCGCTTGACCTCGCGTTATGGATGATGGATAACTACAAGCCGAAAGCGGTACTTGGACGCGCGTTCCACAAGCTGTCTTCCCGTGAGAATGCGGCTAACGCTTGGGGCCCTTGGGATCCGAAAGAATTTACCGTGGAAGATTCCGCATTCGCTATGATCACCATGGAGAACGGTGCTACAATCATTCTAGAATCCTCATGGGCTTTGAACTCCCTTGAAGTCGACGAGGCTAAAGTATCCTTGAGCGGTACGGAAGGCGGAGCCGACATGAAAGACGGTCTTCGTCTGAACGGCGAGAAAAACTCCCGTTTGTTCACAACGAAGGTTGACCTGTCCGCAGGCGGCGTAGCTTTCTATGAAGGCCAAACCGAGAGCGACGCGGATCTGGAAGCTAGATTGTGGATCGACGCTGTATTGAACGATAAGGAATTAACAGTGAAACCGGAGCAAGCATTGGTAGTTTCCGAGATTCTTGAAGCGATCTACGAATCCTCCAGAACCGGCGAAGCGGTTTACTTCAATAATTAATTTATCGTATAACATCAACGCCCCCTCCTTTGAGCTCTGCTCAGAGGAAGGGGCGTTTTGTCATTGGGCGGTTTGAAGCTTGGCATCAGTCAGGGCCGATGCTTCTTCCTGTGTTATAAGTGCCACTCTACGCGCCGTTCCTTGCGCGGGGAAGGACTCGGCCACCATGCCGGTGGACCATACTTTAACCGGTTGACCTTTACTGAAGATGTTGAAATCGGTATCTGCTCCATCTAAGTTGATAATCTTAGAAAAATCATTGAAGCTATAAAAGATGGATGGCTCCTTTTGCCCATATTCCAGGATCAGAATGCGTTTGGCGTCGACGTCTACTTTAGAGATCGTACCCACGGAATGCGGTTCCCCAAGGGTTTGAACACTATATCTAATCAGTTTGGGATCGAGTACGGCCTCAATCTCACTCTTTATATCCTCGTTATCGTCCGGCATAATAATTTCAACCCGATTGTTGATAACATCGATAGATGACCCATAGACGTTAAGTTTATGATGAAAGTCATTGTCCGCCAGTTGTTGCTGAGCCTCTTCCAATTGTTGTATTGAAAATGCCACAGAGACCAGGCGATAGGTTTCCGGTTTGAATTCTTCCGCAAGTTGCTGCTCCAATTCAGGTGTAAGATTAACAATGTTTATGTGCAGGAGGCCGTCCTTTAAGTAAATATCACCGTTCGCAATTTCTTGATGTTTAAGATAAGCGCGTATAGATTCAGGGTCAGCATCCTTTAGTGGACGCGGGGTAACAGATGGGGGTTTGGACGGACTAATCGTGTCCCCTTGCGAATCAAGATCAGGCTTAGCGCCGCAACCCGAAAGGGCTATAAAAAGCACAAAACATGAGATGATTCGCTTATGATATCCCTTCATGACAATTCCTCCCATTCTCTTTTTCGTTTATAGACGAAGTTTTGGGAGAAAAGGTTGCCATCATTCCTGTTAAAGTCAATTAAAAATAAACGATATTAAGTGATAAATCGGCATATTCATAAGATAATCATGTTCTTATAGGAGGGACTATGCCGTATTTTCTAAGATATCAATCCAATAGTCGCGGAGCTATAACTTTCACCGGGAATACGCTTGGTTTAAGCGCCCTTACTCCGGTTCCTGGAACCCAAGGCGCACTTGATGGGATCACTACTTTTATCACAACGAATACAAGTCTGCAAGAGCCGGGATTTCCGCCGGGTACAACGGATATTATTGACTTAAATTCATCAAGTGCCGTTCTTGATTTACCCATAGGCAGTCAGGTGCTCTATGCGGAATTAATCTGGTCCGGAACGTATGTTGTGAACGGTCAGGATTTCTCAGACCGAATTGATGATGCTGTGGTATTCAGCTCACCTGTCGGCACTGTCCAAGTTTCTCCTGATATCAACACGCAATCGGAACTTGTACTAATCAGTAATGTGAATCCTCAGGTTCTTGTTTATATCCGTTCAGCAGATGTGACTTCTATTGTGATCCAAGGCGGAGGAGGGCTTTATACTACGGGGAATGTGACTGGAACAACCACTGAGAATCAGCCTGTAGCTACCAATGCTGTGGGTTGGACACTGGCGGTGGTGTACAGTACTCCATCTTTACCGATACGAAATTTAACTTTCTTTGTTGCTAACGAATTGGTCAGCACATCTGGCGCGACAGAAACAACTGCCGCCATTACCGGATTTGCAACGCCGCCGATTGCTCCGGTTAACGGTCGTCTGATGGTCAGCGGTCTGGAAGGAGACGTGACCCTGGTCGGGGATCAGTTACTGTTCGGTTCGTCAGCGAGTACGCTAACCCCCTTGTCAGGACCGAATAACTTCGTTAATAATTTCTTTAACTCCCAAATCAACGGAGATAATGGTTTATTGGATACAAGAGGAACCTTTGGTAATCTGAATTCCATTAACGGATCTCCGGGTACTACGTTACCCGGTGTGAGACAGGGATACACGATTACGAATGTAAGTGTGTCCAATCTGCTTCCGGTAAATGTGACTTCGGCATTGGTCCGAGCGGTAACCAGAGGAGACTCTTATGTCATCAATGCCCTTGGGCTGCAGATTGATGCTGTTGCTCCGGAGATTACAGCTGTTAAGAGTGTGGATTTACCGCAAGTGTTTTTTAATGAAACTGTCGTTTTTACAGTGCAAATTCAGAATGTCGGGGCACTGGACACCATAGAAACAATATTCATTGATGAACTACCGCAGGGTACCCAATTCGTGGCAGGTTCCCTGCAGGTTAACGGAGTTACGCAACCGAATGCCGATCCGCTCGCAGGGGTAGTCATACCTCTGACGATCAGCAGTCCGGTTACCGTCACTTTTGCAGCGCGAATCGTACCGACAAGCAGTTTAAATTTAAGTACCAGAGAAATTGTTAATCAAGCAGATATTCAATATTCCTATATCCCTTTCGTAGGCAGTCCGCCAATTACAGGAACTTCGTCCTCTAACCCCGTCATTGTGAGTGTGTTTGAGGGTCAACTCACTTTGCAAAAAACGGTAGACAAGGTTGAGACGTTATTGAATGACATTTTAACGTTCACATTAAGAATTACGAACACAGGAAACGCCACAGCCACTCAAATCGTCTTAACCGATGTCTTGAGTTCGAATTTGCAGTTGATACCGGGCTCAACACAAACCCTTGGCGCTTCGATTACGCCATTGCCGAATATAATCAACTCCATTCAGCTGGGGAATTTACAACCTACCCAATCTACCAGCGTTTCGTTTCAGGCAAGGGTGATTAGCGTACCTGATAACCGTCAGATTCCTAACCAGTTTAGCGCCGTGTTTAATCCGATTACCCCTAACGGAAGAGTAGGCGGGCAATTGCCGGCGCAATCCAATATTGTGATTGTGACCGTGTTTCTTTCCAGTCTTACTGTACGAAAGTTTGCAGGAGCGAATGAAATCACAACAGGAAATACGCTACTGTACACCATAGTTGTTACGAATTCAGGGGAAATTCCAGCGATTGGTGCTGTACTAATCGATTCCACGGTGAATGGATTTATTGAAGGCAGTGTTACGGTAAACGGTGTGGATGACCCTCAAGAGAGTCCGTTAACGGGTATATCGTTACCTGCAATTCCTGTCGGAGGTACCGTTGCTGTTACGTATCAGGTTCTGCCTGATGCGGAGACGTTACCGGCGACGATCCGCGATGTGGTGACGGTGAATGGCGTATTTCAAACGCCGGGCGGTACCCGAGCTCCTTTAGCGGTCCAAAGTAATGAAGCTGTTTTTACGCTTAGGGGTAATCCTGCAGTTATTCAAATTATTGTTAATCCCCCCGCGGTTGTAGTTAATGAAATTGTCACGATTAATGTGACGATCTCTTCTCAGATCCTTATTAATATTTTCAACCTGATTGTGAATGTGCCGCTTCCGCCCATACTGCAATTTATTCAAGGCACCCTGATCATTAACGGACAGGTCGCTACGATCCAACAAATTATTGCCGGCATACGTCTGGGTCAACTAGATCCTAATCAATCGATTTCGCTGCGTTTCCAAGTCCGAGTGCTGGATGTTCCGGCTAATAATTCGCTCCCGCTGGTTGCGAACGGGCGTTTCAACACGGTCGCGGGACTATTACGGAGAGAACATGACATCATTTCAAACCGAGAGCTGCTGACTGTGGAAGATGATGAAGAATAGCCTGAAACAACAGAGAAGGACACTGCCCATAGGCAAGTGTCCTTCTGTGTTTAAGTTGCGTTATTCCTGTCCTTTCGGCAACCGATTTTCCGAGGTTTCGGGGCGCGCGCCCCACCAAAAAATCAGCATAATAGCCAACACAACCAGAAGCGGCGGCGCGTAGAAGATGAGAAAGTCCTGCATGCGGTTTCCTCCTTATTTTGCACGTGTGAGTATGAAATGTTGTTACTTGGCAGGCTTGGTCTGTCCTTGCACATATTTGGCATCAAACAGGAACAATCGCATGAGTAATGCCAGGGATGGAATGAGCACCAATAATCCGAGAATGAATACGACAATAAGCGCGACGGCCATCGTATCGTTCGTGAAGTTATCATAAATCGTTAAGTAAGGGTACAGAATATGCGGCATATGCGCGGCCCCGTAACCGAAGAAAGCGAATGCGAATTGAAGCATCACGAACACGAACGCCAGCCCGTAAGCTTTGCGTGTCCATACGAGATAAACGGCAACCGCGAAACAGATAAAGGATAGCGCAAACATCCAAAACAGATCCACCATACGTTCAAAATGCACCGGGTTATGCCGCGAAATCGCAAAGAACACCAGCATGGAGGAGAGAATTGTCGGCATGCTCCAACCGAGCGCGTATCGGCGCAGGAGTTGTAAAGCCGCACCGTCATTCGCCCGGCTGGCATAATACGTCAGGAACACAGCTGAGATATACAACACACTGACAATCGCAAGCAGAACGACGGACCAGGAGTAGGAGCTGGTGAACAATTTTTCGTACAAAAAGATGACTTTATTGCCTCGTTCCTCAATAAATCCGCCTTCCGACAAGGTCAGCACGGTGGATAAGGAAGCAGGAATCAATAAACCGGTCGCGCCATAAAGGAACAGATAGAACCGGTTGTCTTTCTTCGAACCGTAGTTCGCGAAAGCGTAGTAAGAGCCCCGAATGGCCAACAGAATGATAGCGACACTGCCCGGAATCAGCAAAGCCGTTCCGTAATAATAGGCCGTGTCCGGAAAGAAGCCGACAATACCCACCATGAAGAAGATGAGAAAGACATTGGTTACTTCCCATACCGGAGACAAATAACGCTGGATGATATGGTGGATGACGTTCTTCTTGCCGGTCAACTCGCTATAGTAACTGAAGAAACCGGCGCCGAAGTCCACAGAGGCCACAATCAGGTAGCCGTACAAAAAGGTCCATAAGACCGTGATACCTAAAAGTTCATAGCTCATCGTTTATCCGCCCCCGAATCCTCAAGCGCGAGCAGTTCGGCTTCAGCGGGATTGTTACGGAACAGGGTCCGCAGCACACGGCTCACCGCGATGCCCAGCACGAGATATAAAAGCAAGAACAGGTAAAGCATGATGTCGACATGTTCGGAAGTGGTGGCTCCCTCGTTGGTTCGCATGAATCCGCGAAGGATCCACGGCTGACGGCCGACTTCGGAGAATACCCAGCCGAATTCAATCGCGAAGACGGACAGCGGGGCTGCGATGACGATCGCCCACAGGAGCAGCCTGTGATGCGGATTGCCTTTGCGCCATTTCCGCAGGATGAAGTACAGCAGGGTCAGCAGCATCAGGAACATGCCGATGGCGACCATCGCGTCGAACAGGTAATGGATATATAAGGGCGGCAAATCCTCGGCTTTGTATTCATTCAGTCCTTTCACGACAGCATTGGGCGTCCCATGTGCCAGAATGGAGAGAGCGTAAGGGATTTGGAGCCCGAATTTCACTTCATTGTCCTCCGTGAGAATCCCGCCCAGAATTAAAGGCGCTTTCTCGATGGTTTCAAAATGCCACTCCGCGGCAGCCAGCTTCTCCGGTTGATATTCGGCCAGATATTTACCTGACAAGTCGCCGACTACGGCTGTGCCGATCGCGAAGATCAGGCCAGTGGTCATGGTGAGCTTCAGCGCCTTCTTATAGTAAACGTGCTTGCGTCCCTTGAGAATGGAATAGGCGGCAATCCCGGCCAGAATGAAAGCACAGGTCAAGTAGGCGGAGAACAGCACATGCGACACCTTCGTGGGCGTAGCCGGGTTAAGCATCGCCAGGATGGGTTGAATGTTGGTAATCTTGCCGTCCTCCAGCGT
Source organism: Paenibacillus swuensis (assembly GCF_001644605.1). Lineage (NCBI taxonomy): Bacteria > Bacillati > Bacillota > Bacilli > Caryophanales > Paenibacillaceae > Paenibacillus > Paenibacillus swuensis. Next base: position 4,753,887 of record NZ_CP011388.1, on the reverse strand, counting down.
AAAGCCCGCGGGCGCGTTCATAAACGAGTTCATCATGGTGATAAACATGGCGGAGCCCGAAGAACCCAGAATGATGGGAATGCTCAACCAGAAATGATAGATCGGTTTCTTGAATCGATCCCAGGTATAGAGATAGATGCCCAAGAATATCGCCTCAACGAAGAAGGCGAACGTCTCCATGAACAGGGGCAAGGCGATCGCTTGCCCCGCGATGCGCATAAAGCTCGGCCACAGGAGGCTGAGCTGAATCCCGATGGAGGTGCCGGTGACGACACCGACAGCGACGGTAATGACGAAGCCGCGCGCCCAGCGGCGGGCGAGTAAGGTGTAGTGGGGATCGTTACGCTTGATCCCCATCCATTCGGCGAGCGCGATCATCAGCGGAACGCCGACGCCGATGGTGGCGAAGATGATGTGAAACCCGAGCGTAAGGCTCGTCAGGATGCGGCTGTAGACGGCCGGATCGTATTGCGGCATGTTGCGGTCAACTCCCTTTTTTGGTACGGAAATCATGATTTAGACGGGTTTAGAATATTCTGCGTAACACAGACAGGAGCATAATGACCGCCACTGCGATACATACAATGAATAAGGTTTTCTCCTGTTTGCGAATACGGCGGTTGCTGTCGTTCGAATCTTGGTCCATGAGCTCACCTGTTTCTATTCTATTAAACCGAAATCAGTCTATTACATATTACACCAGTGTGGACGGATTAAACGGTTCGAATTGGTTTATATTGCTATCATACAGGAAAGTATGTGAAATAGTTCACAACCGTTGTGAAAATTTGGTGAATTTAAAAAATGATCCCCCAAAATAAAATGGAGAATCATCGTTTGTACATATATTTAAAAATAAATTGAATAACAAAAAACGCTGTGATATAATCAGTAGCGTCATTGACAAATTAATTATTAGGTTCGTTGCAATTCTATCCTAATTTTATTGTACATCCGAAAGGTTGATTTGTCAATGCTCTTTTTTTATCCGAAAAATAAAAAGGAGTGTGTTCGGTATTGATGGAAGAAAAGGAATGGGTGCTAGAACAAGATCGGCTTGATCAGGTTCGAAACAAACTGCAGGCGAGTATGGATAAACTTGAGCCGGAGGTTGCTGGACTGCGAGATCAGGCTGCGGAAATCCGCAAGCGGTTCTGGGAAGATCTGACGATTAATACGGCTACCACGGATGATTTCGAAGATACCTTTTACTCTGTACAACAGCAATCCGCGATGTTGGCCGAACGGGAACGCGTCCAAAAGCAAATGATACAACGCTGGAAAAGCATGAACCGTCTGCTCCCGTCTCCTTATTTCGGGCGTATTGACTTTCTGGAGGAAGGTACAGAGCATAGTGAGCGAGTTTATATCGGTGTATCATCCTTCGTCGACGAAGACGAATTAAGCTTTCTGATCTACGACTGGCGCACACCGATTGCCAGTCTGTACTACGACTATTCACCCGGACCGGCTTCATATGATACACCGTCCGGACGAATCGACGGAAGGATGGAGCTTAAACGGCAGTTTCAAATTCATGACGGGCGCATTGTTAATATGTTTGACGCGAGCGAAACGATTGGAGACGAATTGTTGCAGCAAGTGCTTGGCCAAGGCGCGAACTCGCAAATGAAGAGTATCGTGTCCACCATCCAGAAGGAACAAAATGCCATTATCCGTAATGATCATAGCCGAATGCTTATCGTACAGGGAGCTGCAGGCAGCGGTAAAACTTCCGCAGCGTTGCAACGGGTTGCGTATTTGTTGTACAAAAACCGACAGTCGATCAGGGCGGATCAGATTATTCTCTTCTCGCCGAATCCGATGTTTGTAAGTTATATCTCTACCGTTCTGCCGGAGCTTGGCGAAGAAAATATGCAGCAGACGACGTTTCAGGAATATCTGGACTATTGGCTGGGGTCCACGTTGCGCCCTGAGGATATTTTTGATCAGACGGAGTATGTGCTGACCGAACAAGGAACGTCGGGATATGAGGCTCGTGTTCAGGGGATTGAGTATAAAGCTTCCGAGGAGTTCCTGCTTGCGCTGCAGAACTATGGCCTATGGTTGGGGCGGGAGGGTATGCGATTTAACAGCATTCAATTTCGAGATCGCGAGTTGATCAGCGTTAAGCGAATGCGCGACGAATTCTACAGTTATGAACGTACTCTGCCGTTGAATCATCGGATATCTCAGCTGCAGGAATGGCTGCTGGACGAATTGACCAAGCTGGAACGCGCGGAACGCGATGCGTCCTGGGTGCAGGAAGAACTCAACTATCTGGATACCGATGAATATGCGGAAGCTTTCGGGGAGCTTCATAAAGAGTCAGAGTTATTGGATCTTGCGGAGCTTTACGCCTCCGTTCGCGAGAAAATGAACAACAAGCGCAGGGGAGATGAAAGCGACTTTGACTTCGGCCTGAGAGAGGAAGACTTACTCCTCCGAAGGATTGTGAAAGAACATTTCAAACCGCTTAGGAAAAGTGTAAAGAAATTCTCGTTTGTAGATGTCAAAAGCATTTATGGCCAATTGTTTGTTGACGAAGTTGCTTATCGGGAGCAAACGAACGGGGTCGACGTCCCTGGGCTCTGGCCGGAAATATGCAGACAAACCAAGGAAACGCTGCTCAGCAACAAGCTGTTCCACGAAGACGCGACACCGTATTTATATCTCAAAGAATTAATTGAGGGCGTCCGCACGAACACAGAGATTCGGCATGTCTTCGTCGATGAGGGACAGGACTATTCTTCGTTTCAATATGAATATATGAAGAAGCTGTTTCCTCGTGCGCGGATGACGGTGCTCGGCGATTTCGGGCAAGCGATCTTCATGCAAGCCACCAATCTGTCTGCAACCGATTCGCCGATCATCCGACTTTACGGCGAAGCGGAAACAAGCCTGATTCGCCTTATGCGCAGTTATCGTTCAACCAGAGAAATTGTTGAATTTACGAAGGGCATGCTTCCGGACGGGGGAGAGATCGCACCATTTGACAGGGAGGGGCATAAGCCGCTGCTGAGGAGAATAGCCAGCGGGTCAAAGCGCGATGCGCGCATTCTTGTCGATATCGCGGCGCTCAGGGCTGAGGGCTTCGAATCCATCGCTGTCATTACGAAGACCGCGGCCGAAAGCAGAGAGGCCTATGAATCAGTGCGAACTCAGGGAAGCGAAGCACTGCAGCTTGTTACAAAGGAAACAAAGGACTTTGAAAAAGGAGTCATGATCATTCCCGTGTATCTCGCAAAGGGTATTGAATTCGATGCGGTCTTAATCTATGATGCATCGCCCGAAGCTTATGGTCGAGACAACGAACGGAAGCTTCTTTACACAGCATGTACGCGGGCGATGCATCGACTTTATCTGTATTCGACTGGCGAATGGTCGCCGTTTGTTCATGCGTTGCATCCGGATGTGTATGAGACCGCGTCAGATTGACGTATCCGGGATGATGATATCGGTTGTAATAATAAGTAAGGAAGACGGGTCCGCCTTCCGAACGGATCGTCTTGGGTACAGCGAATATGAAAATAACCTTGGCCGTTAGTTGGCCAAGGTTATTTGGTTATGGTCTTAACTCATTACGAATATAGCTTTTCAAGCGACTCCCTTTGCGCGGGCTTAACATCAATCATGCTGCGAATGTTCTTAGCTTTTAGCTCGGCTTCGTCAATAGAACTCGCTTCACCAAGTTCAAGCAGTGTGCCTATAGCTACAGTACCCGTTCTGCCTTTACCTCCGCCGCAGTGAAAAGCGACCTTTTTACCTTCGCGGTAAGCCCCCACTACGGCATCAATGGCGGATCGGAATAAGTTCTCCTGACTGCCGGCAGCGTTGTCACCCAACGGGATTTTAACCCATTCTACGCTCGCCTCCGGATAGGAACATTCAACAGACTCCGCGCGTAAATCTACAACTACATCAATACCTTCGTTTAATACCATATCTTTAACGTCCGCAGCTCCGCCCATGAAGATTTTATCTTCATATAAGGCGTGATATTTTTTGTCTCTAGTCATATATTGCACTCCTTTTTGAATGATCCAAACGCTACTTGCCTTCCTCTACAAATTGTTCGATACGTTTCTTAATGGAATCACGAACCGTACGGAATTGATTCTTAATTTCTTCTTCCGTGCCTGTCGCTTTGGCGGGATCATCAAAACCCCAGTGCCATCTTACGGCTTTATCATTGCGAACTACAGGACAATTATCATTCGCATGACCGCACAGAGTAATAATATAGTCCGCGTCTGCCAACAGATCAGGATCAATTACATCAGACGTGTTCTTGGAGATATCAATTCCTGCTTCTTTCATAGTCTCTACAGCACGGGGATTTAGTCCATGCGCCTCCAAGCCTGCGCTTTTCACTTCATATTTATGACCGCCAAGTTGTTGTAAAAATCCATCCGCAATTTGACTTCTGCATGAATTTCCTGTGCACAAAAAGTAAACAAGCGGTTTTTTCTCCATGAAATAATTCTCCTTTAAATGATTAATGTATTTAGTTGCTTTGTTGACCTTCTTTATTCTGTCTCTTGTTTACTGCTATCAGGATCAACCCGGAAATCAGAGCAATCACGAGAGTAATGATCGCAATGGACACCCATATATTCACACTTGCCGCGATAATATATGAAAGCCACAGGTAAAGTCCGAGCAGGGTGATAAGCAACGTTGGAATCGTAAGAATAATCCCAACTTTAAAGTAGTAGCCCCAAGTGATTTTTACGCCTTTACGAGACAATACATGCAACCACAGAAGTGTGGCCAAAGAACCTATAGGGGTAATCTTAGGACCTAAATCACTGCCAATGACGTTCGCGTAAATAAGAGCTTCTCGTATGATCCCATTTGTATTGGTTCCTTCAATAGCGAGGGCATCAATCATAACGGTAGGCATGTTATTCATGACGGATGAAATGACCGCGGCAATAAAGCCCATACCTAAGGTAGCGGCAAAGAGTCCTTGATCGGCAACTTGTTGAATAACATCTCCTAATAAATCTGTGAGTCCGACGTTACGCAGTCCATAAATGACGACATACATTCCGATAGAGAACACAACGACAGCCCACGGAGCTTCCTTAACCAGCTTGCCGGTATGGATTGCAGGACTTCTTCTTGCAGCAAGGATGAACAAGATTGCAACCGCTCCGGCTACAAAGGAAACCGGAACACCGATAAATTCGCTGGATAGGTAAGCAACAAGCAGAATGCCAAGAATGATCCACGATAATCGAAACAGCTTCGCATCTTTGATCGCTTCATGAGGTTGCTTAAGTTCTGATACATTGTAATTCGTCGGTATGCTCTTGCGGAAATAAAGATATAACACGAGAATACTCGCTGCGAGCGAAAAGAAATTAGGTATGATCATGCGGCTTGCGTATTGCAAGAAAGTTATTCCGAAATAATCCGCGGATACAATGTTAACCAGGTTGCTTACAACGAGCGGAAGAGATGTGGTGTCTGCAATAAATCCGCTGGCCATTATAAACGGCAGAATCATTTTATCATCGAACTTTAAGGCTCTTACCATAGCAAGGACAATCGGAGTCAAGATCAATGCGGCTCCGTCATTTGCGAATAGAGAAGATACCGCTGCTCCCAGCAAAATGACATATACGAACATAAGCTTTCCGTTGCCCTTCGCAAGTCTGGCCATATGCAGAGCAGACCATTCGAAGAAACCAATCTCATCCAGGATTAGAGATATGAGAATGATGGCTACAAACGCAAGCGTAGCGTTCCACACGATGCCTGTAACGGTCCACACATCACCCAAACTCACAACACCGAATAATAGAGCCAGAATGGCTCCGCCTGCAGCGGACCAACCGATGTTCAGTCCTTTAGGCTGCCAAATCACCAATGTTAAAGTAATTAAAAATATAATAATAGCTAAAGATGTCATACGTCCTCCCCAACCTCACAACAGCCTTTCACGGCATCAATTTTCTCCTTCATGCTGGGAAGGCTACCATATAAACACTCGAGATAAGGTTTATCTGTCGTAACCAGCGAATAATAAACCCACTGTCCCCTTTTACTTTCATTCACCATTCCGGCCATCTTAAGCTTTCGCAAATGTTGACTGGCATTGGGTTGAGACATTCCTGTGATATCGGTAATATCACAAACGCAAAGCTCTCGTTCCTTTAGCAAGGCAACAATAGAAAGCCGGGTCTTATCCGCTAACAACTTTAAATCTTCTGCCATCTCCATAATCCGATCTTCCATAGGCAGCCTCCTTTATGTGGAAAGTATATAATCAATGCGTTATATAAGCAAGTAATTATTTTAACTGCATAAAACGCCGAAGAGCATCCATATACCTGTTTGACTATAAATAATAATTAACTTGCAAAATGCAAATAATATGGGTATAAATGAGTTAGGAGGTTATAACCATGGAAAATGTACGGAATATATTTCAAATCCTTTCTAGAAACTTTGGTTTACTAAATGAGCAATGTTGCGATACCTGCTGTGGACAAGAGATATCGATTGTACAAAGTCATATCCTATACGAAGTAAATCGGCAGCATAACCCTTCTATGCAGGAAATTGCGGGAGCTCTGGGGATTGACATTACAACTTTCAGCAGACAGGTGAAAACTTTGGTTGATAAAAGTCTAGTAAAGAAAACACCTCACCCGGATGACAACCGTATTAACATCTTGTCATTGACGCCAGAAGGATTGGAAATGGAGAATAACATTAACTTTACCGTGAATGCTCAACTTCAAGGTGTTCTCTCCAAGCTGTCAGAGTTTGAAAAAGAGACTGTGATTCGTTCGATTAAATTGTTAAATGAAGCGATGAAACAATGTTGTGTACCTTCTAAATAATGGAGGTTTTTTTAAAAGTTTATAATTGCATTTTGCAACTATGTTATATGATGATAATAATGTAAATAGGGAGGAATTATATATGTCTAATCAGTTACCCACCGCAATTATAGGAGGAGGTCCTATAGCTTTAGCGGCTGCTGCTCAACTTGTGAAGCGAAACAAACCTTTTGTTCTTTTTGAGAGAGGCAGTCAGGTGGGGGCTTCTGTTCTTAGCTGGGAACACGTTAGGATGTTTTCTCCTTGGGAGTTTAATATCGACTCGTCTGCTAAGGAGCTCCTTATTGAAACGGATTGGAGCGAACCCCCGCAAGATCGGATGCCTACGGGTAAAGAGCTGGTCCAACTTTATCTAGAGCCGCTATCGCAATTAGATTCGATCAAGCCATTTATTCATCTTGAGTCAAAGGTTAAAGCGATTTACCGCAAAGGTTTCGATAAAATGAAAACGGCTGGTCGTGAGCAAGCACCCTTCATCATTGAATACGAGAATCAAGGACAAGTAAATCGTACAGAAGCCTCCGCCGTTATTGATGCAACAGGGACTTGGTTAACCCCGAACCCGATCAGTGCAAACGGTAATCCTGCAGACGGTGAACAGGAGCATGCGGATCACATTATGTATGGCATTCCAGATATATTGGGATTAAGCAAACAACGTTATTCCGGCAAAAACATTGCGGTTATAGGCAGTGGTCACTCTGCTATTCAGTCCCTTACACTGCTTCATGAACTGAAACTCCACATTCCGGAAACCACCATCCATTGGGTGCTTAGAAAACAGAATGTATCTGACGCTTTTGGCGGCGGTGAAAACGATGGTTTACCCGCAAGAGGGGAACTTGGAACCCGCGCGAACCAATATGTACAGAATGGAAATATATTGGTTCACACGCCGTTTCTCATCCAGCAAATTATGAACAATGAAGAAACATCAACGCTTTCACTGCATGGTACGAAATTAACTCAAGCCTATTCCATTGATAAGATTGATGAAATAATCGTAGCGACTGGAGCCAGACCAGATTTCTCATTCATACGTGAACTGCGCTTTACTGCGGATACTGCTGTTGAATCCGTCTCCCAACTGGCGGATTTAATTGATCCCAATATCCATAGTTGCGGCACAGTTCGTCCGCACGGTGAGTCCGAGCTTCGCCAGCCAGAGAAGAATTTCTATATTGTTGGATCCAAAAGTTATGGCCGCGCCCCGACATTCTTACTTGCGACCGGCTACGAACAGGTTCGCAGCGTTGTCGCCGCATTATCAGGCGACTTTGAAGCAGCTCGGGAAGTGAAGCTTCACCTTCCGGAAACCGGTGTTTGTTCCATCCCGAACACACCGGCCGCCGATTACCAGGAAACTTGCTGTACAAATATAAGTAGTAGTATTAGAAGTGTTCCGATAAATGAAGTCTCGTCCTGTGGGCCAACTACTTGTTCTTAATGGAACCCAGCTTCTTTACCTTCTCAAGCCATTTGGTCCGAAACTCCGCCGAGGAGGAACTCACCGGGTTAATTTCTGTAATTTGAACCGGATTGATCCCGCAAAATTGCAGCGTATTCCGTTTCATGACCATGAGTCCGGCCCGTCGATACATAAGCCGGTTCAACCATGAGGGGGTGTCGGAGGTTACGATCAGATGCGCAGACTTGCCGCTTAAAAGTTTATCCCATTTCGCAGAAGAGCCTTCCTTGAATTGAAAAGCGAATCCCGGCAGGAATACACGGTCAATAAAACCTTTCAGCAGGGCCGGCGTCGAACCCCACCAAGTTGGATAAATCAAAACCAGATGATCCGCCCATTGGATTAACTCGCGAGCCTTCAATAAATCAGGTTCCAATTCCGTTCTTTGGCGGTAGCCGTATTGTAAATTCAGTTGGAATTTCAGTCGATTTAACTCCAGAAGTTGAACTTCAGTTGTACTGCCCGAAGCCCCCTCGAGGTAAGCTTGTGATAATGCGGAACCATAGCTTTGCGGATCGGGGTGACCGTTAATCACTAGAATTTTTTTCTTTGTCATCGTAATTCTCCTCTCGGTTTCAGTGCTATACTCATCTTAGAATGTTTTGTCATTTACAGAAATGATTTCAGGCGCTGAAAAGTTGATGATTTACGCAAAAAGGAGGAGTTCGCATGCTTCGCCATGGCATTTCCATATCGATGGTGCATCCGATCATGAAATCCATCATGCATAAGGGGTATGATCCGGAACAGTTTTGTCGTTACGTTTCTTTTGACCATGAGCTGTTGCGTGACGTGGAGTACCGGATTCTTGCGACAGAGCTGGAAAGGCTGATTTACGCGGCAGCGGAGTATACGAACGATGAACACTTCGGACTTCATCAGGGACAGATAACGGATGTGGTTGATTTGGGGGTTCTCGGTTATGTCATGATGCATTCAGGTCATGTTGCTCAAGCGCTGGAAGCTTATCAAAGATATAATGTGCTTATAAGCAGCGAGTTTAACCTGGAATGGGAGTCGCAGGGAGATCAGTTGCTGTTGAGGTTCATTATGGTGACTTCAAGCGGAAGAGCCTCCAGGCATTGTATGGAAGATATGGCTAGTTCAATCTATCAATTTATTGTGAAAATGAGCGGTCGGCGAATCCCTCTCCATGACGTGGAGTTCGCACACGGGGCGCCGGATAACCTGGAACCGTATCGGGCTGTATTCGGCGTCATTCCCAAGTTCGAATGTAAAGAAAACGTGTTGCGTATGAACAGGGATGTGTTGGACGCTCCCATTGTTTATTCGGATCCGAAGATGCTTCGGATGTTCGAAGGGATTGCGGAGGAGACGAAAGCGAAGCTAACCCGGGGCAGCGCATTATCGGATCAAGTGTTTCAATGGATGCTCTCCTGTATGCCGTCAACTCTTCCCTCCTTGGGCCAAACGGCGGATGCACTCCGGCTCAGTACCCGGACGCTGCAGGCTAAGCTGAAAGAAGAGAATACTTCTTACAACGATTTAGCGACAAGTGTCCGCAAAGAGTTGGCCATCAGCTACTTAAGCAAACCGGACCATTCCGTCGCGGATGTTGCCTATTTGCTGCATTATTCAGAGCCTAGCGCGTTTCAGAACGCCTTTAAGAAATGGACGGGGGTATCGCCAAGACAATATCGTTTGATGGAGCGGGCTTAAAAAGCAAAAAAACAACTGGCTGAACGAGATTAACGGTTCAGTCTTTTTTTGATCCACAATTGCAACACTTTTCACACCGAATGTCTACACGGCTCCCCTTATGAATCCCGCATCGGAATGCTACACTAAAAATTGTAAACGTTATCAAATTACGATTGGAGGTGAAATGTCAAGCGAAACACCGCTTTAGGCAATAGAGTCTCGGACTAATCTGCGAGTTAAAGGAGTGTTGGAATGATGAAGAAGACAGGTATCAAGTTGCTGTTATTGGTATGGTGTTTCACACTGATGTTTGGCCATGCTGGGGGTTTCATGAACAAGGCGGAGGCGGCTGCTACAGGTAAATTTCACATTGAAGGCAATCAGATCATCGATCCGAACGGCAATCCATTTATCATCAACGGAACGAATATTAGCGGGTATAACTGGGTGTGGGAGCTGGACATGTCAACGGACTCCTGGTTAAATACGATCAAGAATGTATGGAAATTCAACACGGTGCGGGTTAACAATAAAATAGGAGGAACCCAATACCATAAGGATAAGCAATATCTATACAATCTAATCGATAAATACATTAACAATAACGTGGTTGTCCAGGTTGAAGCTCATGATTTCTCCGGAAGCTATTACACGGACACGACAACGCCTTCCCTTACGGAATTAGCGGACTTTCACAAAGATCTAGCGACGCGGTATAAGAACCATCCCAAAGGCAGTTATCTGTGGTTTAATGTGATGAATGAACCCGGATACAATCATAATCCAGTACCTCAACAATATGTGGACACCCACAAACGAGTGATTGATGCGATTCGGAGCACCGGCAACGAAAGTATCATTATCGTCGACGGTGATAACTTCGCTAATGACACCGTCACTTACAACGGCTCGCAAATCGGCGATTCTGAAAGCGGCTTGCTGTCACACGGACAAACGCTGCTCAACCACGATCCCCTGAAGAATTTAACATTTTCGATCCACATGTACGGGGGCTGGCAATATGGCGATGCGGTACTGTCGAACGGAAAGACCCGCTTCACCGATTTCAAGGATCGTGTATTTGCTAAAGGCCTCTCGTTCCATGTAGGCGAATACGGGATGTACAACGGAACCTTTAACAATACAGGGGTTGCCTCGGTCATTAAGAATGAAGTCGTTCCTAACAATATCGGCCGAATCTCTTGGCACGCTTTCTCGGGAGACCTGATGAATGATCATGTCACCGTAACTTGCGGCAATATCTCTTGTGTCGATCGGACGGACGGTGTAGCGAAGCCGACGAACCTGACGCCGTTCGGGAGTCTGGTATGGGACTTGACTCACCCGCCGGTGTACTCGGCCAGCGGTTCCTGCAACGCGGGTGAATCCGCGGCTAAAGCTTTTGACGGACAGCAATTTACGAAATGGTGTGCGGGCACAGCAGCCAAATGGTTACAGGTGGATTTTGGAACGAGCTATGATATCACGAAGTTCTATGTCGGTCACGCAGGATCGGGGAATGAGAGCGGTAGTTACAACACGAAAGCTTTCGAAATTCTCACCTCCAATGACGGCACAAACTGGACTCCTCAGGTGTCTGTCAACAATAACACTTCATCCGCAACAACGCATACGATCAATGCGGTGCAAGCAAGATATGTCCGGTTAAACATTACGCAAGCCGAACAGAGCGGCAACAACGCTGCACGGATCTATGAGTTTAAGGTGCTCCGATTAACGAACGTTGCGCTCAATCAACCTGCAACGGTGGACGGTAACTGTTCCTTCGATTCCTCCGGTTCAAGCGCGGTGGACGGATTCGGTTTCTATCCGAACACGAAGTGGTGTAACAATAACGGAAATGCCGTGAAGTGGTTGAAAGTGGACTTACGCGCTGTGAAAACGTTAAGTAAATTCGTCGTAGGCCATGCTGGATCCGGCGGAGAAACGGCGAATGCCAATACGAAGGATTTCACCATTGATACGAGTATGGACGGTGTGAACTGGACGAACCGAGTTACCGTAACCGGGAACACAGCCAATACCACTACGCATACAATCTCGCCGGCGGATGCGCGGTATGTCCGGTTGTCCGTCACCAAGGCCGAGCAAGGTCAGTACAACACGGTCAGAATATATGAATTTCAGGCGTTCGGCATAGATAAATAAGACTTACCCGGTACAGACAAAACCAAGTATATCCATTAAACTATTTCTATTAATTCATGCTGTGGAAGAAGGCGGAGGTTCTCCTGCCTTCTTTTTTCCCCACCAAAGGAGATCTGTTTAATGAATCTGTTTACTAAACCGAGAACGCTGAAATATAGGCTGAATCTGCTCCTTATTTTCATTTCATTGGTGCCTTTAGTCATCATTGGGATACTATCCTACTATTCCATTTACTCCATTTTGAATAATAAGATTGATAAGGGGATCAGACAGTCGGAAATTAGAATGAAAGAAAATATTGAAACGGTGCTGTTTAATCTGAATTATACGTCACAGCGGTTTGCCTTGGACTCGGAGTTAATTCGACTTTTTGACAAGGATACGCCGTATGATGATGTTTTTCGAAGATTTGAACTTATCGGCGAGCTTAAACGAATCTACAATCTATACAACTTTACGAACCCCGCGCTTGGCTTTATGATGGTCTATTTTCCCGGGACGGATATTCAATTTCCCAGCATTTCTGTAAGGACGGATGCCGCGCCTGAACGATTGCCTGTCCTGTCCGCTATTGATAACGTTACGTTCCACGGCCCTCATGAAACACAATATGATACCAATCCGCGCAAGCTCGTGTTTTCGGTAAGTCGTAAATTGTCCTTGGCCACTAACAGACCCGCTTATATTTCCATTGAGTCTAATTTGTCGGAAGCGAGCAAATTATTGGTCGATAACCAATTCGGTTATGAAGCTCATCACCTGTTAACGGATGGGAATGGCAAGTATATCTATGACGGTTTACGAAAGAAAACGGGGCATGCCACAACATTGCCTTCATTCGGAAATAAAGATCGCATCGCGCACAAGGGCTATTACTTCTATAAAGAAACCAGCGTGATGGGCTGGAGTGTTCTTACAGCGATTCCCATCGCCGGTTTCAACCGAGAAATTAATCAATGGATGGTGCTGTTTACGTTAGGTATTGTCTGCACGCTCATTCTCGCATTAATGATTGGCTTTGCCATCTGGAAGATGATTTATGGTCCTTTGATTCATCTCAACAGACAAATTCAATCCCTAGCGGACAGTAATTTTCATACCGAAATCGAAAAAACCTCAATTCCTGAGTTTGATCAAGTGTTGAACAAATTTTCCTGGATGAGACAACGGATCTGGAAATTGCTTCTGGAGGTGGAGCATCAGGAAAAGGAGAAACGTCATCTGGAAGTGGAGAAGCTTGTTTCTCAGATGAATCCCCATTTCTTATACAATACATTGAACACAATACAATGGCTGGCAAGGCAAGCCGGTCATGATGAAATATATAAGCTGGTTACCTTGTTCTACAAACTGTTACGTTACAATATCGGAAAGAACGGGACCGTGGTCACCATGAAGGAAGAAGTGGCCGCGCTGAAGGATTATGTGGAATTGCAGCAAATCCGGTACGATTATGAGTTCAAAGTACATATCGATATGGATCAAGGCTTGGAGACGGTTAGAATACCGAGGTTCGTTCTGCAGCCATTGCTGGAAAATGCCCTATACCATGGTTTGGAGGATGGTCAGGGATTGATTGGCGTACGTATTCAAACGCATAATAGCGACGAATGTTTAGTTGAAGTGTGGGATAACGGAAGAGGTATGACTGCTGATGAAATTGCTGTCTTGCTTCATTCTGAAGAGCAAGAAAAGCAAGTAGGGCTGGGCATCGGGGTGAAATTCGTGGATCGGATGCTTAAAGTGCATATGGGAACGGAGCTTCGAGTAGAAAGCAGCCAAGGGAAGGGGACGCGGTTTCTGTTTACGCTGCCCCTTACCCGAATGTCGGAGGAGGTTAAGCCATGATCAGAGCCATGATTGTTGATGATGAAAGGCTGGTACGCAAAGGGTTTATTTCGACGATGCCGCTCCACAAATACAATATAGAGATTGTTGCCGAGGAGCGCAACGGTAAAGCTGCCTTGGAAACGTTGTTAACCGCGCAGGTCGATCTTCTGTTCACGGATTTGACGATGCCCGTTATGGGCGGATTCGAACTGATAGAACAGGTGCGTACTCTTCATCCGCATATTAAAATCGTGGTCCTTACCTGTCATGAAGACTTTAAGTTTATCCAGAAAGCGTTACGAATGGGCGCTATTGATTATATTGTAAAGCTGGAACTGGAAGAAGATATGATGGAAGAAGTGTTAAAGCGGATTACAGGGAAGATGGCGACGAAACAGGATTCCGGTGAATACGGAGCGGACCAGGGTTTCATGTATGCGGTTCGACCCGGGATTGAAGTGTCCACGCTATCAGATGCGGATTGGGATATTCAGGGCAGGACTGTAGTGGACATCGATTTGGGATTTAAACTGGTGCTTGGCGGGGAAGCTGTGGTACCGCCGGATGCCGCCCGATGGTTCCAAATCAGGGTAGAAGGGCTGAGATATACAGATCCGAGTAATCTGGCTAAACGTGTCCAGAGGTTGAAGGACGCCGCGCTGTTCTATGAGGAATATCCGGAAAATACGACATATTTACATTTAAATGAGGCTTATCCCGCGTTTAATGAGAATGAGGCGGATGTCAAAGCAGGCAGTGATTTCTGCACAAATTCATTAGCTTGGTTATACAACGATGCTGCTTACAATCAGCTCCTTATGGAACTTCGCAGGCTTCACCTGCATCCAAGACTAGTCCGGGCCGTATTTTACTCCGCATATTCCAGATGGTCTTCGCTCATACCTAACTTATCTCAAACGAGCCAAGGCTTCGAGCATTGTTTATATTGGCAGGATTGGATTAGCTGGCTTGAGCGGGTAAAGAAGCAACTGTTAGTTCGACAGGAGAAGGAATTTGCTTATTCACGCGACATTGTGGAACGGATACTGGAGGCCGTTGAGTATATTTCTAAAGATTACGCGGTGGATTACAGTCAGGATGAGCTTGCTCGCAAATACCATTTAAGCCGGAGTTATTTCTCCCAGAGCTTTAAGGACATCGTAGGGAAGCCGTTTCAGCAATATTGCAAGGATCTGAAATTGGCCAAAGCCAAGCAATTGTTATTGCAGACGGATACACAAGTAGGAACGATTGCCACTTTGTGCGGATATGACGATACCCGTTATTTCAGCCGCATATTCAGAGAGGAAACCGGATTGCTGCCTACGGAATTTCGTCAAGCCGCGGCAAGTTCAACCCGGCAATGAATAAAGATGTCGTTGAATGTGGGAAATATGTTCGTTGTTCCGTGAAAGATTGAAATGTTTCTACATACGGGAAAACTTCGTTCACTCACGGAATGACAGCGTTTACTTATACAATGAAAATGTAAATAAGTGATCTTAATCATGGGAGGGTTCAAGAAATGAAACATTATTATTCCCGATGGCTGACGGCAACGCTGGCTGTCATGCTGCTCGCTTTACCGGCCTGCAGCAATTCGGCGGGTACCAACAACAATGCGAACGCGGTGTCAGACGGCAAGAACGCAACAAACCAAGGCTCCACCGAAGAAACGCCAACACCGGTTGAAAAGGCGGATCCCTTCGGTAAATATGCTGAACCGGTCAGTTACACCACCGCGATCGGCACAAGGCCCAATGTGAAATTTCCCGAGGGAAATTCCTACGAGGATAATCATGCGACACGTTACTTGAAAGAGAATTACAATATTGAGACGAAAGTGATTTGGACCGCGCCAGCGGAGAACAACGGTCTTCGGGACCGCCTGAATTTGGCTATTGCCAGTAATGATATTCCGGATATATTTGTTGTCGGAGATTTGAATCAATTAAAGAAGCTAGTACAGAACGGCATGATTGAAGATGTAACCAAAGTTTATGAAGATTATGCTTCTCCCACATTCAAAGATTTTCATTCAGCGGCGGGTAACAAAGCGTTGGAAGATGTGACCTTTGACGGTAAGCTGATGGCGATTCCGAACTTATCCGTTCAATCCGAGGGTCATGATTTTGCATGGATTCGCCAGGACTGGCTGGATAAATTAGGTCTGCAGCCTCCGAAAACGTTCGAAGACCTGACGAACATCGCGCGAGCTTTCAAAACCCAGGATCCTGACGGTAACGGAAAAGCAGACACAGCCGGTTTCATTGTGGGGAATGATCCTCGCACATTTAACTTAGGCTTTTATGCTAACAAAGCAACAAGACTTATGATACAAAACGAGCAAGGCGAGGTCATGAGCGGAATGGATACGCCGGAATACAAAGCGGGCGTGGCCCAAATGGCCGAGTTATATAAGGAAGGTCTCATTGACAAGGAATTCGCATTGAAGGATGAGGCCAAAAACAACGAAATGATCGCTAACGGTAAAGCGGGCATTATGCAATGGGTATGGTGGGGCCCTTATTATCCTTTGAATGAAACGATGAAGAACGACCCGAACGCCGATTGGAAACCATATGCAATACTGAGTGATGACGGCAAGTGGTATGGAACAGCTAAGCAGCGCTCATGGCAATGGGTTGTGGTGAAGAAAGGATTTAAGCACCCAGAGCTGGCGATGAAGCTTGTTAATATTAACGAAGAATTCGAACTGAAGCGTATTCCTGAACTGACGGAGCTGTGGGAGAAGAAAGTGGAAGAGGGCGGCTACAATAAATTCTTGCCGTGGCCTGTGGCGGCGGCAGCCAAGTATGAGGATGAAATCGAAAGACAGTATAAACTGTTGAAGGAAGCGCTGGACAAGAATGATAAATCAACCTTAACCGAAGAGTTTCAAAAGCATTTTGACAGTATTCAAAAATTCAAAACAGACCCCAAAAATCTAGACAATTGGGCGGCTCAGCGGGCCTGGGGCGATGCATCTGAAATTTTGACCAATACGCCGAAAGCATATATTGAGCCGATTTACCTGACTACAGAAACCACGACTGCCAAATCGGCGCCTCTGGACGATCTGACCAAGAAAGAAATTACGGCGATTGTAATGGGACAGAAGCCAATCAGCGCTTATGACGAAATGGTAAAAGCATGGAAACAGCAAGGCGGAGATCAGATTATTAAAGAAATGACAGAGCTGTTAAAGAAATAACATTACAGATCAGGGAAGGAGTGCGAGCGAAGCAAGCGGGCGCTTTCACTCCTTTCTTTCGGAATAGGCTGGTGTGCTGTTATGAATAACAAAGTTGAACGTTCCCATTACCACCTCATGTTACTCCCTGGTATCTTATTGCTGTTAATATTCAGTATTTATCCGATGTTCGGGGTGATTCTGGCATTTAAACAATTTAATCCTGTGGCGGGCATCTGGGGTTCTCCATGGATCGGCTTTGAGCATTTCAGATCCGTATTTAACAATCCGCTTAGTTTTCAAGTGGTCTATAACACGCTGTTTATCGCAACGGCGAAGATAATTGCGAATAATGTGGCATCGTTGGTATTTGCCCTCTTGTTAAATGAAGTTCGGATCCGATGGTTTAAACGTACGGTGCAAACTGTGGTGTATCTTCCTTATTTTCTATCGTGGGTTATCTTGGCCGGTATGTTTAAAGATATGTTTTCTAATGAAGGTTTAATTAACAAAACCTTAGGCCTTATGGGCGTTGATGCCATCACTTTTTTGGGCAGCAACGCATGGTTCCCGGCCATTTTGGTAGGCACGGATACTTGGAAGGATTTCGGATTTGGTGCCATTATCTATCTTGCCGCTTTAACCAACATTAATCCCAATTTGTATGAAGCCTCCGCTATTGACGGCGCTAACAGGTGGCAGAACTTGAAATACATTACGTTACCCAGCTTGACAACGACCATCATTCTATTGGCCACATTAAGCATGCAGGGTGTTCTGAATGCGGGCTTTGAACAGGTATTGAATATGTATAATGTCGTTGTTTATGAATCCGGAGACATTATAGACACTTATGTTTACAGGTTAGGCCTATCTCAGGCACAGTACGAAATCGCAACTGCAATAGGACTCTTTAAATCCGTGGTGAGCTTTATACTCATCGGTGTATCATCATATCTGGCTTATCGCTTTGCCAATTACAGAATATTTTGACGGGAGGGTACGCACATGATCCAAAACAAAACGTTGAGTTCCAAAATGGCGGACATCGCGATCCTTCTGATTCTTGCTCTGCTGGCATTGGGTTCTGTCACGCCCATTATAAATACTTTAGCCGTTTCCCTAAGCGACAGCTCCAAAGCCGCCGCAGGCATCGTATCCTTCTGGCCGATAGGCTTCACTTTGGATTCCTACGCAAATATTCTCAGTGACCAGAAATTTTTTGACGCGGCATGGGTATCGGTGAAGAGGGTTGTGTTAGGTGTCATTGTATCCTTGAGCGTCATTACCCTAATGGCCTTTCCTTTATCGCGGGAAGTCAGACAGTTTCCTTTAAGAAATGTATATATGTGGTTCTGTATCTTCACAA
This sequence comes from Paenibacillus swuensis, assembly GCF_001644605.1. Taxonomy (NCBI): domain Bacteria; kingdom Bacillati; phylum Bacillota; class Bacilli; order Caryophanales; family Paenibacillaceae; genus Paenibacillus; species Paenibacillus swuensis. Next base: position 4,735,339 of record NZ_CP011388.1, on the reverse strand, counting down.
TGATGTTCCACGGCGGGTTGATTCCGACCTTCTTAACGATTCGTGATCTGGGATTGATTGACTCAATCTGGGCATTGGTGTTACCGGGCGCGGCCAGTGTATTTAATGTCGTCTTAATGGTTAACTTCTTTCGGAACTTGCCCAAGGAAATGGATGAATCAGCTTCTATAGACGGTGCCGGACCCTGGTATAAACTCTTCGTCATTTATCTGCCGTTATCGGTTCCCATCCTTGCCACCATCGTTCTGTTTACTATGGTCGGTCACTGGAACTCTTTTTTTGACGGATTGATTTATATGAATAAAGAAGAGAATTATCCTCTGCAGACCTATGTGCAGCAGCTTGTGGTTCAGATTGATCCCACCAAGGAATACCGCGAGGAAGATATCGAATTGCTGAGATCGGTTTCGCAACGAACCGTGAACGCCGCCAAGATCTTCGTAACGTTACTGCCTATTATGCTGGTATATCCTTTCTTGCAGCGATATTTCATGACAGGCATTATGCTTGGTTCAGTAAAGGAGTAGATGCTTGTGTTTCTCCAATTAAAAAAATTAATAGCAAGAATAAATGAACTGGAGCGCTACCGTTTCAAAGAAAATCTGCACATTCATGAGTTTCGTATGCTGGAAGAGCCGATCGGGCAACCCTTCAGGACACCGCCTGCATCAGAGCATTCGGGTTGGAAGACGCGGACAACGGGAAGCCGGTGGAAAGGGAGAGACCGATACGCATGGATCTACACGGAAATCGAGGTGCCGGAAGCATGGCATACCGGAAGGGTTACCGGACGGTTTGACTTTGGCGCTAATTTCGGCGGGAATCTGGGAGGTTTTGAGTCGCTGCTTTATGTGGACGGAGCGCCTTACCAAGGTGTGGATATTCATCATAAAGAAGTGCTGTTTCCCATGGATTGCAAGGGGAAAAGCTTTAGGCTGCATTTCAGGTTATGGTCCGGTCATGAGTTCGGAGGGCCTCAGACAGAACAAGAGCATGTGTTTAAGCAATTTGAGCTCAGTTTGATGGATGTCCCAACGGATCAATTGTGCACCCGGGGCAAGGCGGTTCTGGAAACTTTAAATGTGTTGAATGAACACCGATACGAATATCAGGAACTTCTTAAGGTTTTGGATCGGGCGTTCAGCAGGCTGGATTGGTCCGAACCCGGATCAGACCGTTTTTATCAATCAACAGCGGAAGCATTAGATGTGCTGAATCTGGCCTTGTCTTCCATGAAAACCGAGCATCCGGTTACGGTAACCTGTGTCGGGCATACTCATATCGACGTAGCCTGGATGTGGAGGCTGCAGCACACAAGGGAGAAAGCGGAACGCTCCTTCACAACCGTCCTGCGGTTAATGGAAGAATATCCGGAATATAAATTTCTCCAGACGATGCCTCAAATCTATGAATATATTAAAGAGGATTCTCCGGAGTTATATGCGCAGATCAAGGAGAAAGTGAAGGAAGGACGTTGGGAAGCGGGGGGAGCGATGTGGCTGGAGGCGGACTGCAATTTACCTTCTGGAGAATCGCTGGTCCGTCAGATTCTGTATGGAACAGCGTTCTTCCGCGAGGAATTCGGTCAAGCATGCAAGTACTTGTGGTTACCCGATGTGTTCGGTTACAGTTGGGCACTGCCTCAAATTCTTAGCGGTTGCGGGATCCCCGTTATGATGACTACGAAAATCAGCTGGAATCAGTACAACCGTATGCCGCACGACACCTTCCGCTGGAGGGGGATGGACGGTTCGGAGGTGTTGGTGCATTTCATCACCACACCTGAGCCGGATGCCAAATCCGATACGTGGTTCTATACGTACAACGGGGATGTCAGAGCTTCCACCGTCACCGGCATTTGGAACAGTTACAAGGATAAAGAAATGAATAACCAGCTGTTGCTTGCCTATGGATACGGGGACGGCGGCGGGGGGGTGAACCGGAACATGCTCGAGATGCGGCGCGCTTTGTCCGAGATGCCGGGATTGCCCGAAATTGTAACAGGCACAGCCGATGAATATTTCTCCGGTTTGAAGAAGCGCGTGGATACCTACGACGGGTATGTCCATGTATGGGACGGTGAATTATACCTCGAGTATCACCGCGGAACCTACACGAGTCAAGCCAAAGTCAAGCGTTGGAACAGACAGATCGAGATTGCGTTGCGCAGGGCGGAGTGGCTTGGGGTAATGAATTCTCTCGTCAAGGGAGAACCGAGTCATTATGATAAAGCCCGGTTCGATCTAGCCTGGAAAATTGTTCTTCGAAACCAGTTTCATGATATCATTCCGGGTTCATCCATTGCGGAGGTATACGCCGATGCGGAGCTTGAGTATGAAGAAGCCTTCGGGCTAGTTCATTCAATTCAAGAGGAAGCCGTAACATCACTCCTTGAATCCAATGAAAACAACAGTGCGGTTTATACGATCTGGAACAGTTCCAATCAGATTCGGGCGGACTACGTGGTCATACCTTATTCGTATTCCGATGACTTATATCGTGAACAAAGCGAGTCGGTCCGTTGGACGCAACACGGCAAACAACTCGATGTTCAGCCGACGGAGGAAGGCTGGCTTGTCTATGTACCGGGTATTCCTTCTCTGGGTTATACCACACTTGAGAGCACAATAAACGACTCCGAGGAACTGTTGACGAAATTTGAAGCTTTTGAGTTAACCAAGGATGGCCTGATCACTCCTTTCTACAAGTTAAGCTGGAATGCAAGCGGTCAAATTACCCGACTTTGGGATCGTACAGCTGAACGCGATGTTTTGGCTGTAGGGTCAAAAGGGAATGTTTTTCAGGTGTTTGAGGATAAACCGTTGAATTTTGACGCCTGGGATATCGATATATTCAGCTTGGAGCATGGGCGTGAAGTAACGAATGCGACTTGCATTGAAGTCCTTGAAGCAGGGCCGTTGCGTGTAACCGTAAAGCTGGAATGGACTTATGGAAAATCCGTCATTCGTCAAAATATGATGCTGTATCGCGAGTCACGAAGAATCGATTTCCGTACCATAGTGGATTGGCATGAGAAGCAGCAACTGTTGAAGGTTGCGTTTCCTGTTCAAATTCGCGCGACGGAGGCCACGTACGACATTCAATTCGGGAACGTTCGCCGCCCTACCCACTGGAACACAAGTTGGGATTATGCGCGATTTGAAACCTGCGGGCATCAATGGGCCGATGTGTCGGAAAGGGGATACGGAGTAAGCTTGCTGAATGACTGTAAATACGGCTACGACATTAAAGACAGCGTTATGAGATTATCTTTGATCAAAAGCTCTGTTTGGCCGGATCCGAACGCGGATCAGGGAGAGCACGCATTTACTTACAGTCTGTATCCCCATGAAGGAGATTGGGCTGATGGAAATACCCAGACGGCCGCGTGGTTTTTAAATGAGCCCGTAACGGTTACTCAAGGCGGGATGGCCGCGGAGGAGCTTTCTTTATTTACCTTGTCCGCCGACTGTGTATGGGTGGATACCGTAAAGCAAACGGAAGCGGGAACCGATGTGATTGTGCGGCTTCATGAGTACAAGGGGAGTTCGGCGAACCTGCAGCTGATTCCTGCGTTTCCTTATAGACATTGGCGGTTCACTAATTTATTGGAGGAGAATTGCGGCCCTGTTCACGAGCATGAGATACGGTTTGATATCAAGCCTTATGAAATTAAGACGATTAAAATTACGTTCGGAAGCTGACTACGGTGAAATGAATTGAAATTGAATACACAATCCAGGGAGGTTTATGATGACCAAACGATTGCCCCATATTCTGATTATAATGTTGTTATGTAATTTGCTTCCGTACGGATTATTCACGTCGGCCCCTGTATTAACAGCTCACGCGGAGGCTCCTTCCGCTCCTGTGAACGTTGCGTTAAATAAACCGGCCTCAGCTTCCGCTTCATGTAATGCAAACACAGAGGGACCTTCGAAAGCGTTCGACGGTAACCTTAACAACAAGTGGTGCGCCGGCCAGGGGGAGGGTTCGTGGCTTCAGGTCTATTTGGAAGGAACCCATATCGTTACGAAGTTCACAATCGCTCACGCCGGAGCGGGATGGGAGCAGCCTGTCCGGAATACGAAGGCCTATCGAATTCAGACAAGCCTCGATGGTGTATCCTGGTCTGACAACGTGTCCGTAACAGCGAATACCTATAATGTATCTACTCACGAAATATCCCCTGTTACCGCAAAATATGTAAAGCTGCTCGTGGACCAGCCGGCTCAGGTATCAACGGAGACGGCAGCGCGAATCAATGAATTCGAAGTTTTCGGTGTACCCGATCCTAACCGGGATCAAGCGGCTCCTTCGGCCCCGTCAGGTCTGAGGCTTACCGGGAAGTCCGATACTTCCGTGACCTTAACATGGAATTCATCCACAGATAATGTTGCTGTAATAGGTTATCAAATTCTGAATAATACAGGTCAAGTGCTTGCCAGCGTGAACGGAAGCACTTACGCAGCTACAATCAACGGTTTGAGCGCATCCACTGCTTATGCATTCACCGTAAAAGCGGTTGACGGCGAGAATAACGTTTCATCTGCCAGCGAGAGTGTCCAGGTGACTACGATGCCTCTTCTGCGGAATGTAGCCCTTAACAAAACCGCTGTAACATCTGGACAATGCAACAGCAGCGAAAGCGGCGCCAAGGCACTGGACGGTAACATCTATACCAAGTGGTGTCAAGGGAACGGCGCGAACGGCTGGCTTCAAGTCGAATTGGGGCAGCACTATAACGTTTCTAAATTCGTACTCAAGCATGGGGGCGTTGTAGAATCTCCATCCTATAACACGAAGGAATTTACCATCGCGTTGAGCTCGGACGGCACGGTTTGGTCTGAAGCCGTACGTGTAACCGGAAACAGCCAATCCAGCACAACCCATCTCATCAACGAAAGATCGGCCAAGTTTGTGAAGCTGACGATTCAAGTGCCTGAGCAGGGCGCTTATTCCACCATTCGATTACCTGAATTTGAGGTTTACGGTTATGAAGATCCCGATGCGGACAATGCGCCGCCTTCAGTACCCGGGGAACTCACTGTCAGCGATACGAAGAGCACCAAAGCCAAGCTCGCATGGTCAGCATCTTCCGATAATGTCGCAGTAACCGGCTATGATGTCTATGTAGGTACTCAGAAGGTGGGTACGACAACACAGACGACCTATTCGCTTACGGGGTTGATTCCGGCCAAAGAGAATCTTGTATCGGTGCGGGCTAAAGACGCTTCAGGCAACATCTCGGCGCCAGCGACTGCGGTCGTTCAGACGGTTGCCGGTGTGTTTAATGTAGACGGCACGAAAATTCTGAATCCGGACGGAGACGAATTTATCATCAAGGGCGTCAATGTGGACGGCTATAACTGGTATTGGAATCGAGATATGACACCGGACTCCGAGATTCGGTTAGTGAAAGATGTATGGAAATTCAATACGATTCGGGTGAACAGTAAAATCGGTCCGGGTTCCTTTTTCAAGGATATCAACCATCTTTATAAAATTATAGATAAGTATACCGCTGCGGGTATCGTGGTTCAGGTGGAAGCGCACGATTTCTCCGGTTCCTATTATACGGATACGACAACACCTTCCCTGACGGAATTGGCCGAATTTCACAAAAATCTCGCCATCAAGTATAAGGACAATCCTTATGTGTGGTTCAATATCATGAATGAACCTGGAAATCTTTCGCCGCAATTCTTAACAACCCATGAGAAGGTCATCAAGGCGATCCGGGAAGAGGCCGGAGCTAACAATATGATTGTGGTGGACGGCGCTCAGTTCGCATCCGAAACGAAGCAGAATTTCGGGGAAATTGTGGAGTCCCAAAGCGCGGTGCTTACCTATGGCGAGCAGCTTGCTTCATACGGTAACGTTACGTTCGCCCTGCATATGTATGACAGCTGGGAAAGCGGGGGCGCGGTATTGCCGAACGGAAAGAAACGTCTGCAGGACTACATCGACAAAGTCCATGCCAAAGGACTTTCATTCCATATCGGAGAGTATGGTTCACCTTACAACAGCAAAGTAACCTCCGTTATCGACACGGTCCGCGAAGTGGCGGGCGCTAATCGAATCGGTAGGATCGTCTGGAGCTGGTTCGCGGGGGACACTTACCGTTTGGCGAATGCACCCGCATGCCACGGAGGTTATTGTATCGACAGAACGGACGGTTTGAAGCCATCCAATCTGACCCGGCAAGGCAATTCGGTATGGAACGATAACCACAATATTACGGATATCTCCGATTTGGGCGTTACATCGCTGCAAATGGATCGCACAACGTTCCAAGTGGGGGACAAAACCCGCTTGCTGGCGCTTGTAAGCAACACCGGCGATAAGAAAGTGACGGGCTCGCTGCAAATCGGATTTTATATCAATGACGTTAAAGCGGCTGCAGTTGATCTGAACAGCGAGCTGATGTTCAAGGAATCCGTGCCGGTTCTGTCACCGGAAATCACGCTATCCGGACAGAGTGTTAACGTGAAAGCGGTCATTGAACCAGATAGCAGCTACGGTGCGGACGCGAAGCCGGACAATAACGCTCTAACGCTGATTGTGCAGGGACAACCGGCTGCGATCGGCGCAGATCCGCTAGTTGCGCAGGTTAAGCCCTTACCGGCAAAGACAAATTACTATTTCGGCGACGTTGTGACATTGGAAGCGCGGATTGACAACAAAGGCGCGCAAGCAGCAACGGGAGGCAAGACAGCGGGTACATTCTTTATCAACGGCATTCCCGTGGAAACCGTAGAAAGCTTAAACGCGATTGCCCCAGGAGGCAGTCTTGTGCTAAAGGGCACCAAGCCCGTGACCCTAACTGCCAATTCGGCCATTAGCTTCGTTATGAACAATACGCATACGACGGCTGACGGAAACACAACGAATAACGCTTTATTCCAATACATTGCGCTGAAATCTGCGGATCATGTGAATCTTGCGCTGAATCCCGGCTTTGAGCAGGGCGATGTACAATGGACGAATTGGGGAGGACGCAGCGTCGTCGCGGAGCAGCCGCATACAGGCGCTAAAGCATTAAAGGTAGGGCCAGGTGTCGGCGGCGGGGGGCAGGATGTCGTTCTGGAACCGAATACAACCTACTTGCTGACCGCATGGGTGAAGCATGATGTTACGCCGAACGCCAAGACGGAGATCGGGGTGCAATATCGTAAAGCGGCCGGGGATCCCCAAACCAAGCATATCCTGTACTACGATCATAGCGGGGACTACGCGTTGCAGCAGATGATGTTCACGACGCCTCCCTCATTGGTGGAAGGAAATCTGTTTGTGTGGAAGAACAGCACAGCGGCCAATGCTTATGTGGATGATATGTATTTGACCAGAATATCGAACCTTCTGTCAGAGAGCGGATTTGAATCCGGACTGCTCGACAGCGGCTGGGTGAATTATGGCTTAGGTTTCAACAACAAGGCCGTTGTAACCGCCCCTGTCCATACGGGCGCACATGCTCTTAAGCTGGGCACCATGGCAGGCGGAGTCAAAAAATTTGTGCCGTTGGAAGCAAATACGACCTATGTATTGGGCGCTTGGTTAAAGCATGACAAGAAGCCGGATCTGCCGAGTGAGCTTGGAATAGAGATGGAAACAGGCGCAGGCACACCAGTAACCCAACATAAAGCAGCTATTACCAATTTCGGCGACTTTGAGTACCGTCAAGTCATCTTCACAACGCCTGGAACCGTGACGGGTGCAGGTATTTTCTTGAACAAGACCTCAGACGACGGCGGTTTCCTCTTTGTAGACGATCTGGTCTTGACCCGTATTCCCAATCTGCTGCTCAATTCCGGCTTTGAATCAGGAGATAGCAACTGGTCGAGTTACGGCAATCGAACGATGGCGGAAGAAAGGCCTCAATCCGGAACGAAAGCTGTTAAAGTCGGGTTAAATGTCGGCGGAGGCCAACAAGATATCCAGCTGGAGCCAAACACAACTTATATCTTGAGCGTTTCAGGTCAAGTGACCAGCGAAGACGGCGAAGTTCATACGGGCGTACAGTATCGCGCACAAGCAGGCGCTGAACAAATTAAACATATCATCCGTATCACCAAACCCAATGCGTACGAAACCAAGTACGTAATTTTCACCACCCCGGCAGAAGTGATGGATGCGAACGTATTTATATGGAAGCCGGCTAGCGGCTATTATGCATACCTGGATGATTACGTGTTAACGCCTATGCCTTCCACAATCTATACGAAACCGCTCACCGATGTGCCGACAGGCCCTCAGGAAATAGTCGGTACTGTATTTGGCTCAGGTGAGGCATGGAGAACAGGCAGCGGTTTCACCGCTGTGTTCGATGGCAAGACTGATACGTACTATGATGCCAAACAGGCTGACGGCAATTATGCGGGGATGGATGCGGGCGAAGGGAATGAGCACCGCATTGTGACAATCCGGTTCTTCACACTGGATACGTCATGGGCCGCAGGGAGAGCGGTTGGAGGCAGATTTCAAGGCTCCAACCAGTCCCCGGAGAGCGGTTACCGTGACCTTCATGTTATAGAAGCTTCACCGCAGCCGGGTTGGACGGAGATCAGCATCGCTGATCCGAACGCGTATCGTTACTTCAGATATCTTGCGCCGACAGGCAGTCACGGCAACATGGCTGAAGTAGAGTTCATTGGCGAGAAAGGGGAGGTAATTCCTGATTTGGAAGCTCCTACGAAACCGGTTAACCTCCATGCGAAGGAGATTACGGATTCCGGCTTTACGTTAACGTGGGAACCTTCCGCGGACCAGGGACCGATCGCCGGCTATGATATCTATAACGGCACTTTTCTGCAACAGACGATTACAGGATCCGTCTACAGTGTGAAACTAAGCGGACTAACTCCATACCAGGAGTATCATTTCACCATACAAGCGCGGGATCTGGCCGGAAATACATCGGAGGTCAGCGATGTGCTCAAGGTTAGAACGACTGAGTATGATCCGCCTGTGATCCAAGTGGACGGAAACAAGGGAACCTACAATTTAAACGAGACGGTGAGCATCACCTGCCAGGCGGTGGATGAGTTGTCCGGGGTAGCATCAACAACATGCCGAAATATTACGGGACCGGCTTATTTATTCAAGTGGGGGATCAACTCCTATACGTTTGAGGCCACAGATTATGCAGGGAATAAGGTTTGGTTAACAGTTACATTCAAGGTTACGCTTACTTGGACGGGGTTGCAGGCGTTAGTTCAGAAATTCAAGAATCAGACAGGTCAGAAGTTTCTTACAAGGGAACAATCAGAAATAATCCGTAAGCTAACCGATGAGATGAATAAGTAACTGGAAAAGCTGCCGTCGATTGCGCCGGCAGCTTATTCATGCTCTATTATTAATATTTTACTAAATATAAGTAATTAACTTGATATTATTTAGCGAATTATTTATAATGTGTTTGAAGCCGCTATTAAATCTACATAATGATAAAGGTTTCATACATTAAATCGCAAAGGATGATTTTCCAATGGCAACGGTATTATACATTACGGCACACCCGCACGACGACAAAGCTTCTTACAGCATGGCGGTAGGTAAAGAATTCATCTCCGCGTACCGTGAATCCAACCCGCAGGACGAAGTAGTTCACTTGGATCTTTACAGTGTGGATGTTCCTCAGATTGATACAGACGTGTTCAGCGGCTGGGGCAAGTTGGCATCAGGAACCGAGTTTTCGGCATTATCCGACGAAGAGAAACGCAAAGTGGGCAGCCTCGGTCAACTGGTTGATCAGTTCATTGCCGCAGACAAGTATGTGTTCGTTAATCCAATGTGGAACTTCTCGTTCCCTCCAGTGATGAAAGCTTACATTGATGCTGTCAGCGTTGCAGGTAAAACGTTTAAGTATACTGCGCAAGGTCCTGTTGGACTTCTGACGGACAAGAAATTGTTCCACATTCAAGCAAGCGGCGGCATCTATTCGGAAGGCCCGGCGGCAGAAGTGGAAATGGGTCACCGTTACCTGAAGACGATTGCGGGATTCTTTGGCATTCCTTCTGTAGAGAAACTGTTTGTTGAAGGCATGGCAGTTGCGCCGGATCAAGCTGCAGACATTAAAGCTAAGGCGATTGAACAAGCGATTGAAGCGGCTAAGCGTTTCTAAAACCCTTTCATATGAAAGCCGGACCGAGTTGCTCGGTCCGGCTTTTATTTATGTAATTCTTTGGTCATATTGTACCAAACGATACCGCCATGATTTGAAGCGGAGACACCTTTGTTGATATATCCGCGTCTCTCATAGAAAGCGGTTAACTCTTCTTTGCAAGTGAGTGTTACCGATTGCCGCTTCACCATAAAAGCCTGTTGTTCCAAATGCTTAAGCAGTCCGGCGGCAATACCTTGGTTCTGCAGATGCGGAGGTACTGCAAGTCCCAGAATCGTTTGATGTCCGCCTAATGGCGGATTTTCTTTGGTACTCGTAAACAAATCATCTGTAATATAGGCCTCTTCTGTAACGGGACCGTTCACAAAACCCTCAATGATCCCATTCGTTTCGGCTACCCAAAAGCTGTCCGGAATCAGACGAATCCGTTCCTGAAACGCTTCACGTGTCGCGGCCTTCTGCTCGGGGAAGCATTGAAGTTCGATGGATGAAAGTTGATTTAAATCCTCTGGTTTCACATTACGTATCGTTCGCATCATTTCACCGATCCTCTTCTTAACAAGTATATCTTCACACTATAATGGAAAACGTAGTATTGCAAAAGTAAATCATTAGCGGTATAATTATCTTAAATTTAAGATACTTAATTTTAAAGTAAATACTCAAAATAATGGAGGTACTGAGATGACCCGGAAAACTGCAGGTATTCATCACATCACAGCTTTTGTCAGAGATGCTCAGAACAATATTGATTTTTACGCAGGTGTGCTAGGATTGCGGCTGGTGAAGAAGACGATAAATTTTGACGCTCCGGAAGTGTACCATTTATATTTTGGCAATGAGAGCGGAAGTCCGGGTACAGCTATGACCTTTTTCCCGTTTGCACAAGGCCGCAAAGGCAAGATTGGCGGAGGACAAGTGGGGTGGAGCACATTTGTGGTGCCGCTTGGTTCGCTTGAGTTCTGGCGTGAGCGGTTAACGAAGCTGAACGTCTCCTTCACTGAGATGACACGTTTCAATGAGACATTCCTTCGGTTCAGGGATGAGGACGGACTGCAGCTGGAAATTGTGGAACGCGCGGAGGGACCGGAGAGCAAGTGGGCGTTCGGCGGTGTGCCGGCGCAGATGGCCATTAAAGGGTTTGGCGGCGCTGTCCTCTACAGCATCAATCCTGAAAAAACGCGGGAAGTTATGGAGCAAATCTTGGGCTTTACCTATGTCGGCTCCGATGCCGATCTGCTCCGCTTCCGTTCGGAAGGGGATCTGGGGAACTACATTGATATCAACGCGAACGCAATGGAATGGGGTCACGGGGGCGCGGGAACGGTACATCATATCGCTTGGCGCGCCAAGGACGATGAGGACCATCTACAATGGAGAGCGACGGTGGAACAAAGCGGGTTGCAAGTTACGCCTATTGTAGATCGACAATATTTCAACGCGCTTTATTTCCGTGAAGAGGGTGGGATTCTGTTCGAGATTGCAACGGACCCGCCGGGTTTTACGAAGGATGAGCCATTTGAGAAGTTGGGAGAAAAGCTGATGCTTCCCGATTGGTTTGAAGAGAAGCGAATGCTGATCGAGCAGGGACTGTCGCCGATTCAAGTCCGTGTGCTGAAGGAGGATCAATGATGAAACATTTATTCAGGAAAGGCTCTGACCCGAAGGCGCCGACCTTTGTACTCTTTCATGGAACTGGAGGAACAGAGAACGACTTGCTTCCGATTGCAGACATTGTGAACTCTTCCGCATCCGTGCTTAGTGTCAGAGGTAACGTGTTGGAGAACGGCATGCCCCGCTTCTTCAAGCGTCTTGCCGAGGGGGTCTTCGATGAAGAGGATCTGATTGCGCGCACCAAAGAACTTCATGAATTTCTGGATCAAGCGGCTGAAGATTATGAGATTGAGCGTGGACATATGATTGCAGTGGGGTACTCCAACGGTGCCAATATCGCGGGAAGCTTGATGTTTCATTATGAGCAAGTGTTTAAAGGAGCCATACTTCTTCATCCGATGGTTCCCCGCCGCCATATGCAGCTGCCGGAACTGAACGGATTACCGGTGTTCATCGGAGCCGGCCGAAATGATCCTATATGTTCCCCGCAGGAAACAGAGGAACTTAGGCAGTTGTTGGACGGGGCGGGTGCGGAAGTTGAAGTTCACTGGGAGTCTCACGGGCATCAGCTCACCATGTCGGAAATCCAGGGGGCCGCAGATTGGTATCGCAGTCGATTCTAAATGAAGAGAGTGAAGCTGTATCGCTGAAATTGTTTGTTGTGTTGTCTAAAGCCTACAAAACCGTCATGGATCAAGCCATCAAAGATATGAAGTCCCATGGCTTTTCCGCTTCGGAGTTTACAATCCTGGAGGTTCTCTTTCACAAAAGAAGAATTCCATTGCAGCAAATCGGGGAAAAAATTTTAGTAACGAGCGGCAGCATAACCTACAACATCGACAAGCTCGAAAAAAGAGGCTTACTTAAACGAGTGCCGAGCGCAGATGACCGCCGAGTGACTTATGCTGAAATGACGGAAGCAGGCCAAGCGCTATTTACAAGTATATTTCCGAAACATGCGGCTTTCGTTGATGGGATGATGAGCGGACTTACGGGGGATGAGAAACAACATGCGATCGGACTGTTGAAGAAACTGGGGAAACATGTCGAGGTATAAAAATATATCAACAGGGGGTTATTCGGATGTGCCGAAATATCAAGACATTATTTAACTTCGATCCTCCGGCAACGGAAGAGGAGATTGAGGCAGCGGCCGTGCAGTTTGTGAGAAAACTTTCCGGATTTCAGCAGCCATCGAAGGCTAATGAAAAAGCATTTCATGACGCCGTTACGGACGTTACCGCTGTGGCTCGGAAGTTACTGGATTCCCTGGTAACCAATGCGGATGCTCGCAACAGGGAAGTAGAGGCCGAACGCGCCAAAGCCAGAAATGCCAAGAGATTCGGCATGAGTGAGTAGTCCATAAATCCCATTGACAAACTAGGGATTAAACATATGATGAAGTTCATAGTTTTTGACCCTAGTACAATTACATATTTTCCTTCCGGAATGGATGAAGAATCGCAAATAATCAATTCAACCAAGAAGGGCTATCTCGTCATTCATGATGACGAGATAGCCCTTTGCTGTTTGGAGGACGTTAGATTACACGGCGGGCGGTCTTATAGGTACGATCCCATGCGCTGCCAGAGAACTTAGAGATCGTAACACCGACTCCCACTCTGTAAGTATGCATCAGACGATCGTTGCCGATATAGATGGATACGTGATTTATAATACCGTCACGATTGGTATCCGAGAAAACAAGATCCCCGGCTTTCAAATTTCTTTTGGAAATATATGTACCCGCTTTAGCCTGTTGTTTGGAAGAGCGGGGCAGCTTCACGCCATTGAGTTTAAACACACGTTGTGTGAAAGAAGAGCAGTCGAAAGCTCTGGTCGTATTCGAAGATGCTCCAAACTGATATCGCACGCCTAGGTATTTTTTGCCTGAAGAGATTAGTTTGTTGGTTACGGATGCAGACGCGGCATGAGCTTTAGGTTGCGGCATAACTCCGTTTCCGGCTAATGCTATAGATAGCCCCAGTGTGACGCTAAGTACTGTTTTGCTGAGAGAAGGGATAGACTTGTTACTCATAAGATGTGTACCTCCAAATATGTAATGGGTTGAACCAGATGATGACCTGAAACTACCCTAACATATTTTGAAACAACCACCATTTACCAACACGAGGAAAGAACCTTGTATGGCAAGCGTTACTGCATCACTATTAGAAAGTAATGAAGATTCTCTCAGAAGATTACACTTGACAATATAAATTAGGAGGAGGACTATAAAATTTAGAACTGCCCCAAGCGAATTCCTTAAGCTATGATTCTTGTATAACTGGTTTCTAAGGAGCGTTTATGATGAATCGAAAAATTGTGCTGGCTGGCGGAACGGGCTTTGTAGGACGTTTTTTGGAGCAAAAGTTCAGGGAACTTCAGGATGTTGTGAAGATCATTTCACGGGGGAACGGACATATCTCCTGGTCGGATCGGAGATCAATTATAGATGCTTTGGACGGGGCCGATGTTGTCATTAATTTGGCGGGAAAGTCTGTGGATTGCCGTTACAATGAAAAGAATAAACGGGAGATTGTAAGCTCCCGGGTGGATACGACGCAAGCGCTGGGGGATGCGATAAAGGCATGTGCGAAGCCGCCGGCGCTGTGGATGAACGCGAGTACGGCAACCATTTACCGACATGCCGAGGACCGGCCTATGACCGAAGACAACGGCGAATTGGGGACGGGGTTTTCCGTTGATGTTGCCAAGGCGTGGGAGGAAGCGTTCTTCTCGTGCCGGGTTCCGGGTGTACGGCAGGCAGCCCTGCGAATGGCCATAGTTCTGGGGCGTGACGGCGGTGTAATCGGACCATATCGAAACTTGGTAAATTTCGGATTGGGCGGTGTCCAAGGGTCGGGGCGACAGATGTTTAGCTGGATCCATATTGAAGATGTGTTTCGCATCGTACAATTTATTATGGAACATAAGACGCTTAACGGAGTGTTTAATTGTTCATCACCGCATCCGGTTATGAACCAGGAATTCATGAAGCAGTTGCGCGTTGCGGCTGGTGTTAGGGTTGGACTGCCTTCCCCGAGATGGTTGCTAGAGATCGGAGCTATGCTGATCCGAACGGAGACGGAGTTGATTCTCAAAAGCCGCTGGGTGGTGCCGGAGCGTCTATCGGTAAAAGGGTTCACATTTCGTTACGGGAAGCTGGAGGATGCTTTGGGTGAGATATGGCGGAGTTAATAAAGTGGCCACTCCCCTTGAACCTCGGTCACAGCGCAATCACTGTGTCGGCCATCACTCAGAATTTACGCTTCTTGTTGCGAATTACGTATTCCACCGCTTGTTTCATGGCTTGACCAGCATGTCTCCAAGACTGCTTCTTCATATCTGATCGGCCTTGGGCACCCTTTCTCCGGCATAGAGTCGGGTCGGCGTAGGCTTTCCTCATCTGCTTCTTCAGGCTGCTCAGACTTGGCTCCGCCCATCGCTGACCCGGTTGGGCGAATAAAGGCCGGAAGGTGCGGGAGATGGCTTGCTTCATACGCAATGCCGGGGGCTTCAGTTGATAACTTACAAGATAGGAGTTCCTGTCGTTAAGAAAATCCATTTGTCCTCCCCATCGTGTAGAGATAACCGGTACCCCGCTTGCTAGCGATTCAAGAAACGGCAGGCCGACGCCTTCTCCCCTTGTTGGAAGAACAAAAGCATTTCCTGCCGTATACAAACCTTTTAGGCTTCGCGGGCTGGTGTAACCCGTGATAAGTTGCAGAGGGGCGGTTATCTTACGCAAATTTAATCTCTTCTTATAGGTCCGAATACGTCTTCTAATCCATGCACCAGACTCACGAGATCCAAACCCGCTAGTCTTTATGACAAGTGCTGCCTTGTCTGTAGCGGAAAATTCCTCCCAAAAGGCGCGCAGTAAGGTTTCCGGGTTTTTACGATGCTGAAATGTAAATACGGAGACGAATATAAAGGTCCCTTTGCGAAACGGCAGGGGCTTTTTTCGGTTCCTGGGGGTAAAGGTGCGGGTATGGACTCCATGCGGTACAAGAAAGACCGGAACCTTTACACCGCTGTTACGCAAAGCAGTCTTATTTTGGACGGAAGGAACACATATTGCATCGTAGAGGTTAATGCTTGGAAACCAGCTTCTAGGGACCTTGGTGGTCTCCCATACGGTGTTGAGCAGAATATAGTCATAAGTCCTTCTAGCCTTGGCCCAGTTTAGTTGATGGGGAAGCCCATGATGTATAAGGACTTTTGGTTTATTCGCCGCATAGCGCTTGTTGGAGAGGGAGGTAATTAAGGAAGGGGAGGATGATCGCCGGGAGGATAAGATTTTGATATCAACGCCTTGGCGGTGGAGAGCAACAGCATATTCCCGACTAGCCGTGCCCAACCCGGTTGATTTTTGCACGGGACCCTTCCATACAACCTGATAGTTTGTCACAGTCAACAGCCCTTTCCTTGATGTTTACAGTAGAGTATGTTGAGGAAGAGTTGGGGGTTTGGGCCATGTGATATAGTACAAAGGTTAGACGTTATCACTGAACTCTTAAGCAGACTAATACGAAGTAAGGAAGCAGGGTTGATCATGAAAAGGAAATATTGGATAGGACTGGTGGCCGTCACTTTATCCATGTGCCTAGTTATATTGGGCACTCTGTCATCGGAAGAGATTAAAAAAGTAAGAATTAAAGATGCAACGGATATAAACTCTACGGAGTCACAAGCAGCGCAAGCTGCCATTACGAAGTTCCGCAGTTATAACGAATATCCTGTATATGTTCACACAGAAGCTGTAGAGAATGGAGTCCTTGTCCTTTATCGCAGGTTTATGAAAGAAAACCATTATGATCTTAATGTTGAACACGTGCGATGGACGTGGCGAGGATGGAAATGGGCTTGGGGAGGATCCATGTCGGGAGGTCAAGGCGCGCAATCGGATGGACTGTTTGTTGAGTATCTGCCATACAACGGCCGGCAGGATTCACCGTTCCCCATCTTATTAGGTGCTGTAACCAATCAAAACATTCACAAGTTACACATTTCCGATGGGGCCCAATATGAAGCGGAGCCGCAGCTCATTCGTGCTCACCATCCAAGGGATGAACAGCATTCATGGCTTGCCAGAGTTCCTCGACATGCCGGGAAAGTCCTTACTGTTACCGCACTAGACCAGAGCGGTAAGGTGGTATCGGTAAAGAAGTTGTCCCGTAATGAGCTGGAACCTGCGGAGGAACAATAGATGGATTTACCATATGCAATGCCTATTTCCTTTAATAAATAGACAAGCGTCTACGCTTCTCAAGACATAAGTCCATGCCTTCCCTAGATGATTGGAGTAGTATACAACAAATCACTAGGGAGGTGTCTTCATGGGTTGTCCTGTACCAAAGCCCAAAAAAGGTTGCAAAAAGAAAACAGTCATCCTATGCCCAACTAAGAAAAAACATAAGAAAAAAAATCCAGCAACAAACAAATGTTGCTGCAAGAAAATTGTCGTTCAAGAGCAAATTGTACGTGTAACTATTCCTCAAGGGGCGATAGGCGCTGCTGGAAGTGTTGGTGCTGCAGGTACGGTAGGCAGCGCCGGAGCCGTTGGTACAGCTGGTAGCGTAGGGAGTGCGGGTTCAGTTGGTAGTGTAGGTTCTGTCGGCTCAGCAGGCAATGTAGGTGCAGCCGGAGCTGTAGGTGCAGCCGGAGCTGTAGGTCCCGCTGGTGCGGTAGGTTCAGCCGGAAGCGTTGGTACCGCAGGTAGTGTAGGTGTCGCAGGAAGTGTCGGCGTTGCAGGCGCGGTAGGGGCAACCGGACCTGCTGGCCCTGCAGGAATTACCGGGGCCGTTGGTCCCGCGGGGGCAACAGGAGCCACTGGGGCCACTGGAGCTACAGGAGCTACAGGAGCTACAGGAACAGGCGGAATAACTGAATTTGGATATATTTATAATTTAGGCGCTCAGGTGGTACCTATTGAGGCGGACGTTATTTTTGACACAAACGGTCTGCTTACGCCAGGCATTACACACGCTCCAGGTTCTGCTCAGATAGCAGTAACCAATGCAGGGGATTATGAAATTAATTTCTCTGTGTCGGGTGTTGAGCCTAACCAGTTTGGATTATTCCTTAATGGTGCCCCGGTTGCAGGTACCATATATGGTTCAGGGGCAGGGACACAACAGAACACAGGTCAGGCTATTATTGCGCTGGCATCCGGAGATGTATTAACTCTTCGAAATCACACTTCTTCAGCTGCTGTGACGCTACAAACATTAGCGGGAGGTACACAAGCGAACGTGAACGCTTCTGTAGTTATCAAGAGACTGATTTAATTTCATTTTGAACTAAACTAAAGGATCTGTTTGCAATGAATTTTCGGCAGGTCCTTTGTTTATTTTATTATATAAATGTTTACATAGTTTATATCATTTTGAAACATACAGAAACAAGTTAGACGCAACTCTTTATTACAATGAAGGAGCATCATACAACTAAGAATGGAAGGTGAAGAACGGTGACTAACACAATGCTGATGAACAAATGGTCTAAAGTCACACTTGCCGCTTTAATATCTGTGGGGTCACTTGCCACGGTTGCTGAAACTCACGCGGAAGGAAGCAAAAATCCAGTCTCAGCAACAACGGCTAACCAAGCTCCGAATAGTTATATTAAGGGGATATATACATTAGCTAAACAAGGTAAAATACCCGGAACTCCTTTTGTCGCTGGCAAAACCCTCATTTCAACGGTGCACAAAACCTGGGGAAAACCTACCAAAGGTCCTTCGGCCGGCAATAATTATGAGTTTTACAACATTGGTATGGGTACAGGCGCCTTTGCTTTCGGTGTAGGAAGCGGAGACGTGGTGTACGATCTTCGGGCTTTCGGGCAAAATGTGGATCCAAACCACGGCATCAAATCCTTGACCTTTAGCGCGGTCATTTCTGCGCTGGGTATGCCTGCAGATATTAGGTTTAGCGGGACGGACAAAATTTATGTGTATCATGCAGGTGAATTTCAACTAAAATTTGTAGGTCCCATGAAGGTTGTCAAAGGCAAATTGGGCCATATCGATCATATCAATGTGTATTCATCCAGAAAGTAAGTACTGGACAAACCTTGTAACCTTACGAAAGAAACCTCAGCCGCGGCTGAGGTTTCTTTCATTCTGCGTATATACAATTCTATTTTCGCAAATTATGCTGGTCTATCAACTTATTCTGCTCGTCCATATACTGATGGGTTCCCGTGGCCTTCTCATCCTTTCGCGCAGGATGCTCCCGGGCTGCCGCTGTGCCTTCTACAAATTGCTTGAACTGAGCTTTCTGATCGTCTTGTTCACTTTGGCGTGTTGGCGTGTTCTTCTGGTTTGTACCCATGTGTACTGCCACCTCCTGAGTTTAAGACTCTATTATTTGTACCCTATGAGAGAAGACGGGAAACAAGAAACTTGGGAGGAAAATGAATCATAGGTGTTGAACATTTTACTATTATATATAGTAAAGCTTAAGGAGGTTAGGTAATGGAACAAGAAGTAGAAGTTTTATTTGGCGAGCACATCCTCAATGAGGCGGCATCCCGGTTCGGTTTAACGCGGGGGAGCTGGTCCAAGTTGGGTGATTTTGAAAACTATGTTTATGAAGCAGATCGGCAGAATACGCCAACCATCCTGAGATTGACACACAGTTCTCACCGCTCATTGGCGGAAGTGATCTCGGAACTGGACTGGATCGCTTTCCTAAGCTCGTCAGGTATGGAGAATGAGATAGCGGGTTTCATCCCCTCCTTGAACGGTCTGTCCGCTGAAAAGATCCAGGCCGGATCTTCCTATTTCATCGCATGTCTGTTCCATAAAGCACCAGGCGTACGTCCAGACCCCAACAATCCAGCCCAATACAACACGCATTTGTTCAAAACATGGGGAGCCGTCACCGGGCGAATGCACCGTATTTCACAGCTTTACTCCCCTGAGACTAACGGGGTGCAGCCTCGTTTAGCGTGGGATGAGGATGTGATGATTACGGGAGCCGGCGCGTTTATTCCGGCGGAAGACATTATTGTAGGCGAAAGACTTCAGATGCTGATATCGAAGTTGAGAGATTTGCCGCAGGTTGCCGGGAGTTACGGTCTCATTCACAGCGACATACATTCCGGGAATTTCTTCACGGATGAAGGTCGAATCACCGTGTTTGATTTTGACGACGCGATGAATACCTGGTTTATCCACGATGTGGCAATCCCTCTATACTATAGTGTAAGCAGAGGCGCGCCGGCGAACTATGGCGAAGATCGCTCCGCGTTTGCTAGAGTGTATTTCAAGGCATTCTGGGAAGGCTATAGCGAGGAATTCACTTTATCGCCGGCGTGGTTGGATGTTCTGCCGCTATTTCTTCAGCTGAGAGACATCATCTTGTATTTGGTGCTTCGCAAGAAGAGGGACGTCGAGTCGATGCCTGAGCGTCTCAAGACTTGGTATACTGAGATCCGAGAACGAATTATCCATGGACAAACCTTGGTTGATTTGGACTTCCGCGCGCTTGCTGCAGAGGGTGCCGCGACCACCTAATGGGTTAAGAGTCCCATGACGTTCACAGGATCTAATGATAGAATAGACGCATCTTGAACGGAGCGGGGTGTACCCATGGATGCGGCTTACTTGGTGAAAATCATATATTCTTTATTGTTTCCGCCGGCGTTACTCTGGCTGATGCTGGTAGGACTTACCGTGTACACTTTTTTCAATAGCAAGAGAGGTTTATCTTATCTGTTAATGTTTATTTCGATCATGTACTATCTTTCCAGCATTTCATTTGTGGGCGCCATGTTAACGAAGCAAATCGACAAACAATTAACATATCCTGATGAAATTTCCGGCGATGTGATTGTCATGTTAGGCGAAGGAGCGATCATGGATGCGCGGAGTGTTGACGATCAGGGTGAACTGAAATCAGCGACGGCCTTAAATGTTCTGGTTACCATGAAGCTTTACCAGAAACTGAAGGTGCCCATTATTTTATCGGGCGGTAAGGGACTGGGTGTCGGATGGGCAGGGAATGAAGCCGATATTTCCAAGCGATACCTGATGGCGATGAATATACCGGAGAAGATGATTATTCTGGATAACAAGAGCAGAACTACACTTGAGAATGCAAGAGAATCGAAAGTGATCATGCAGAGAAACGGTTTTAAGAAACCGCTTCTTGTCGCATCATCTTGGCATATTCCAAGAGCGGTGGAACTGTTTAAACAGCAGGGTGTGCAAGTAACTCCTTTGCCGACCTTATATCAACCACCGGTGAAACACCATTGGACCTTATTCGATTTCATTCCGTCCGGTCTGGGGTTCAATTCCGTTCAAGCCGGATTAAAAGAGTTGCTGGGTAAATTTCAAGCCAATATTATGTAGAAGCGGGTAGAGACATGACTTCATCGAAACAACCTGTATTTCCTTTCAGCGACTCTCCGCTATGGGCATTGCAACGGGCCTACTACGAGAACCAAGGTGTCGAAGCTTGGCGTAACGATCAAGTTCCCCAATTTATCACCAGCAATCCGATGATTGCTGCAGCCTATGCCGAAATCCTGTTCGCGTTTTTGCAAGACCGGGCCATCATGGGTCACGGGGCGGAGCCTGTAACCATGCTCGAGCTTGGCGCGGGCTCCGGTCTTTTGGCCTTTCATGTGTTGGATGAACTTCGCCAATTAATTGAGCTTGCGGGAATGAGGCTTCCGCCGTTTCGCTATGTGATGAGCGATCTGGCTGAGCGTAATATCTCGCATTGGCGTGAACATCCTAAACTGATTCCTTACGTGGAGCGGGGATGGCTGGACTTCGCTACGTTTGATGCCGTGAGCGACACCGAATTGTTTCTGGTTGAATCCGGTCATCGAATCACCCCCGGGGACTTAAAGCAACCGTTGCTCATCGTAGCCAATTACTTCTTTGACAGCATTCCACAGGACCTGTTGTATGTGGGGGAAGGACAGATTTATGCTTGCGATGTGTCTTTAATCCTGCCGGAAGGAACGCAGGAAGCCACCCCTGAGATGATGGAACGCATCATTCCGGAATACCATTACCGTAAATCTCCGGAGTATGAGCAAGATTCATACGCCTATTCGGAAATCATTGCATTATACAAACGGGAGCTTGAAGATTCCCATATTTTATTTCCCTCTGTGGGGCTTTCTTGTCTGGAGCGGCTGGGTCGATTGTCACAGGAAGGATTTGTGCTTCTGACGGCGGATAAGGGAGTTCACCGGCTGGACCATTGGGCATTCGCTCCGCCTCCTGACTTCGTTCATCACGGCAGCTTCTCCCTAACGGCGAACTACCACGCCATCCAACATACTTTGGAAAGCCGGGGAGCTCTGGCTTTATTTACTCCGCATCATTACCGAAACTTGAATGTCGGTTGTATTCTTATGTTGGAGGATCCATCAGCTTATGGTTCTACCCGGCTAGCTTATCGGCGGTCGATTGAAAGCTTCGGACCGGATGATTTCTTCAACATGAAGCTATGGTTTGATGATCAGTTAAATACGCTGGATCTCTCACAAATCCTTACGTTCTGGAGGCTGGGACGTTACGATGCCGAATGGTTTTCCCAATGTGCGTACCGGTTGTCCGTGCTGGTGTTAACCGCAAGCGAGGAAGAATCCAAAGACGTTGTATACGGTATTCAACAGATGTGGCAAGGGTTTTATCAAGTTGCGAAGCATTCGAATCTGGCTCTGAGAAGCGGCATGCTGCTATATCAGATGGAGCGGTATGAGGAAGCCATGACCTTCTTCAACCAGGCTGAAGCAGAGGAGACAACCGAACCCGAAGTAGGTTATGCCGTTGCAATCTCCAGCTATGAGCTTGGAGACGAGGAGAGGGCTAAGAAATTTGTCTTGCGCACACTGAGCTTAGATGCCGAACACGAGGGAGCATTATCCCTGTTGCTTTTGTTGAACTAGTTATGTAGGAATCAGAGAAAGCCCCTATCTCCGGATGGGGGCTTATGGTTGTTATTACGTAAATGATGTGTATTATTACGAGTTTCTCCTGAAACCGTTTTATTTTGATATATTATAAATAACAGGCAGGAGGTGCATCGGATGCTCGCGGGACTACGGAATCCCTTAACAAGAATGAAGATTAATCAGCAGCTTATTCTGCTGTTTCTGATGATGGTCAGTCCGATCCTGTTTCTGCACTGGTATGGAAACGCCAAGGCGGAGCAGATTCTTAAAAAACATGTAACCGATGCGTACGCCGAGTTGAATAAGCAGAGTCTTACCTTGATCAGCAGGGATATGGATACGGTTACTAAAGTGACAAGCACATTAATCCGCAGCACCACGACTCAGCAGCTCATTGCAAACGGGGAAGACGACGTGTTGGAGCGGGTAACGAAATACAGAGCGATGGAGGACTTGCTGAATGCTTACTCCACCGGTGCGAAGGGAACGGATCCCGTCTATTACTCTTTTTATGTGTATGATCCGAAGGACTATTATTTTTTTGCCCCGAAAATCCAGATGACACCGACAGGAGTATATTTCTTCACAGAATCCAATAAACCGGATTGGTATGATAAAGCCGTTGCGCGTAAAGGGAAGGGCTTTATGGAGGTCATAGACAGCAACGAAGCGTTTGCGGATCAGAAGACACTTGCATACATACGAGCGGTAAACAATGTTACGCAAAGCAACGGCGTCATTGGTGTTCTGGTGGTGACCAGGATGGAGGATAAAGTCGGAGAATCGCTGAAATCGGTGAATTTGCCTGATGGGGAAATGTACGTAACGGACCCGAATCATATCATTCTGGCTTCCAGCGAGAGGTATCGTTTGGGAATGCCGTTAGAACTTCCCTCCGGGGCAGCGCTTCCGCAAACCGGGGGCAAAGCCGTGCATTACATGGATGAAGAACATATTTATATCATCAATAACAACTCTGTTCTGCATCACAATCTGATTTACAAATTGCCTGTACGCTCCTTGTTACAGCAGCAAAATGAATTGAAACGGGTAATCTTGATGATTTCCGTCGCTTATGGCCTCTTCGGATGTATCCTCATCACCTATTTCTGGCGGTCGTTGATGACGCCGCTGCAGAAGTTGGCTATGTTCGTGCGTTCCTATGTACCCGGCAAACGTATTCCGGAAACGCCCGCCAAAAACAGGGATGATGAAGTGGGAATCCTCATCACCTCCATGTATGATATGGCTCGCAGGCTGAACAGCCTGATTCAGGATCAGTACCAGATGGAGATCAAGCAGAAGGAAGCACAGCTGCAGATTTTGTATGAACAAATAAATCCGCACCTGCTGTACAACACCCTGGAAAGTATATATTGGAAAAGCTCCTTGGAAGGAAACAACGAATCGGCGGAAATGATTAAAGATCTGTCCAAGCTGATGAAAATCAGTTTAAGCCGCGGCAGAGAGTTAATTACAATCGGAGAAGAACTTGAGCATGCGCGGGCTTATACGAAATTGCAGCAACAACGCTATGATTACAAGTTTAGTATTCATTGGGACGTCCCTGAAGAAATTCAAGGCTATCTGATACCCAAAATCAGCTTGCAGCCGTTAATTGAGAACGCCATTCTCCACGGCATCAAGCATATGGAAGAAGATGGTGAGATTCGCGTTTGGGGAAGGCTTTCCGGGGAGCAAGTGGAGCTGAGAGTGGAGGATAACGGATTCAAAGAGCTTAAACTCGAACCGATTGAGAAGCTCTTGAACGATGAGAAAGCGGATGCTTCTCTAGGTTACGGGATAAGGAATGTGACACAGCGTATTCGGCTGCATTTCGGGCAGGATTACGGGCTTTATTATCGTAAACGTATACCGCAGGGGACCGAAGTTGTCATTGTGCTTCCGCAAACGTCCGGTTCCGCAAATCATGAAGAATTGAATGTAACAGGGGGATAAGTAAATGTACCATATTCTGATTGTGGATGATGAACCTTTGATATGCAAGGGATTGAGCTCCCTTCTGGCTACATCGGGTTTCGATATTGAACACATCCACACCGCTTATAATGCTTATGAAGCTTTAGATGTCCTGAAGATGGAAGAGATCGATCTCCTGATTACCGATATCCAGATGGGAGAGATTAACGGCATCGAATTGATGCATCAGGCCAAAATGATTAAACCCTGGGTGCAGACGATAATCATATCGGCGCATGAAACCTTTCAATATGCTCAGATGGCGCTGCGGTTGGGGGCTAAGGACTACTTGATCAAGCCTCTGAACAGCCGTCAGCTGCTGGATTCGGTCCGCAATGTCCTGTTGAAGATGGAAAAACCGGCCAGAGCCCAGGAAGACTTATTAACGGAACTTCAGGAGCACTTCCGCATGGAGGAACCCGACCCGAAGAAAACCGAGGGGTTCAACAGGTTAATCTCAGACCCGGAACAACAGCTTCCAGCCTTGCGGCAACTTGCGGATCTTGGCGTGGCGCTTCAAGGCCCTTACTTCTCTGTTGTTCGCATTCGGCTGCGTCTGGAAGAACGATCAGAGGTCCGTACTCTATCGGCAAGCGACGCCCGGTTGCTGGAGTACGCCGCATTGAATATTCTTCATGAGCTGCTGAACCGGGAATGGAGGCATGCCGCCTTCAGCTCTTCGGATCACGTCCTGAGTATCATTCTGGAATGGGAAGAAGCCCAGGTGGAAGATGCCAATGTGAACAAAATCAATCTGCTCGACATGCTCGGGCGCAGCATTCATCATCATATTCGCAAATACTTGGGATTAACCAGCGTCATCGGAATCAGTCAGATTGTGAAAGGAACCGACGGTCTGCCTATGCTCGCGGAGCAAGCGGAGAAAGCGATGCGTTGGAATAAGAAGCATAAAGACCATGACGTGTTCTATTACGGTGATTTCAATTGGGAAGGCGAAGCCCAGGACCCGTCTGAAGAGGAGTTTCATGCTCAGAACAATGATCTTATTGACAAGGCAAGGGCTTACATTGATCAGCACTACGCCCAGAAAGGGTTAACTCTGCAGGAAGTAGCCCAGAAAAACCATATCAGTCCCAACTATTTAAGCTATTTATTCAAAAAAAATACAGGATTTAACCTTTGGGAATATGTAATCAAGCTTCGGATGGAAGAAAGCAAGAAGTTGCTGCTGCAGACGGATATGCGAAGATACGAGATCGCGGAGAAGGTGGGATACGAGTCACCGGAACATTTTAGCAAAATATTCAAAAAATTTTACGGCATTTCACCCAGCGAGTTAAAGAAGTAAGAATGACTATCATTACAATAGATACGCACCTTTCATGCAAGCGGGGTCCTTTTCTACAATAGATGTATATCTGTTATGTAAAGGAATGAGGAAACCCTATGAATCAAATCTCTGCTCCGCTTCATCCTTCCAAACCAAAGATTAAATCGCCGGGAATTCTCCGGACTCTTCGAAAGCATATGTGGGGATATCTGTTCATTGTCCCTGCGGCCGTCATCTTCATTCTGTTTCTGTGGATGCCGATCATCAAAGGATTTGTGTACAGCTTTTACGATGTTGATTTCGTTCAAGGAAATGAATTTGTCGGTTTGGACAATTACAAGACCGTATTTCAAGATTCGGAAGTTCCCGTTGCCATCCGCAACGCGTTGTATTATATGATGCTGGGTCTGGTGCTGGGGTATTGGGTACCTATTGTATTCGCTATCGCCATTTCGGAACTACGGAAGTTTCAAGGCTTTGTACGTGTGGCGGCTTATCTGCCGAATGTTATACCCGTGGTTGTTCTTTACGGATTATGGCGATGGTTCTATGATCCGGTTGGACCGATTAACGCTGTCATTACCGGTACCGGGGGCGAATCCGTCTCGTTCATGACCGATCCGTCATGGTCTATGCTCTCCCTTGTCATCATGGAAACCTGGCAGCAGTTCGGATCGGCCATGCTGCTCTATCTCGCCGCGGTGTTAAGCATACCCCGGGACTGGTACGAAGCGGCGGAAATGGACGGGGCCGGTGTATGGGCCCGAATTCGTTACATTACTTTGCCGTCAATCAAGAACTTGGCGCTCCTGATGCTGCTCCTTCAACTCATCGGAACCTCTCAAGGCTTTCAATCGCAATTGGCGATGCTGGACGGCGGACCGGTAAACGCTACCCTGACTTACGCGCTCCTGATCGTGAAGTACGCAACCACCCGGCTTGAGTTAGGTGTGGCTTCCGCGATGGGTGTGCTGATGTTCCTGGTACTCAGCGTCCTGGCCGTATTGCAGTTCAGATTGTCCAACCGAAGGGAGAGCTAGACATGAAATCACAAGATCGAGGCATTCTGTCTCACCATGATTTAAATAAGCCTGGTCACAAACTGGTTTACACCCTGATGATTATCGTGATCATGGTCATGGTATGCACGATGATTTATCCCATTTTGATGACCTTCTTCAACGCCTTGAAGTCCAACGTGGAAGTTAACTCCTTCCCGCCGAGATTTCTGCCGTCCGAGTGGCATTGGGACAACTTCCGGAAAGGCTGGGACTTTATCGATCTGCCTCTGTTCCTGCGAAACACGTTGCTTATTTTTGGGGGAAATATGCTGGTCACGGTTGTTGTGCTTGGGTTAGCCGCTTTCAGCATTTCCAGACTGAATGTGCCTCACGCCAAGACGATCCATTTTATGTTCATTGTGACATTATTCATTCCGCCGACCACTTATCTGATTCCGAATTTCATTAACTTGAAAGACTTGAATTTGCTGAATTCGTTCTTTGCGTTCTGGTTGCCGGCCGGGGCGAACGCGTTCTATCTTCTGTTGCTTAAAAACTTCTTCGATGAGATTCACGCCGAAATGTTTGAGGCGGCGCGCATCGACGGCGCATCGGAAATAAAGTGCTTCTTGCGAATCGCGATACCTTTATCGGTTCCGGTCATCTCCACCTTGGCGATCTTCGTATTCTCCACAGCGTGGAACGACTGGTTTTGGCCGTCTCTGGTCATGCACAGCGACGATAAATACCCGCTGGCAACCGCAATCTACAAGTATATCATTAACGCGAGACGATTGGATTTGAATATTAAGTTTGCCATCCTGTTTATGGTCATGGTACCGCCGATTGCCGTTTTCCTGACCTTCCAGCGATTCATTATGAGAGGTCTTCATTTAGGCGGCGTTAAAGGCTGATGTCAATTAAGATAGATCGTAACGTTGCACATGAAGGCGATAAGAATACACATCGTTCCGTGAGAGCGATTCACTTATGATGAAGGTGCAACATCAATTCAGGATTGAAAAGGGGAGTTACACAATGCGTAAATGGTCGATTGTCATCCTGTGCTTACTCGCATGCAGTCTGGTGCTTGCCGCCTGTAGCGGAGGGAATAACAGCAATAACGGCAACAAAGGCAACACGGGCAATACCGAGGCACCGAAAACAGAGAACACCAATAGCGGGACGAATGAGGCAGAGGAGAAAATTGAAGATAAGAAAATTACAATCAGCATTTATTATCCGCTTCCAGATCAAGTGGAAAACCGCAAATTGGAAGATGATAAAATTCGGCGTTTTACAGAGAAATATCCGAACGTAACAGTCGAGAAGTCGGACTGGCATTATAATGTGAACGAAATCGGTATCAAGATGGCCGCCAACGAGGCACCGACGTTCTTCAACACCTATGCGACTGAGGCTAAATTCCTTGCGGAAAAAGGCTGGGCCGCCGACATTACAACGCTGTGGGATAGCTACGAGTTTAAAGATCAGTTGAATCCAATCCTGTCCAAACAATTCCTGATCGACGGCAAAATGTTCGGTGTACCGCAAAAAGGGTACACGACAGCCACAATCGTAAACAAGAAGATGTTGGATGCTAAAGGGGTAGCCGTACCGGCGTATGACTGGACTTGGGACGACATGTTGAATACGGCTAAAGCGGTAGCCGACAAGAAGAAAGGAATTGCGGGAGTCGCGCCCATGGGTAAAGGCAATGAGTCCGGCTGGAACTGGACGAATTTCCTCTTCGGCGCGGGCGGCGAGATTCAAACGGTGGAAGGCGGCAAAGTTACGGCCGCATTCAATTCCGATGCCGCTGTAAAGGCTGCCGAATTCTACAACAAACTTAGATGGGAAGCGGATGCGATCCCGCAAGACTGGGCTTTAGGCTGGGGAGACGCGGTAGGCGCGTTCGCCCAAGGACGCACAGGTATGGTTATTGCCGGCGCGGAAGGCGTGCTGGAACAGGCGTTGAACCAAGGCGGGCTTAAACCGGATGAAGTGTTGACCTATCCGATCCCGGCTATGGAAAAGGGCGGGAAGCACTATGGTATCCTTGGCGGGGATTATATGGTAATCAACCCGAACGCCACGAAGGATGAACAGGAAATGGCATTTCGTTACATCACATTCGATTACTTCTCCGAAGACTGGTTAACCTCTGTGGAGAAGGACATTCAAGCTCGTAAAACCGAAGGAAAGTTCTTTATTCCGCCTCATATTAACTATTATAGTCAAGATTCGGAATACGGACAGAAAGCAGAAGCCATATTCGCTAAATACGACAACGTATATAAATACAACGCCGAATCCAATAGTTTGGGAGACGCAAAGCCTGAAGCGCAATATAACACACAAGAGTATTATGCCGCCATGACGAATGTGATTCAGAAGATCTTCTCCAAGAAAGGCGTAGATTTCAAAGCGGAATTGGATGCCGCGGCTAAGGAAGTTCAAGAAAAGCATTATAATGTCATCAAAGTGAACTAAAGCATGGGGACCGGGACCAGTTTGCATCGCGCAGACGGGCTTTGGTCCCTTTTTAGTTCTATTCATGAACCGGCGCCCTAGTGGTGCCGGTTTTTTTTTGTGAGAACATACGACTAGAATTAACAGTTTACAAGAAGAATAGGTAGGAGTATGATACGTGATGTTGCTTATGTAAGAAAACAAAAAAGAAACATGTAATATCATAAATGGTGGTGGAAAAACGTGTTATCTTCAATCAAAAGATTCCTGATCGGGCGGCCTTTGAAATCAGCCGAACTGGGAGAGCAAAAATTAAATAAAACAAAAGCGCTGGCCATCTTATCGTCGGATGCGTTGTCTTCCGTGGCTTACGGTCCCGAGCAGATTCTAATCGTATTAATTACCGTGAGCGCCGCGGCATTCTGGTATTCGATCCCGATTGCCATTGGTGTATTGCTTCTGCTGACGGCTTTGATTCTGTCCTATAGACAGATTATATTTGCCTATCCGCACGGAGGCGGAGCGTATGTCGTTTCCAAAGAGAATTTGGGTATTAATCCCGGTCTCATCGCCGGAGGTTCGTTGCTCGTCGACTACATATTGACTGTTGCCGTTAGTGTTTCGGCCGGAACGGACGCCATTACTTCGGCGTTTCCTTTCCTGCATGATTACACGGTTGTCATCGCTATTGTATTCGTATTATTTATTACCACTTTAAATTTAAGAGGGGTGACAGAGTCCGCTTCCGTTCTGGCGTATCCTGTGTATCTGTTTGTCGTCGCCCTATTTATCCTGATTGGCGTCGGGGTTTATAACATCGTGACAGGGCAGGTGTCACCTGCGTTACACACGCCGGTCGGAACCCCTGTCATCGGGATCAGTCTTTTCCTGCTCCTAAAGGCGTTCGCGTCGGGTAGTTCGGCTTTAACAGGCGTTGAGGCCATTTCCAATGCGATACCCAACTTTAAAGACCCCGCACCGAACAATGCCGCCAAGACCTTGGTCGCGATGGGAACCTTGCTGGCCATCTTGTTCTCAGGTATTGTGGTGTTAGCCTACTATTACGGAGTACAACCTATAGGTGAAGTCACGGTTGTTTCACAAATCGCCGAGCAGACATTCGGACGGAATTTCATGTATTATTTTGTACAAGGAACTACGGCTTTAATACTGATCTTAGCTGCTAACACCGGTTATTCGGCGTTTCCGCTGCTTGCCGTTAATCTGGCCAAGGATAAGTTTATTCCCAGGATGTTCACGGTGCGCGGCGACCGTCTGGGCTATTCGAACGGGATCATCATTCTGGGCTTCGCTTCGATTCTGTTGATTCTGGCTTTTGAAGGTCAAACGGAGCAATTGATTCCGCTCTATGCCGTAGGCGTATTTATTCCGTTCACGCTCTCGCAATCCGGTATGATGGTGAAATGGATTCGGGAGAAGCCTCCGGGATGGGGAACGAAGCTGTTTATTAATACGACAGGCGCCGTCATCAGTCTTACGGTTACGCTGATGTTCTTCCTGACGAAGTTCGGTCAAGTGTGGTCCATTCTGATTTTCTTGCCGCTGATTATTTTAATATTTCACCGTATTCACAAGCACTACGAAGCCGTAGGCGATCAATTGCGACTGACCACCTGTGAACCTTCCATTCCGGTAGCGGGTAATGTCATTATTGTGCCGGTGGCGGGAATTACGCATGTGGTGGAATTTTCGTTGAACTACGCGAAGTCGTTAAATCCTCATCAGATTATCGCGGTATATGTCCCTTTTGAAAGGGAAGAGGAAGAGATCTTTGAAGAGAAGTGGAAGAAGTGGCAGCCGGATGTGAGACTTGTTACACTGCACTCTCCTTACCGCAGCATTATTCAACCTTTAACGCGATTCATTGACACCGTTGTGCACAAGGCGAGTGAGTCAGACTATCAAGTGACGGTGATTATACCGCAATTCATTCCGAAGAAGGGATGGCATAACATTCTGCACAATCAATCCAGTCTGATGATCCGGGCCTATCTGCTGTACCGTCGTAATGTGATTGTGACTACGGTGCCGTATCATCTGAAAAAATAGCGTACGCAGGAGGATTCATGAATTATTCCGTTCAATATTTATCGTTCTTTGTTGTTCAGCCCGACAGCGCGGACGCGTCCGCAACGAAAGGATATAAGCATTACCGCACATTGGATGAAGAAGCCTACCTGAGCAGTGAGCTTAAGCATTTCCTCGATGGAGAATTCGCCCGAATCAGCAAGCGGAAGGTAGATAAGAATCCGGAATCGGAGAATGCTCCGACGAAGATCGGCCGTTTCATCGTGGAGCCCGGGCATGAGCTGGACAGCAATCCCAATTATAATCTGTTCCAAAGATTGCGGCATGCGGGAGATGAAGAAGAATTCATGGCGCAATGCGACGACATGCTGCGTGTCTATATGGATACGAGCGCGGTTCGCGGCGGCGCCTTAATCATTGCAAGCGCGAAGCTGAACGAGTACTTTAACGAACCGTTTATATTCGTGCTGAAGTGCGATTTTGAACCAAAAGTAGTACGGGTCGCGGATGAAAGAAGCCTTATTGCACAAGTGGATATGGCGATCACGGCGAGGAACATGAAATCGATACAATACCCGTTCATGATTGAAGAGGGCATGATTGATGACTATGAGTTGAAAATTCATCAGGCGTCACATGCCAGATACTTCGAGGATTTCCTGAAGTATGTGTCCTATGAGAAATCCATGCCTGAAATCATGAACGAGCAAGTCGTTTCCATGGTGAAGCAGTATATGGACGAGAAGTGGCAGCACGCACAGCAACCCGTTACACCTGACGGCATGGATGCGTCATCGGAAGAAAGTTTTGCCGGCGGCTATCCGGAGGAACGGCAGAAGGAAGAGCACAGCTATGAGGTCTGGGCGGCGAGCGACAAGCGTGAATTACAGGAGAAGTGGGAGCATGAGCAAGTCGTGGAGGCTGCCGCTCAGTTGACTGTACACAAGGAGGATCTGGAGCTGAAATTTAAGCTGGATCATATTGCGGTGAAGGGGCTGCTTTCCGACTATGGCAATAAGGTGCACATTGCGGAAGAGAACGGCCGATACATCGTTATATTGGAAGGCGACTTGTTCCAGTTCGATAAAGGGGTATCGCCTGTGGAGTTATTGAAACCCGATACACTCAACCAAGTGATTGAGCGGATCCGCGAGAAGCCGCCTGAAGACGAAGAAATTTAGAGCACTTATATTTTATAATGATGAATTATGGAACGTCCTTTTACCAGCTTATAAACTAGGTAAAAGGGCGTTTTTTATGCTTATCATGCAAACGTTTGCATGATAAATGAGTGAATAACGCAGATTGAGGAAGGTATTGCTAGAAAAGTTGGATTTTTGCGGTGGAAACGGCATTTGCATAATTTAGCCATTTGGCATTATGATGGATTTATCAATTAAGTAACCGCTTTCAATTATTTTGTATACTTGTGTCGTACAACTGATGATTTACAGGTTACTATGTCGTTTTATGCAATCGTTTGCACGAAATCATGTAGGTAATATCTGATTTTGAAACAACCATTTTGAAAGGGGAATATGAATGCACACAAGGATGGGAACAAGCAGGAGACGAATGGCGGCTTTTCTTTCGGTTATGATGATAGTCCAGATTTGTTTAACTTTGCTATTGCCGACTTCGGTTGAGGCCGGTTCGCCGCTTGCTGCAACGTCGGTAACGGAGGATCAGCGCATATCATTTCAACTGCCAGAGGTTACTGTGAAAGCCCAAGGAAGTTTCGGTTCCAGTCAAGAGTACGTCATGACCGACGGAGACGGGGACGGTGTGTTATCCGCAGAAATCACGGGATTATCCCCGAACGAGCAGTATACATATCGCTTCCTGTTTAACGGAACCGCTATGTCAGACGATACGCTAACCGCGCGATCCGATGAGAATGGCAAAGTTGTTCTGCATAGTTCTCCCCAGTATGTTGTGAAAGGATCTTTTGACAACTGGTCGACAGAACATGAGCTAACCCGAACCAGCGTCACGGAGTCCACATACAACTACACGACAACCCCGCTTCCGGCAGCGGATTATGAATATAAGTATGTCGCCAGAGAGGAGGGGAAATATGAAGTTTATTTCTTCGACCCGACCAACCCGGCTACAGCCAACAATAATTCAGTGATTACAGTACCTTCTGCCGGCGGGGAGGTCGCTCCCACAGCGGATGTGTTTGCGGATCAGCCCGGGGGAAAGACCAAGTGGGTTATTGCAGGCTCCTGGCAAGGCTGGAATAATGCTTCTGCCCAAACGCAAATGAGTCACTTGACCGGTGACTATTATGCGTACTCTGAAGTACTCCCCGCGGGTAAGCACGAGTTCAAAATTGTTCGTTCCGGCACCTGGGAGGGATACTCCAACAATGGAGATAACTATGAGTTCACATTAACAAAACCAGGAAAAGTGAACTTGTATGTGAATGAAGCAACCAACCAGGTACGCACGAACGTGGAAGGGGTTGCGGGAATCCCTAAATTCCTATCCTCCATAAGTGAGGATAAGCATCCTCGAATAGTGGGTTCGGTTCAGAAGGTGTTTGGGGAAGCGGAGTGGTCTCCTGCGCAGGCGAATCAATATTTCGTCGATTACCACTTTGACGGCACCTTGTACAAACTACAACGGACACTGCCCGCGGGATCCTACGAAGCGAAAGTTGTGTTCGGACCCGATTGGTCCGGATATGAGAATTACGGCGCGCGGGATGGAGCTAATCTGAAGGTAAATGTGCTGGATCCGTCAAACGTCACGTTCACCTTGGACTACTCGAAACCTCAAGCAGAACGTCAGTTAGTCCATGATTATATTCCCATGGAGAGTGGCGCCGACGGTCAGATTGATAAAGCGGGCATCACGTTTAACAGCCGGTCGGTAACCTTTAAGAAGCCATTCGGGGCAGTAGCCGAGGAGACTTCGGACGTGACCCTTCGCATCGCGGCCAAACGGGAAGACGTTCAGATCGCCAAAGTAGAGCTGATTGACGGTAAAGGAATGGCTTCGACTTATGAGATGAAGAAAGCCGCGACCGTCGGAGAACAGGATTACTTTGAAGTCATCATTCCCAAGACGGTTTTCCAGGGCATCGGAATCTGGGGGTACAAATTTATTCTGGTTGACGGTGCCAGCAAGTTGGAATACGGAGATGACGGTTTGAGCGGCGGGACGGGAGTTGCCTCGGAGGAAGGGGCTATTCCGTTCAATCTGACGGTGTACAAGAAGGATTTCAAGACTCCGGATTGGATGAAGAACGCTGTCGTTTATCAGATTTTTCCTGACCGTTTCTTTGACGGTTCCCAAGGAAATAATCGCGCGAAAACGGTGGACGGCTACCGCGGGACGTTGAAACCGGAGGGTGCGAATCTCACGGAAAAAGGCGGGCATCCGCTGCAATATATGGACGGGGGTGTACCGAACGAACCTGCACCTTCCCAAGTGTGGGGAACTTGGTCCGATTTTCCGGAATTACCTGACCGTTCTTTGCCCGAAAACAAACCGTATTATCCGGACGCGCAAACGGACGGTGTGTGGACCAATGAGTTTTACGGGGGAGATATTCAAGGGGTTCAGCAGAAAATTAAATATTTGCAATCCATCGGGGTGACGGTCATCTATTTCAATCCGCTGGCATGGGCCGCGTCGAACCATAAATATGATGCGACCGACTACAAACATCTGGATCCGATGTTCGGCGAGCCTATTTACAACGTTTCCGGGGACCCCACTTCAGGATTAAATTATGAGGAGACACGCAAGGCTTCCGATCAGGTGTTTACGGATTTCGCAAAGGCTGCTCGGGCTGCCGGTATCCGTATTATTGTGGACGGCGTGTTTAATCATGTGGGCGATGACTCCATTTATTTTGACCGTTATGAGAAATATCCGGAAATCGGGGCTTATGAATATTGGTCCAAAGTATGGGATGAAGTAAATGCGGGAGCGACTCAAGCACAGGCTGAGCAAGAGGTGCGTAATGCTTTTACGAGCAAGACAAACACAGCCACTGGCAAGCCGTATCAATACCCGGAGGACTTTAATTTCACCAAGTGGTTTACTGTAGAGAATGTAAAGGTGGACGACCGGGACAAGACAGGTAAGATTTATAAATACGAGGCTTGGTGGGGCTATGATTCGCTGCCGGCAATCGATGCCAAAGCGCCTCAAGAAGGTGACGCGGATGCGCTTGAGGGGTTGCATGAGTACAACAATCCGGATTACAGGGAACAAGTCATCGGATTAAATTTGGACGGGATGACGGCGGAAGAAGCGGACCGGTCTATGCAAAATGCGACTTCCCAGCGTTGGAATTGGCTGGGTGCGCGGGGCTGGAGACTGGACGTCGCGCCGGACGTATCACAGGGAACTTGGCAGAAATTCCGGGAATCCGTGAAATCAACGGCCGGCAAACTAGATGCCAACGGTCAAGCGATCGATGATCCGATTATATTAGGTGAAGAGTGGGGCGTGGCTACCCATTATCTGCTTGGTGATCAATTTGATTCGGTCATGAATTACCAATTCCGGGGCGCGATGCAGAATTTCATTATCAACGGGAACGCCGCGGAGTTCCACGAAGCCTTGGAGCGTATTCGTGAAAATTATCCGGATGAGGCTTGGAAGGCTATGTTGAACCTGGTCGACTCTCATGACACAACGCGTTCCATTACGAAGTATGAGCATCCGGATTGGGAGGAAGAGAAGCTCTCCATCCCTGGGGAGGCGTCGGATCGGGCCCTGGAGGATCAAGCGTTGACGGCTATTTTCCAGATGTCTTATCCTGGTGCCCCGACGGTGTACTACGGGGATGAAGTAGGTTTGACGGGTACGAAAGATCCCGATTCACGCAGAACCTTTCCATGGGAGCGTGTTGAATCGTCCGCGGATCAATACGCAGGGGCAGGCCGTTATGCCGAGCTTTTCCGGGCCTATCAGTCGGCAGCATCTGTTCGTAATGAGAACGAGGTGTTCAGAACAGGTGACTTGCAAGTCGCATACGCCGAAGGCGATGTGATCGCCTATGCCCGCAAAAATGAAAGTAAGGCAGGGCTGACTGTCATCAATCGTTCGTCTTCGGAAGTTACATTCGATGCTAACGTTGCCGGATTTTTACCGGATGGTCTGACCCTGATCGATCAGTTGTACGGAAGTGTTCAAGGCGTTGTGACCGCGGGCAAAATAAACATTACCGTACCTGCAAGATCCGGTCTCATGATGATTTCGGAGCAAGCGTTATCCATGGTAGAGCCTGTCGCCGGATTGCAAGCTAATGGTGATAACTCTAAGGTTCATCTGACATGGAACCCGGTTGTTGGAAGCGAACGTTATAATATATATCGGGCGCCCATGGAAGGAGGCGCTGTGGAGAAGATCGCAACCCTTACGGAAACAAGCTATACAGACAATGCTGTAGTAAACGGAAACAAATACTATTATGCTGTGACCGCTCAAATCGGAACAGGAGAGGGTTTATGGACCGATATGGTTTCAGCTACGCCTTCTTTTGCCATTCAGCATGTGGAAATCAGTACGCCGGCAGAGGAGATGACAATCGGTCTCGGCAAGAAAACCTCTGAGATTGCGGTTACGGTGGATGTACCGGGTCTTACGGATGATAGTGCACTTGCTGGGAAAGAGGCAAGCAGACTCCTAGCCACAATTCGTTACTACTTGGAGGGAACCGAGCCGAGCCTAGCTTTTGAAACGAAGTTACGGTATAAAGCGGATACGAACGACGGTAAGAAGATTTATACAGCTTCATTCGAACCTACAGTCGCTGGCGTTTACCGTTATTTTGCTAAGGTGTCCACAGATAACGGGGATACTTTCAGGAACTCTGATGAACAATCGGTAACTACATTAGCGGACCTAACGGATGTTACAGCACCACCCGAACCGGTGTTGAATGCCATTGAAGTGGAATCCAACCGTGTGCAGCTGCAGTGGGTCGCAGGTGTTGGTGAAGCTTCAGGGTTCGAAATTTACAGGAAAGCAGCTTCTGGAGTGTCGGCGTATTCCAAAGTGGCCACTGTTGCATCCGGCGTCGCGTCGTATGTGGACTTTTCCGTTAGCAATGATACGTCTTATATTTACAAGATTGCTGCCTTCGACCAGAGTTACAACAGAGCGGAATCAGGTGAACAATCGGTAACACCGAAGCTTGTCCTGGTGGATGTAAACATTCGTTTGCATATTCCGGAGTACACGCCGACCACGAGCAACATCTATCTGGCGGGTACTGTTAACGGTTGGAACGCTTCCGGTTGGAAACTGACGGTTCCAAGCGGTGCGACGGATCGCCGGGTGGTCGAGTACTCGTTCAAGATGATGGCTGGCAAAACGATGGAATACAAGTTCACACGAGGCAGCTGGAATACAGAAGCTTTCTCCAGCCATACCCGTGTACCTAATGATACCCAGGATTATGGTAACTGGGCTTACAGCTCAACCGATACGAATATGAAATTAACCATCGCCAATCAAGGCGGTAACAAGATGATCGTGAATGATTACGTATTACGTTGGGTGGATATGCCTTTAATGGTTACACTCCCCCGTACCTCGTATAATGAAAACATCGAGTATACGACAGATGAAGAGCATTTTACGTTGAAAGCCAAAGTGCCTTATGGCGTGAATTTTACGCTGAACGGACAACCGATTCCCGCGGAAGCCATGGATGCTTATGGTAATGTGTTGATCGAGAGGATTCCGCTATCCGTTGGGTTGAACAAATTCGTTGCGCATATTGAACCGTCCGCGGAAACCCTGAATCTGCCGTGGTATACGGATAAAGGGCGCGCGGGGCAGGCAACCAAGACGATGGAACTGATGATTACCCGCACAGGGGAAGATACAGGAGGAACGGAAGTAGCGGTTACCGGAGTTGTGTTAAATGTGGAGGAATTAAAGCTATCTGTAAATGATGCGCCTTATTCCTTAATCGCGAACATTCTGCCGAACAATGCAACGAATAAGGAATTAAGTTGGATCTCAAGCAACCCCGATGTGGCAACGGTCAGTGAAATCGGCGTTGTGACTCCGATTCGTCCGGGGCATGCAGAGATTACTGTAATTACTAATGATGGGTTGAAGACAGCAAAAGTGAAAGTGAATGTAAACTCAGCCGGAGGCCAAGGAAATGGCCAAGGCGAGGGTCAAGGTAACGGCCAAGGAAACGGCCAAGGCGAGGGTCAAGGCAATGGTCAAGGAAATGGCCAAGGCGAGGGTCAAAGTAACGGCCAAGGTAACGGCCATGGCGAGGGTCAGGGTAATAGCCAAGGTAATGGCCAAGGTAATGGCAACGGCAACGGGCAAGGTAGTGGTAATAACGGTGGACACAGCAACAATGTAGAAGAATGGACAGACTCGAAGTCATCCAAACTGAATCTGAATCAAATTCTCAAAGCTGTTGGAGAAAGCTCTCATGCTGAGAATGTTACAATCAAAGTTGGAGATGACATTCACAACGTGTTGCTCCCAACTAACGCATTAGATTTATTTAAAGATAAGGGACTTCAGATCAACAACAGTAATGTACAAGTGGAAGTTCCTTCGGAAGTTCTGAAGCAGCTCATGCTCACTGCGGCAAATCATACTGCTGGCATGCAGGTTCTCTTGCAGATGCAGCCCCTGGATGTGCAAGCAAGAGAAGATCGACTACACGCTGCGGAGGCCCAAGTAAAGGCAACATGGAAAGCTGGATCTGAAGTGTATCAATTCCGTCTGTCGGTTGTCGGAGCGGACGGTAAGGAAATCAGTTCCCTAAATACGTTCACGAAGCCGATGGTCATCCAATTTAAAGTGAAAGAAAATGTAAATCGCAAGCGAATTGGAATTTATCATCTTGCTGAAGATGGGAAGCTGGAATGGATCGGCGGACAGTTGAATTCGGAAGGCATGATATCGGCGGAGATTCGTCATTTCTCGGAGTACGCGGTGCTGGAAATGAACAGAACATTTGGAGATGTGGCAAGCAAGCATTGGGCATTCCATAGTATTCAAGATTTAGCGGCCCGGCACATGGTCTTCGGAACAACAACTGATGTTTATGAGCCGAATCGGATAGTGACCCGCGCGGAGTTGGCGGCATTATTGGTCCGCGCCTTGAACTTGAAGGAATCGGCCGAGGCTAGCGGCTATAACGATGTGTCTGCGAACGAATGGTATGCCAAAGCGGTAGCGGGCGCATCGAAAGCGGGGCTCATCTATGGAAAAAGCGTTACCGTATTTGCGCCAAATGATCCTGTCACCCGTGAAGAGATGGCCGCAATGCTGGTGCGGGCGTCTGCTATGAAACAAGAGCACACAAAAGTCTCAAGCGCAGAGCTCAACTTCACGGACAGTTCTGAAATAGGCGCTTGGTCCAAGGACGCAGTACAGCAGGCAGTAGGGCTTGGTTTCCTGAAAGGTGTGGGTAACAACAGGTTCGCTCCTCAGGCATTTGCGACGCGAGCGGAATGTGCGCTGATCCTGTCGAAATTGTTAGAATACTAGAAGAATGAATAAGACCGAGAGTTCTGCATATCATATCGCAGATCTGTCGGTCTTTTTTCGTTATATTCATCGTTTATTTTAGTAGTTTAACAGTGTTATTTTAATCCGGTCATAGCCACACCTTCAATAAATTTCTTCTGCGCGATAAAGAATACGAGCAGGAGAGGTACGGTTGCCATCACAGATGCTGCCATGAGCAAATGCCATTGGGTGCCGCTCTGGTCCGTGAATAAAGAGAGAGCGAGAGGCAGCGTGAATAATTTGCTCGAATTCAGGTAAATCAGCGGTTCAAAGAACTCATTCCAACTGTGCAGAAACGTAAAAATACTTAGCGTCGCTAGAGAAGGTTTCGCCAAAGGAAACATAATTCTCCAGTAGGTCGTCCATGGATTGCACCCGTCGATTTCAGCGGCTTCGCTCAAGTCCTTAGGCACCGTGATGAAAAATTGTCTCATCAAGAATACTCCAAAGATGCCGCCCGCCCCCAACATCGGAGGAACGATTAGCGGAAAGTGGGTGTCGACCAGACCAAGCTGCGACATCCAGTTAAACAGCGGAATGGCCGTGACTTCTGTTGGGATCATCATGGAGCTTAAGAGGATCAGGAAGATGGCGTTCTTGAACGGAAAATCCATTTTGGCAAAAGCATACCCCGCAATCGCCGCAAACAGGCATGTCCCGGCCGTAACCAACACCCCAATATAAACGCTGTTAAACAAATACAGATGAAACGGCTGAAAGCGAAACACATCGGCAAAGTTGGACCAACGGATAGGATCCGGCCACCATTGAGGGGGGAACATGAAAATCTTGGTCTCGTCTTTCAGGGAAGTCGTCAGCATCCAAAGAAAAGGGATCATGACAAACAACGAAATCAAAGTCAGAAAGATGTAGCTCGGTCCGTTTTTGAGCAAGAACCCGAGACGTCCGGATTTATTCTTCATAGTGAACCCACCTTTTCTTCATCTGCCATTGCAAGATCGTCAGTAAAAGAATAAAGAAGAATAAGATAAAGGCGATGGCGGACGCGTAACCGAATTCAAACAATTTGAAAGCCTGCTGATAAATGTAATAGACCAGGACGTACGTGCTTGTTCCGGGTCCGCCTCCGGTCATAATATAAATTTGGCCAAAGATTTTCAGTGAACCAATGACCGTAATGATCGTCGTCAGAAATACAGAAGGTGTAATGAGCGGTAAAGTAACGTTAAAGAAGGTACGTACCCGCCCGGCGCCGTCGATCTTGGCCGCTTCATAATAGAGTGCGGGCACATCCTGGAGCGCGGCCAGGAAAATAATCATATTTAAACCGACATTCTTCAGTACACTAATGACGATTACAATGGGCATGACCAAACTCGTGGTGTACATCCAAGGAATGGGATCGAATCCAAACACCTGTAACAATTGATTCATTAACCCGCCGTCCGTAGCAAAAATATATTTCCAGACAATCGCCCAGACTACAATGGAAGTAACGACAGGTGTGAATATTGCGGTGCGGAACAAGCCGATTCCGGGTAGATTCCGTTTCAGAACTAACGCTAAGGATAAGGCCAGCAGTATATTTAGCGGAACCAAACCGGCGGAGAAGTACAACGTGTTTCCGACCGTTTTCCAGAAAACCGGATCCGAGGTTAATGCCCGCTTATAATTATCCAGACCCACGAAAGCAAGCTCCGTAGTAAACGACCAATTCGTAAAACTCATGTAGAAAGCGGTCACGATGGGGAAGAGCAAGAATAGCGTATAACCGATGACCATAGGTGAGATAAAGAGATATGCAAACCACATGTTGCGCCGGGATAAACGACCCCGCTTCTTAACCGGCGGAGCGGGTACGGACACGGAAGGAGCGCTGCCTGCCCAAGATTTCATGTTTCATCAACTCCTTGAATGAAATTCGCCAAGAGTCCTCTTGGCGAATGACGATTATTATTTGGTTAACGGATCAATATGTTCTTCCATACGTTTAAGTACCTGATCTACACTTTCGGTGCGGGTGTAGAGCAAATCAAACATGATCTGCATCTCGGAGTCGATTTTTTGCCAATTCTTATGGGCAGGACTGAACTTAGCGTTTGTCATCTGATCGATTACAGCAAGCTTGATACTTTCCGCTGACGGCTTCGGATCGGATTTCATGAATGCGTCAGAGTTCAATACAGCGGTACGGGAAGGAACGAAATATTTAGCGGTTGTGCTCATGTTTTCCTGGTTGGATATGAATTTCAGGAATGCCAGTGCTTCTTCGGCATGCTTCGTGCCTTCGAAGACGGAGTACCCTGCAAGTCCAAGGGATGTAACGGTTCCTTTAGGACCGGACGGCATAGGTGCGATATCCCATTCGAAATCCTGAATGGCCCTTGCTTTGGTCACATTACTGTAGCGGTCCTGGAACATCGCAAGCTTCCCGGATTCGAACGTCGTCTGATCCCCCGGCTTCACATGGGATTCGTCCTTGAACATCAAATCATCGAACAACTGCAAGGCTTGTAAGCCTTCAGGTGTGTTCATCGCGAAACGGTTACCTTCTTCATTAAACAGATCGGCACCATGGGACCAGACCAACGGAACAATGGCATCGGACCAGTTCTTGGATTCACGGAACAGTTTAGCGCCATAGACTCCTTTGGAAGGATCCGTAAGCTCTTTGGCCGCTTTAGAGAATTCTTCGTAAGTCCACTTGCCTTCTTTGTATAATTCGGTCGGCGTCTTCAATCCCTTGGCTTGGAACAGCGATTTGTTGTAGAAAATCATAGCCGGCGGTGTAGAGAACGGAATTCCGTACAGTTTACCTTCTTGATCAAATAACTCATAGGATACGGGATTGAAATCATTGAAGTTATACTCCGCGTCGGATTTCACTTCCGAGATATCGATAATCTGATTAGCCGAGATAAACTGGGGGATCATCCGTTCCGCTACCCAGCCAAGATCAGGAGCCGTCTTGGAGGCGGACATAATAGATAATTTCTGCTGG
This sequence comes from Paenibacillus swuensis, assembly GCF_001644605.1. Taxonomy (NCBI): domain Bacteria; kingdom Bacillati; phylum Bacillota; class Bacilli; order Caryophanales; family Paenibacillaceae; genus Paenibacillus; species Paenibacillus swuensis. The sequence goes on along the minus strand of NZ_CP011388.1, from coordinate 4,692,401 downwards.
TAATCGGTGAGCGGAATACTCATGATTTCCACAGAAACATTAGGATGTGTTTCCTTGAACGTTTCCGCCATACCCTGATACATCTCGGCATGGGTTTCGTTGCCCCAGATGCTGAACTTCAATTTTACTTCTTTGGCGGTGTTGCCGTTAGCGGACGGATTGGCATTCGTCTTGGCAACGTTGGTGTTGTTGCCGGATGAACAGCCTACAACGGAAGTAAGCATTAACGTCAGTGCCAAACTAGTGATCCATGCTTTTTTCATGCTCGATTCCCCTTTATCTTTTTGGTATTGGAAAGCGCTTTCGTCCTTAATTATAGGGGAACTTCGAGGTTTGAATAAACCATGCATAAGTCAGAAAAGGTTTCCATTCTCCATATATTTTACTTAAAATCCCGATATTCGGAGGGAGTCATTCCGGTTTGCTGTTTAAACACAACCATGAAATGCTTGGGATTATTGTAGCCGCACATCCCCGCGATTTCATATACCTTTAAGTGGGTATCCCTTATGAGTTTCTTGGCTTTCTCCATTCGGCATGCCTCCACATAATCGGAGAAATTCGTACCTGTCTCGGATTTGAACAAGACCGAGAGATACTTCGGATTGAGGAAAACTTGATCGGCTACGGAACGTAAGGTTATCTCCTCAGCCAGTTTTTGTTGAATCATCGCTTTGACTTCTTTAATGATCTTCCGTTCATGACCCAGGCCCTGATTTTCCTCAGATGCGGAGGAGGGGACGGGCAGTTGCGATGTTCTTTCCTTCTTGTAATTCATCAGAAACTGGGTGAGTTCAATATGGTTGACGGGCTTCAACAAATAATCGGCAACACCGTACCGAAGCGCGAGCCTGGCATATTGAAAATCACCGTAGCCGCTAATAATCAGAACACGCAGATTCAAACCGGTTTCCCGAATTTCTTTAATCATCTCGAGTCCGCTCATGCCTTCCATTCGAATGTCGCTGATCAGCAAATCCGCAGAGATCCCGCCTCGAATCTGATTTAAAGCAGATGCTCCGTCGCTCGCTTCGGCCGTGACTTTATAACCTTCGACACATTCCACCACCTTGCGAATCCCTTCCCTGATTTTCATTTCATCCTCTACAATCATGACCTCTAACATACGTTTTCCTCCCAGACAAAGGGCAGGTGAAGAGTAAATCTGCTTCCCCGCGTCCTATTGTGACTTACTTTGACTCCGTATTGTGTTCCGTACAAAATCTGAATTCGTTGATGCACATTGCGTAAAGCATAGCCTTTACGCTGATCCCCGTAGCGTTCCTGTTCGGTTCGAATCCACCGCTCGGAATACATCAGATCCTCCAACTTCTGTATAATCTCTTCGGGGATGCCGATCCCGTCATCTTCCACGTCAATGAATAATCCTTCATCCAGCACCTGTGCTGATACGATTAGCTCGATGGAACCGTGTTCGGGAAGACCGTGTTCTATGACATTTTCAACGAATGGTTGGAGGATCAGTTTAGGTACGACGCACTTTTCCAGTGATGAATCCACGTTCATCTGAAAGCGAAGCCGGGCTCCAAGCCGTTGACTTTGGATGTCCACATAAGACTCTACAAACTCCAATTCATCGCGCATCCGAACCGTTCTTACTTCCCGGTCCACGGTATAACGCAGCATGTTGCCAAGGGAATGAATCACTTCAGAGAGCTCGTAGTGGTTACGGCCGAGGGCCATCATATTCATCGTTTCTAACGTGTTATACATGAAATGAGGATTCATCTGACTTTGCAAGGCGGAGAGTTCGGCATCCCGCTCGCGAAGTTTAGTCTCGAATACTTCTCGTACGAGCCGCTGTACCTCATCCAACATTTTATTAAAGGCCGCTGATAACTGACCGATTTCATCATCGTTCTGTATGGTGGATCTGACTTCCAATGAACCTCGTTGTACTTTTCGCATCGTAAATAACAGGTATTTAATCGGTTTGACCAGCCTGTCCGCCATGACAACCGAAAGAATATACGCCAGAATCAGGGCAACGAGTGAAATAAGAGCAGTATACGCTGTCAATTCGCGCGCGCCGGACCGAAGTTCGATAACCGGACTTAACCCTGCGACCGTAATCCCGGTTTCCCCGGAAGTAACGGAAGAGATTACATAGTGTTCTTTCCCGTACCGCACTGTCTCATCTGTGCCGGAGAAATCAGGCAGCGCGGTCCCTTGGGCGGTCAGAGGATATAAGAGCCGGTTATTCCCGTCCAGAATAAAAATATGATTGGAGGGCCTGTAATTCATAACGGATATCATCTCTTTAAATCCGTCCGTTTTTAAATCCACCTTTATCATACCCAGATGGCGCTTTGTGTTGGGATCCCGAATTAATCGGGCTAAAGATACCACTTCTTGAGCGGGGGCGTCGTAATAATAGCCGGTCTTGTGCGGAGGGAGAATCACCAGCGCGCCTTCAGCCGCCATAACGGATTTGACCCATATCTCTTCTTCAGGTGACCATCGCGGCTCCACGGTGTGATTCAGATTCGTAAATAAACTCCCGTCGTTCGCGAACATCGTGATACTTCTGATCTCGGGCCGGTCGATGGTCAGCGCGGAGATAAACAGGTTCATGATCCCGGATTCCTCAGCAGAGATGTAAGGAGCGGGACCCGGCTTGCGGTCATGTCGATAAAGCGTTTGCATAACTTGGTTGTTGTAGAACGGAAGTACCGTTAAACGATCAATATCATGAACATAACGATCCAGGTTCAACCTCATCTGGTCCACAATCTGATGCGTAAATACTTTGGTTTTCCCTTCCACATCGCCGATGTATTTCCGATAAGTCAACATACCGCTCAAAGCAAACGGCAAAGTGACAACCATCAGCAGGATCAGTATAAATTTAGTGCGCAAGGAGGGACTTCCCCTAAATACAGATGCCAACGCCATCACATTCCTTTCACGGAGGATTGGATTCCATAGTACTTGATGGAGAGGAATTCTGTCTACGCAGAAAAAAAGAAGCTGTACGATGAAGATCGCACAGCTTCCCGAATCCTATGAACCTAACCTTGTGTAATACGTTGCATTTCGTGCTCTTGGCATTCCGGGGAACAGAAGCCTTCATGCGATTCCGCGCACTCTTCACAGACGATGTGCTGACGGTGACAAGTGTCATCGCCGCAATTGATGTAATGATCGGCAGGCTTGTGGCAATGGTAGCACTTACCTACGACAATGTCCTCATCCGTGCGGTTGATCGGCACGGAAATGCGCTCGTCGAACACATAGCATTTGCCGTCGAACAACCGGCCTTTCACTTCCTCGTCTTTGCCGTATGTGACAATGCCGCCGTCAAGCTGGTATACATCTTTAAAGCCTTCGTTCAACAGGACGCCTGTCAGCTTCTCACAACGTATTCCGCCCGTGCAATAGGTTAGAACGGTCTTATCCTTGAAGTCATCCATATGTTCTCTGATCCATTGAGGGAACTCTTTAAAAGTCTCAACATCCGGTCGAATGGCATTGCGGAAATGACCAAGATCATATTCATAATCATTCCGGCCATCCAGCACAATGACATCATCCCTCAGCAGATAATCATGAAATTCTTTAGGCTTTAACCGGTGTCCGCTGAGCGCGTTAGGATCCAGCGGTTCTTCATAACGCAACGTGACAAGTTCTTTCTTGTAGCGAACGAATATTTTCTGGAACGCATGGCCTTCCGACGGATCCACTTTAAATACCATATCGGCAAACAGGGGATTGGCATGCATGTCCCGCATATATTGCTCTGTCTGCTCAAGAGTTCCCGAAACCGTGCCGTTGATGCCCTCGTCGGCAATCAGGATGCGGCCCTTCAGCTGTAATTCCTTGCAGAAGGCGAGATGATCCGCGGCATATTGTTCAGCATCGGGAATGTTGACAAATTTATAATAAAGCAGAATTTGATAGTTGCTTTGCTCGGTCATAGTGCATACTTCCTTCCTAAATAAGTACAATTCTATAATTTTAAATTCCCCGGACCCTTTTGTCAACCGAAGTGAAGTGTAGTCAGATGGGTTGGAGATTGCGGCTCCTCAATATGTTATCATGGATACAATTCGTTGCTAGAAAGGAAAGATTATGCCCTTTACGTTTGCACACCCTCTATACATTGCGCCGCTCAAATGGCTGCAGCCGAGTTACATAAGCTTAACAGGTCTTATTCTGGGCAGTATGTCGCCCGATTATGAATATTTCATAGCTCTGGAGCCGTTCCAGTCCATTGGTCACTCTGCCACAGGGCTTCTGTTCCAAGGTATTCCGTTAAGCATCCTGTTTGCATGCTTGTTTCATTACATCATCAAGATTCCGTTAGCTGAACATTTACCTTCCTTATACAATACAGATCTCAAAACACGCCAATGGATCAAGATGAATGAACATCGGAAATTCGGCAATCTGAAAGCTGCTTTTGTATTTCTCATCTGCGTTGTGATAGGTTTCTACTCCCATATAGGACTAGATGCGTTTACCCATAAATCCGGATCTTTTGTTACTAAATACAGCTTTCTACAGCAGACCATAGCCGGCTTCCCCGTGTACAAGTTACTACAGCATACCCTGTCATTGATCGGTTTAACGCTGGAAGCTTGGTTTCTCATCAATCTCCTTAAACGCACCAAGCTTACAACGGCTTCCGACAGACAGAGGCCTCACACGAAGCTCCGATACTGGCTGCTGGTCATGTTAATCACGATAATCACTGTAGCCTTGAAACTCACGTTCACGGCTAGCACCAATACGATTGGTATTATCGTTGTTTCCACCATTTCCGGAATCAGTATGGGCATTCTTCTGTCCAGTGTAAGATATTGGATTCTTCGGCATTATGCGGTGCGCTCTACATAACGAAAAAGCCCCTGAAGCAGGGGCTTTGAACACTTATACCGTTTGTTGTAACATCTGTAAACCTGAAGGAAGGTAAGTTAACTCTGGATAGGAATGAATCTGAGACAGATCATGGAGCCTGCGGTCAATGGTCCGAAGAATGACGGCATCCATGTCCTCCAGATTCCCTTCGAGCGCTTTATAATCGTATATACTCGCTTTCAATAAGAAGGCGGATTTCATCAGAGGAATCATTTCCGTGCGGGTCTCCGAAATATAATAGGCTTGGTGCAGAGCTTTTTGATATAATGCAACGCATTTGGCGCTGACCGTAAGTTCGCGAGTTCGTCCGGAAGCATTGCTGATTTTAAGGATCCGATTAACCGGGTCCAGGGATATACTCTTTAAGTAAATCATTTCATGAATTTCGACACCCTCCAAATATAAACGAAACAGGATGGCGTCTTGCGGGTTTAAACACGCGGCTTCAATGTGCAACAACTTGTCAGGATTCATGCGATTAATCTTCCTCCCTATGTAAAGTAATGAAGCGATAAAAAATATTATACCTGAAGTGCCGCGGGAAAAATGTCAATTCATGGGGTGAGAAACCCAATAGTTTACGACAGATTTTGCACACAACCCACCTATTCCGGCCGCATATCTTTCTATGTAAATGAAAAGCCCCAAGCGGAAGGATATTCCTTCTGCCCGGGGCTTTCTTAATTTGATTAAAGCTCCACTTTACCTAAAGCTTTCATAGCGGGGCCTTCAATTACTTCACCGTCGTAAGTGTATCTTGAACCGTGACAAGGACAATCCCAGGATCGCTCGGCCTCATTCCAGCCTACTTCACAACCCATATGCGTACAGGTCGTATCCACCAGATGAAGCGCTCCTTGCGCATCCCGATATGCGCCTGCTCTGCGGCCGCGAATTCTGACAACCGATCCTTCGTCCGGTTTCAACTCTTCGGGGTCTTTATGTGTAATCTCCAATTTACCCGCCACAAGATGTCCCGCGACGCTAACGGCTTCGGTGACAAAGGTTTTAATATCCGGATCGGCATGGAACCGTTTCGGCGTGAAGAGCTCCTCATAAGGCGTTTCTTCGCCCATAATCAGCTTCGTATTGAGCAACGCGGAAACGACGCTTGTCGTCATGCCCCACTTTTTGTAACCGGTAGCCACAAGAATATTGGGATGCCCGTCCAGCATGCGACCGATATAGGGCATTTTGTCCAGCGAGTAAAGATCCTGCGCAGACCAGCGATAAGGAATTTCATGGACGCCAAACGTATCTCTGCTGAATTTCTCTAAAGCTTCATAGTATTGAAACGTGCATATGCCCTCACCGGTTTTATGGCCTTCGCCACCGATAATAACGGCGGACTCCCCGTGAATTTGCACCGAACGAAGTGTCCGTTTTGGGGTTTCGGCGCTGATGTACATCCCGCCGGGGTAAGGCTTCGCCGTCTTGACCGCCAGGATGTAAGAGCGCTCCGCGTGAAGCTTGGCGAAGTAAAAGCCGTTCATGTCATTAAACGGAAAGTGGGAAGCCACAACCGTATGACCGCATTTCACGGTAAAGCCGTCTTTCGTGTGCACGGAGGGTTGTGGCCCTTTGTCCACATCCGTGACCGTGGTATTCTCATAAATCTGACCGCCAAGTCTCTGAATGTGCTGAACGAGATGAGTCAGAAAGGGAACCGGGTCGAATTGAGCCTGCTTTTCCATCACGACAGCCGCTTTGGTCTCGAAAGGCAGCGGGGTTTGTTGCTCATAACGGCGGGGAATGCCCAATAACTCGTAGGCTTTAAATTCCTTCTCTATCTTCTTCAGATAGGAGTCTTGCTCCGTATACACGTAGGCGTCTTCCACCTGAAACTGACAGTCAATCTGATGTTCCCGCACTATACCTTCGATCCATTGCAGAGCTTCGTTATTAGCTTCGTAGTAAAGTTTGGATTTCTCTTGTCCAAAATGGGAGATGTATTCATCGTAGATCAGATCGTGCTGAGCGGTGATTTTGGCGGTCGTATGACCGGTTGTGCCATGAAGGATACGCCCGGCTTCAATTAAAGCGACTTTAACGCCCCGATTGGCCAGTAAATAAGCGGTCGTAATACCTGTAATCCCGGCGCCGACAATCACTACATCCGCCTGAATATTCTCCTGTAGCTTAGGGAATTCCTGCAGGGGTGAAGCGTTTAACCAGTAAGACTCCGGAAATTGCGGAAATGCGTCAAAGGTTGAATTCATAGACAATGGTAAATCGCTTCCTTTTCTATAATAGGATATTCCTAATATAACCAATGGGGAGATTTAAAAGTCATCAACCTTCAATCCATATTTCAGCATAGTTTTCTTCAATATCTTTATGAAGGGATTCTAGAATATGAATCGCTTCCCGCTGTTCAGGGCTATTGCCCATCGATTGAATTAATTGTTGCAGGTACTCCAGCCGGGTCTTGGTAGCAAGTCTCATCGCGTTCATCAGCCCTCCCTTTGAAGTTGCGGTTGCTAAATCTTTCGAAAGACATCCATGATTTCAGGGTGACAGAAGTGTCCGCAGTGACAACGTGAACCGGGAAACGGATTGCCAGAATGAGGGGGCAGGCGTAGAATACATAGGTAAGGGTTGCCGACGAAACTATTTTTTTGACCAGGGGATAATAATGATGACAGAACAACAAAAAGGTATAGGTTACTCAGCATTATCGTATTTCATTTGGGGCTTGCTCCCGATCTATTGGAAATGGCTGGACAACATTTCTTCCGACCAAATTTTGGCACAACGCGTATTCTGGGCGTTCATCTTTATGTTAATCGTATTGTCGGTTACAGGGAGGCGAGAGGAGTTTAAAGCGCAGCTTCGCGTCCTTCGTAAGGAACCCAAGCGAGCCGTGCCGCTGGCGGTTGCGAGTTTATTGATTAGCGGGAACTGGTATATTTACATATGGGCCGTCAATTCCGGACATTTAATTGAAGCGAGCATGGGGTATTATATCAACCCCTTGGTCAGCGTGTTATTAGGTTTGGCCGTACTGCGGGAGAGGTTGAGCAGCTTGCAATGGTGTGCCTTCGCGCTTGCCGGGGCAGGGGTGCTGGTGATGACGTTAAATCTCGGACAATTTCCTTGGGTTGCGCTCTCTTTGGCGTTATCGTTCGGGTTATACGGTCTGGCCAAGAAGCTGACTCGCATGGATTCCATCGTGGGTCTCACCTTTGAAACACTGTTCGTCATGCCGTTCGCCCTGGGTTATCTGGTGTACCTGTTGGTGAAAGGGACACTCAGCGTCGGCGAATCGGTTGCGGTTTCGCTGCCTCTGATTATTGGCTCCGGAGCGGTGACCGCAATTCCGCTTCTGCTGTTCGCGATGGGAGCTCAACGGATTTCGCTCACATTAATCGGATTCCTGCAGTATTTGGCTCCTACGATCAGTTTAATTCTAGGGGTGTTTCTCTACAAGGAAAACTTCACGGACACCCATTTAGCGGCTTTTACATGCATTTGGCTATCATTGGCCGTGTTTACCTGGTCGAAAACCCGGCGTACATCAGTAAAGAAGAACAACGTAAACAGCGCAAGATCACATTGATCTTGCGCTGTTTTTACCAGAACTACACATTAGTAAAAACTTCTTGTTATTTCTCCTTAAGGATCATAACCCCGTAGCCCGGGAGGGTGACATCGCCTGACAACGGCGTATCGGAAAGCAGCTCGGTCCGTTCGCCCGACACCTGAATGACAGCGGCTTCCTCGCTGTAATTCAGCAGGAAGTGCAGCGTGCCGGCCTCGCCCTCGCGAACAATCAGCTCCACGCTAGGCGGAAGCTGCAACCAAGCCGCCGACGGCGATTGCAGCCCAAGCGCGTCGATGACGCGCCCGGCTGCGGCTGCCGTAAACACGGCGCCGAAGTACCATGCTTCGCCTTGCCCGAACGCGTTCCGCGTAACGGCTGGCTTGCCTGCATAATAATCCGTCGCATAAGTCGCTACGACGGTGACAGTCGCGCTGTCCGGCGCCACCTCCAGAATATCGTTGAAATCCGGCGCCAGTGTCAGAGCATCCGAATCCTCTCCCCATTGCATGGAGGTGGGCTTGCGCGTACCCATCACCTTCGTGAATTCTTCCACAGTAATCCCGCACAGATTCGCCGCCGCGCCCGGGAACGGACGCATATAGCAGTGACCGTGCTCGTTCTTGTAACCCGTACGGCAACCGAAGATCACTTTGCCGCCGCTCTTCACATAAGCTTCGAGCAAAGCGGCCGTTTCATCCCGCAAGATGGCCGGATGCGGATAGACAAGCACACTGTAGCGTTGCAGCTCCTCTAAGGATGTACCTTCACGCAGATACAAAACATCGTTCGGAATATGGCGCTTCTGCAAAGCTTTAAACCATTCTTTCCCGCTTTTCCACTGGAAAGGTCCGTGCCAAACATCATATTCGCCGTCCCATTCATTATCATAATCCCGGAGGATGGCGATATCGGCACGCACCCGGGAACCCGCGATGCTCACGCCGACCCGGGCTAGCTCAGCGCCAATGTCCGATGCTTCCCGGACTCTGCGATTCGGTAGATTGTGGTAATCGTTGATGCCATGCCAGTAAATTTCGTGACCGACTGTAGCGGTGCGCCAACGGAAATAGAGTACCAGATCCGCGCCATGCGCTATCGATTGATAGGTCCACAATCGCATCTGTCCCGGCTTTGGCATCGGCATATCAATCCGGTTTACCCAACCGCCGCCGCCGGATTGCTGCTCCATGATACAGAAGTTAGGCGAGATCGAGCGCACGGCCGAAAGGTTCAGCGAGCTGCTCCGGTCCGCAAGTGCATCTTCTTCCGCGGGATCCAAGAAGATGGTCGAGAATTGCGGATAGGAGTCATAGCTGTAGAAATCCAGCAGATCATCGGTCATCCGATGGTTATCCAGATGTTGGAACAAACCATTGGTCGTGACCCAGTGACTGGGCGCAACCTCACGAAGAATATCCCCTTGAATCTTGGCGAAGGCAATCGTGTTATCGGATATAAAACGCTTCTCATCCAGCGCCAAATGCGGGTTAGGCTGATAACCGGCGGTTGTCGGACGAGGCAGGAAAATCTGCTCCCAATCCGTGTAGGTCTGGCTCCAGAATACGGTGCCCCAAGCGGCATTCAGTCGATCCAGCGTCTGGTACTTCTCGCGAACCCAGCTTCGGAAAGCGAGATGATCGGCATCGGCATAGAATCGGCTTGTCTCGCAATTCAGTTCATTATCGATTTGCCAGCCGATAACTGCGGGATGATCATGGTATTGTTGCGCCATCCGGCGGGTTATGATGGCACAAAGCTCCTTGTATTTAGGGGAGCTATAGTTGTAATGCCGGCGCATGCCATGCTGAAGAGTAACCCCTTCGTGTGTTACATTAAGCACTTCCGGATATTTATGCGTCAACCATGCGGGCGGTGTGGCAGTCGGTGTACCGAGAATAACTTTCAGGCCATGTCGATGAGCCGCGTCTATAGCGCGGTCGAACAGTTCGAACTGAAATACACCTTCCTCAGGTTCAAACAGGGACCAGGCAAACTCGCCGACGCGAATGACGGTAAGCCCCATTTCACGCATCCTCCGATAATCATCTTCCCACAACGTTTCCTCCCAATGTTCAGGATAATAACATACGCCTAGACGAAAAGGTTTTAGTGCGTCAGGATGGTTCATGTTAGCGCCTCCAGTAAATAAATAGAATATTATTGCGATAAGTTCTTCTACTGTTCATTTTAAAATCTGTGTTATAAAGTGTATATAGTATATATTTGCGGAAAATAACACTTTCTTGCTATGCGAATGAAACAGAAGGGTGGGAAACCAGAGTGAAGACGAACTATTTTTTGACCTCGCCGGTGTCTGAAAGTCTTGTATGCTACCCTGTCTCCATGGGGCGGTATAACCATTTTCCGGAACACGCGGAGCGGAGGGAGGCGGGGGCGCTTGCTTATTACAATATTCATCTTGTTTTTGAGGGAAAAGGGTACATGATGTTAGACAACGAATCCGTTCCGCTTAAGGCCGGGGACGGCTTTCTCTACCCTAAAGACGCCTTTCAACACTACGGCACAGATCCTCAGGATCCTTGGGATGTAAGGTGGATTCATCTGGAGGCGGCGCTCCCGTTCGGATTGTTGCGCAGAGGGGAAGGAATGTCAGGCTGGCGGTTCAGCTTTGAAGACCGGGAACGATTGATTTCCATTACAGAGGAGATGTACGCTTTGGCCAAGGCGTTTCATACCCGATCGGAGCCAAGGATGTCCGCTTTGCTCTATGAGCTGTTGGCGGAGCTGACACTGAACTACCGAAATCCCGAAGATCCGTTCCTTCCCGGACAAGCCGATTCCATTCGCGCCGTGGCGGACACCGTGCGGGAGCGTTGCCATGAGCCTTGGACGCTAAAGCAAATGGCGGAGTTGTCTGGCTACAGCGAGTTTCATTTTCTGAGGCTGTTCAGCGATATCGTTGGTCGTACCCCGCTTCAGCATCTTACCGGATGCAGACTGGCCGCGGCCAAGGGGCTGCTGGTCTCCACCCGAATGAGGGTAGGGGAGGTTGCTCTCGCGGCAGGCTTCTCGCAAGCCAGCTACTTCATTAAAGTGTTTCGCAAAGCGGAAGGGGTATCGCCCAAAGAGTACAGGAACTCCTTCGGATAAGTTAACGGTTTCACAAGTCGGACGATCATGTTATATTGGCAAAATAGGGATAAAAAAAGGAGAGATCAATTTGAGAACGTTTATGGACGCGGATTTTATGCTGATGAACAAGACGGCGGTAAGTTTATATCACGAAGTGGCTGCCCATATGCCGATCATAGACTATCATTGCCACTTGGATCCTAAGGAAATTTACGAGAATAAACGATATACGAACCTGGCGGAAGTATGGCTGTACGGGGATCATTACAAATGGAGAGCGATGCGCGCCAATGGAGAAGCGGAAGAGCTGGTCACGGGCGGCGAGGGTGTACAAGATTATGACAGGTTTCTCGCTTGGACACGCACGCTCCCGATGATGATTGGAAATCCGCTTTATCACTGGTCTCATCTGGAATTACGCCGGATGTTCGGAATTGATGAACTCATTCATGAGGGAAATGCCAAGCACATCTGGGACACAGCGAACGCTTTGTTACAGGGAGAAGGCTTTGCCGCGCGGGATTTCATCCGCAGATCGAATGTAGAAGTGATTTGCACAACCGATGATCCCTCCGATTCCTTGGAGTACCATATGAAGTTGCGCGAGGAAGTTCAGGACTTTCAAGTGCTGCCGACCTATCGTCCGGATAAATATCTGGACATTCGCAAAGCCACGTTTCCTAAGTATCTGAAGAAACTGGAGGAAGTGACGGGAGCTCCGATTGACACATATGACGCATTGCTCAGCGCGCTGGCATCCCGCATCGAGTTTTTCCATCAGCAGGGGTGCAGAATCTCGGATCATGGATTGGACTTTCTCCCTTATGAGGAAGCTGCGGTTCAAGAAGTCGCCGATATTTTTGCCAGAGCCTTGCAAGGGGAAGAACTAACATTAGAGGATGAGATCAAGTACAAGACGCAAACGCTCGTGTTTCTGGGCGGAAAGTACGCTGCCCACGGCTGGAGCATGCAGTTCCATATGAACGCGCACCGAAACAACAATTCGCGTATGTTCAGTCAGCTCGGGCCGGATGCGGGATTTGATACCATTAACGACGCTCCGGTTGCCGCACCGCTTGTGGGCTTGTTGGACGCGATGGAGCGGGATCACGCCCTGCCCCGAACGATTGTCTACTCGCTTAATGCCAGAGATAACGAGGTGTTGGCTTCCATCATCGGCAGTTTTCAAGGCGACGGGATTCCGGGCAAAATGCAGCTGGGCTCCGCATGGTGGTTCAACGATACGAAAGACGGCATGCTGAACCAACTGAACACGTTGGCGAGCTTGGGCATGCTGGGACGATTCGTAGGCATGCTGACGGATTCCAGAAGCTTCTTGTCCTATACGCGGCATGAATATTTCCGCAGAATTCTCTGTAATCTCATCGGTGAATGGGTGGAGCGCGGAGAAGTGCCTGATGAACGGGAAATGCTTGACAAGCTTATCGAAGGTATTTGTTATGAGAATGCCCGAACATACTTCAGATTTGAATAAAGCGGGGGTGAGGGGTTGAGGGCGGATATTCAAGGTTATATTATCGATCTGGACGGCACGGTTTACCGGGGCAAACACTTGATCAAGGGAGCGGACGCGGCGATTGCCCATATGAAATCTCAGGGGAAGAAAGTTGTGTTCTTAAGCAACCGAGGCAATATTTCCCGAGAAATGTGTCATGCCAAGCTCTTGGCCATGGGCTTGGATATCGCGGCCGAGGACATTCTGTTAACCTCTACGGTGACCGGAATGTACTTATCGCAAGAGCATTCGGGACGCCCCGTTTGGGTGTTGGGCGAACAAGGGTTGAAGGACGAGCTGCGGACCCACGGCATCCCCATTGCGGGTAAGCCGGAGGATGCCGCATGGCTCGTCATCACCCTGCACGAGACGCTGACTTACGCGGAGCTTAACGACGCGTTCCGCGCGGTACGCCACGGCGCCGGGATCATCGCCACGAACGGCGACCGCATGTTTCCCGGCGACGACGGGGACTCGATTGATGTAGCCGGCATGATCGGCGCCATCACGTACGCGACCGGCGTGGAGCCGGAGGTTGTCATCGGCAAGCCTTCGCGCCGGATGGCGGAAGCCGCGCTCGCGGTGCTGGGCTTGCCGGCGGGGCAATGTATGGTGATCGGCGACAGCCTCACCTCGGACATTGCGCTGGGCAAGCAGTCGGGCATGGCGACCGCGCTGGTATTGACCGGCTCCGCAACGAGAGAGGACGCCGCCGCGAGTGAGTGGCAACCGGATGTAGTGGTGGCGTCGTTGCTGGATATCATTCATTTATAATCGTTGAGAGGAATCGATCATTACATATGAGTAAAAGGTATTTCACCGCGGTCGCTGCGGTACTGCTTGTCATCATCTACGCGTTGCTGAAAAATTTCGGTTTGGATCCCCAAGCGGAAAGCTTCCTGAAACACAAGACGAACCTGGAGCGCGAGCTCCAGGTTCCCCTGTGGTTAACCATTATGCGCATTCATGTCGGCGCGGCAATTATCGCCTTAATAGCAGGTACGCTGAATTTCTGGACACGATTGCAGCAGCATCGGAAGTTCCATCGCACCAATGGATACGTTTATGTGGCGATGGTCGTGATTGTAGATGTAACCTCCGGATATATGGCCCCGTTTGCCACAGGCGGCAAGGTGACCAGTATCGTATTTAATATGGTTAACCTGTTGTGGCTTGCCTTTACGATCGCCGCGATCGTGTTCATCCGCCGCAAGCAGATCGTCAAGCATCGGAATTGGATGTTGCGCAGTTATATGTTTTGTTTCACAAACACTTGGATTCACCTACTCCATTTCATAGGCTTTCAATGGCTTCATCTCGATTATGTGACGGCGTATACCATCGGCGTTTATGGCAGTGTACTGCTGAATTTGGGCATTGCCGAAGCCATCATTCGAACACATTGGAAGTTTCGGTAATGGGCTCAGCACAGTTCAGTTCAGTTCAGGTTCAGGAAGGATGATCGATAGGCTCGGGGTGTCATTCCTGTATGTTTTTTGAATAATGCATTGAAGAATTTAATGTCCTGGTAACCGCATTTCCATGCAATCTCCCGCACTGACAAATTTGAACCGGTTAGCAGCCTGAGACTATGTTCGATCCTTGCATTTTGCACATATTGGATGTAGGTCTTGCCTGTGTGACGTTTAAATAACCTTGAGAATTGCCGCTCACCTATGCCTAAGGCCGTACAAGCTTCTTCCAGTCCAGGCGCAGAGGAGCCGTTGAGGCGAATGTTCCGCATTAGATCCTCCAGCCCGTTATGGAGCGTCTGTGGTACAGGTGAGTGGTTGTGTTGCTTTCGAAACATCAGAATAAACAGTTGAATGATACCCCGATACAATGCTGCCAGAAAGCCGATATCTCTTCTGGTAAACTCCCCATACATCTCTTGCATCACCCGATGGGCTTCTTCATGATGATCGCGCATCCGAAGAATATTTTGCGACAAAGCATGAGTTTGGAACCAGCTCGTTACCTTATCATCGATGCCAGGAGCGGACAATAAGTCTTCCAGAACGGAAGCTTGAAATATACAGTTGTAGACAACCAGAGGACGATCATCGCGGACGGACGCGGGGCGGAACACATGGGAGATCCCGATCGGGATAAAGAACAGATCCCCGCGCCGGACTTCCATCGATTGATCTCCGATATAATGGGTACCGGCGCCTTCACTGACATAGCTGATTTCGACAAAGTCATGGGCATGTTCCAGCATATCGAATGATTCGCGTACCCTGTTCATATAGACGGGCAATCCCGATTCGAAAAAAGAGTTCCCTTGGAGGGTTCCGACGGACCTTCGAACAGGCATGATATTCATCCTTTACTATAAAAGATGGCTTGGGCTGAGTAACCGTTTATCCGCTTATCTCTCAATATGTGAGCTTAAACCGCGAATTCGTTCCACTTCACGCCAAGTAGGCAACGCTTCCCAGTCTCCGGGCGCTTGCACAACCAGCGAACCTGTCAACCCGCCTAAGCGAACTGCTTCTTCCGTTGAATATCCTTTAGAGATACCGGCTAGAAATCCTGCGCAGAATCCATCCCCCGCTCCCACCGTGTCCACAACCTGTTCTGCTCGTTCAAAAGGGATCCGAACCGGCGCTTTACCCGGTTCCAGAATGAGATTGTCAACGCCCGCACTCTTGATGACGGAGATTCCGGGCAACTTCGCCGCTTGATCCAATATAAATGCTTCATCTTCCGACTCCCACAACAGCTTCAGCTCATCGTATCCCGGCAGGAAGTAATCAGCTGCGGCCGCTAGTTCCAGAAGAATCGGACGGGCTTGTTCCAGGCTCCATAATTTCAATCTGAGGTTTGGATCGAAGCTGACGACAACCCCGTTCGCTTTCGCTATGCGTACCGCTTCCCGAACCGCTTCAATACAGCCCTCGCCCAGCGCCGGCGTAATGCCTGTGATGTGCAGAATCGATGCCGAGGCGATATAATCGGCATCGATATCAGACGCTTTCAACAGGGAAGCAGCCGATCCGGCACGGTAATAGTACACAGATAGCTTTCCTCTTAGGGATTCACGCAGCATGAGCCCTGTCGGAGCTTCATTCGTAAAGCGGACACGGCTGACATCCACGCCTTCTCCGCGCAAAGCTTGATGTATGCCGGTCCCGACCGGGTCGTCACCCAACAAGCTGAACCAACCCGGACGGCACCCGAGCCGCGCGAGTCCGATGGCCACATTGCTTTCCGCTCCGCCGAACGATTGAGCCAATGGGCCGCCTTGGCCCAACCCGCGAGTCCCCTCTGGGTAGAAAAGGCCCATTGATTCTCCGAAAGTAATGATATCCAACGATTTCTTGTGCATTGTAAAGTTAGCCTCCTGTGTCATTTATGTACTCTCTCTTCTATAGAATATATTCTACCTTGAATGGAGAACCCTGCCAATATGTTTAACCTTAAGCGAATGAAGGTATAAATGGGTACAACCTGAAGGGGAGTGAGATCCATGACAAAATCAACGGAGCACCACACGGACAAGAAAGCGGAACAGAAACAAGTGGAACAGGCGGGGTCCCGGGACAATCCCGAGCAGAACCCGTCCGACAACCCGAGCCTGCACGATCTGTGGGAAGAGGAAAAGCATGTGGATCCAATTCCTTTGGAAGACTTGAAGCTGGAACAGCAAGAGGAGAAGGACCACACGGGCACGAAACACCGGTCCTCCAGCGAACGCAAATATCATACAGGCTTTGAAGATTAATTAAAGAAGCTACATTGAAGCGATCTTCATCAAGTCTTCATCTTTCCTTCATCATACCTTCATGCAGCGTGTCTGCGCGGATGGTATGATTTTTTTACGGAAATATTTATACTCAGTCTAAATACAAAGGAGCAAATGCACATGCACAAAACCATCATTATCGGTACGGGACCCGCAGGTCTGACCGCTGCCATCTATTTAGCGAGAGCTAACTTAAATCCGTTAATCATTGAAGGGCCTCAGCCTGGCGGACAGTTGACCACCACCACGGAGGTTGAGAATTTCCCAGGGTTCCCGGAGGGTGTAACCGGTCCGGAGCTGATGGATCAAATGCGTAAACAAGCCGAGCGGTTTGGCGCGGAGTTTAGGACAGGCTGGGTGAACGCGATCGACATGTCCTCAAGGCCATTCAAGCTGTCGGTTGAAGGTATGGGAGATTTGACTGCGGAGTCCATCATCATTTCTACGGGCGCCTCGGCCAAATATTTGGGTATTGAGGGCGAGCAGGAGAATATCGGACGCGGTGTTAGCACTTGCGCGACATGTGACGGATTTTTCTTCCGCGGCAAAAAAATCATCGTCATCGGCGGCGGGGACTCCGCTATGGAAGAAGCGAACTTCCTGTCGCGCTTCGGCTCGGAAGTTCGTGTGGTTAACCGCCGGACGGAGCTGCGCGCTTCCAAAGTGATGCAGGACCGCGCCCGGGCAAACGGTAAAATCGTTTGGAGTTTGGATAATACCCCGCTGGGCGTGGTCGCGGGAGAGAAAGGCGTTACGGGCTTACGGGTGCGTAATAACGCGACCGGGGAAGAGGAGTTACTCGAGGTGGACGGCATCTTCGTTGCGATTGGACACACACCGAATACGAAGTTCTTGGGGGGTCAGATCACAACAGATGACCATGGCTATATTACCGTTGTACCGGGTACGACAACCACCAACGTTCCGGGCGTGTTTGCCTGCGGCGATGTGCAGGACAACAAGTACAGACAGGCGATTACCGCAGCGGGAAGCGGATGTATGGCCGCGCTCGACTGTGAGCGGTTCCTGGATGAGGCGGAAGCGGTAAGTGCTTCGGGTGTCGCACAGAGTCAAGTGTAAAGATAAATTCACAAAATGAAGACGGAGGAGAGCCCATCCATGTCAGAAAAGGCAGAAGTAATCGTGTATTCAAGCACGCATTGTCATTATTGCGGCCAAGTGAAGAACTTTTTGAAAGAGAACCAGGTGGATTTTGAAGAACGCAATATTGATCTTGACGAAACATACGCCGAGGAGCTATGGAATACAGGGATGCGCTCCGTACCGGTTACGGTTATTGGGGAGACGAACATTCTGGGCTTTAATCAAACGGCGCTTTCAAAAGCATTACTAACTTTAAAGGAGAACTCCTAAGATGACTTTACTGAATACAGCAACAACGGCTCCTTTCATTACAGCCAAAATCGGTTTGCCGGCACCCGCGTTCAGCATGCTTTCAACCCAGTTTAACCAGGAAATGGAACGTAATTTAACACTCGACGACTATCGTGGAAAATGGTTGATTCTGTTCTTCTGGCCATTCGATTTCACATTTGTGTGTCCTACGGAAATTATAGCTTTCAGCGATAGTTACAAGGAATTCCAGGCTTTGGATTGCGAGATCGTCGGAGCCTCGGTGGACAGCATTCACACACACCGCGCGTGGATGAATGCTCCGCGTGACCAAGGCGGCATCGGAGAAATTCACTATCCGATGGCTTCGGATATCAACAAGACGACAGCGAAGGCATACGGTATTCTGGATGACGAGTCCGGTGGCGCTCATCGCGGCTTGTTCATTATTGACCCTGAAGGCGTACTGCGATATCAAGTGGTTACGGATATGAATGTGGGCCGAAGTGTGGACGAGACCCTCCGCATTCTGCAAGCATTGCAGGCTGGAGGCTTGTGTCCGGCTAACTGGAGACCGGGTCAGAAGACCCTTTAATTCGCGTAATCGGTCCAACCGCGAATCGTAAGCCCGAATAAAGCTAATGCATTAGCCGTCATCGTAAAAAGCCCCAAGATCTCGTGATCTCGGGGCTTTTTTAGCGGGTGAAGGTGATCCATTAGACTTCAGAAGATTACTAAGCGTTTAGAATAATTATGTTCTCTCGAGTGTAATGAAAATTCTCTAACTCTATTCCGGCGTGGCGGCAGTTAAACCGTTACGAGCACTTTGTCCTTCTCTTTCGGATCAACCGCTTCAACTTCCTGGGTTGTCGGAGGCTGAGCGTTCCTTACCATGACGCGCTCTCTCAACGAATTCGATAGTAGTCCAGAAGAGGCGCCAATGTGTCCGATTCGATCAGGCTCCTCTCCAGCTTCAGCCTTGCCTTGAGCCCCTCCCTCGTGTGCAACGGAGGGGACTTGCGCAGAACCCGAATCCCGGGGTTCTTCCCCTTGATCCGGTGTTACACTCGCTTCATCGCCCACCGTACGGAACTTGCTCATCTCCTCAAACAACCGGCGTGAAAGTTGGTTGATTTCTTCCGCCTGATCCGCGATGCTCCGGATCGCTTCGTCCTGTTGAATCGAGGTGGAGTTCACCTCTTCCACGCCCGCCGCGGTTTCTTCGGCAATGGAAGCGACGTAGCGGACGGAAGCGGTAAGCTTCTCATTCTTTGTCTTCGTCTCCAGCACCTTGAGTTGTATTCGTTCCATCTGCGTAGTCAGCTTGTCCATTGAACTGTCAATAGAGCGGAAGGACAGCAGCGTTTCATTCACTTTGCCGCCTTGTGCCTGAAAACTCGTCATCGCTTGCTGCATCTGCATTTGCAATTCGCTTAAACGTTCCACTAATCCGCGAATGATCTGCGAGATCAATGCTGATGAATTCTTGGTCTGACCTGAAAGCTGTCTGACTTCATCGGCGATTACCGCAAAGCCTTTACCATGCACACCCGCACGAGCAGCTTCAATGGCCGCGTTCAGGGAAAGGATGTTCGTTTGATTGGAAATATCCGTGATGGTGTTGACGATTTTCTCAATTTGTCCGGAAGAAGACATCACGGCCTCCATGGACTCGAACACGGCGGTCAATACTTGGTCCGATTCCTCGGCAGCCTTTTTCAATGAAGTTACGGATGCGGAACCTGTCTGGGTATTCCGGTTAGCTTCCAGACTCATTTCCTTCATGCTCTCAGTGTACAAACTGATTTCCTGAACCCCGCTTTCCAACTCGGCAATGAGATTGGTACTCTCCTCCGTATGGATCGCCTGTTGATCGGCACCGCTGGAAATGTCATCAATGGCGCGGATAATTTCCTTATTGGCAACGGCTGTTGTTTTGGAGAAACTATGGAACGTATCCGAATACCGGGAGAGGGAGGAGGCGATCTGTTTGGTTGCCCCCGTCATTTCATTTACCTGATCAATCATATGGTCAAAATCACGGCTTAACATTCCCAGCTCATCCTGCCTGCCTGAATGCACCTTGTATCGGAAATCCCCGCCCGCCACTCGTTTAACGGCTTGTTGCAATTGTCCGATGGGACGAACGAAGGAGAGAATTAGCAATGTGGCCACGAGGGCGCACAACACGAGCACAACGGCCGAAGCTACAGCGGAAGCCTGAACGGTGGAGTTTAGCATATGATCTGACTTGTTAATGGCGGACATGGCGGATTCCGAGAAGGATTGATAGAAGCTGTCAACGAGCTGGAACAGGTATTCCCGATGCGCCTTGGTTCGATCCGTGGCCGCATTCATTTCATCAATAACAGTAAGCGGATCCGCATTCTCATCCTTCAACAGCGCTACCGCCGCATCGAAATTCGTGATGAATTCCTGAGATACCGTTTTCAGCTTGGGAACGAGTTTACGCTGCTCCGCATTGTCCGCGTAGGCCGCCAATTGTGTCACACTTTTTTGGAAAGACGCGGTATTGTCCCGATATTCCTGCTCGAGGTCCAGATTTTGCGTAGAAGTCAAATTAGTGGAGATGTTAAACAGTACTTGAATGTTCTGTTTGAGCTCCAGGGCTTCCACCTTTTTGTCCATCGCCGCGTTCTGATTGGCAATCTGCGTCTTAATCCCCGTCACCTGGGTCAGGTTATACAGTGCGACCCCTGTAAAAATAACTACAATAAGTATAAAACTCAAAATCAACTTCGCCTTAAATGTGGCATACAACCTACCTACAGCTTGCATCTGAATTCCCCCATAAATGTTTCTAGTTATAACCGCCTACAACTTTAGCCCTAAACATGATTACGCCAAGTATAAAATGTGGATATTAAATCAAATACTAAGTTTTGTTAAACTTAGGTAAATTTTTGTCGAATTATGGAATGTTATGAACCGAACATAACAAACTATGAAAAGAGCGCGTCACGATTTTACAATCCCTTTACAAAACTTTTAAATAGCGAAAACAAACGAGGGTTACTATTACAACTGTGTTACAAAACAAAAACAAAAACTAGGAGTGATCATCTTGTTTAAAGGCGTTTTACGTAAGGGATCCATCGTCTTGGCGTCAACTGTGCTGGCGTTCACACTTGCAGCATGCGGAAACAACGGGGGGAACAACACGGGTAACGGAGCAGCAGAAGGTGGAAATAATACGGGAACGGAAGCAGTAAAGGATCTTAGCGGTGAAATTAGAATCGACGGATCGTCCACAGTATTCCCAATTACTCAAGCGGTTGCCGAAGAATTCATGAATATAAACAACGGCGTAAACGTTACGGTTTCCGAGGGCGGAACATCGACAGGCTTCAAGAAGATCATCAACGGTGAAATTGATATCGCGGATGCATCCCGTAAAGTGAAAGACGAAGAAGTGGCTGACTTGAAGGCTAAGAACGAAGAAGTCGTTGAAATGCCTGTAGCTTTGGACGGTATTACAGTTGTTATTAATAAAGAAAACACTTGGGCGACCGAGATGACGGTAGAAGAATTAAAGATGATCTGGCAGAAGGATTCTAAAGTGAAACTTTGGAGCGATGTTCGTCCGGACTGGCCGAAAGAAGAAATTAAATTGTTCGGACCGGGAACATCTTCCGGTACATTTGAATACTTCACCGAAGAAATCAACGGCACGAAGAACGAATCCACAACAAACTATACGCCTTCTGAAGACGATAATGTTCTTGTAACAGGTGTTGCCGGCGAGAAGAACTCCTTAGGTTACTTCGGATTCGCTTACTATGAAGAAAACGCGGACAAGCTTACAGCTGTTGCCATTAAAGAAACGGCTGATGCGGCCGCAGTTGCTCCAAGTGTTGAAACAATCGGTGACGGTTCTTATAAACCATTGTCCCGTCCGATCTTTATCTACCCATTGAAAAGCGCCTTGGCTAAACCGCATATCGCTGAGTTTGTGAAATACCTGAACGGCGAAGAAGGCCAAGCTTTGGTTGAAGAAGTGGGTTACATTAAATTAAGCGCTGAAGACTACAAGAAGAACCTAGATATGGTGAAGTAATAATGACATGAATACCGTATAGCAGTTGACAAACCGTGGCATCCGGCCAAGAAACTAACCGGTGTCACGGTTATCGACTTGTTGTCGGGTGAACTCTAAGTATTCAGGGGGGCCGCAACATGAACCAAACGAACTCCAAAGTAAATCTCAAAAAGAAGAAATCGCTTTTCTCTTTGGACTTCTTGATGCCTAAGCTACTGGCTTTCTTCGCGGGAATATCCGTTCTGACCACGGTCGGAATCGTTGCCATTTTATTGACGGAATCTGCCGGGTTCTTTCGTGAAGTACCTGTTTGGGATTTCCTGACGGGCACGAGGTGGGAACCGTTATTCGCGAATCCAAGCTTCGGTGTACTGCCTTTAATCTCAGGTACGTTGATGATTACTCTTATAGCAAGTATTGTGGCCTTACCCATAGGTCTTGGCAGCGCGATCTATCTAAGTGAATATGCGCCAAACCGGGTACGCGCGGTCATTAAGCCCGTACTTGAAATTCTTGCGGGTGTGCCTACGATTGTGTACGGATTTTTTGCGCTCACCTTCGTTACACCGATTTTGCAGGCGATCTTGCCGCAAACCGAAATTTTTAACGCGTTAAGCGCCGGCATTGTTGTCGGTATTATGATTATTCCTATGATTTCCTCTCTAAGCGAAGATGCTATGGCTTCCGTGCCGGCATCCCTTCGTAATGGTGCTTACGCGCTGGGCTCAACCAAGCTGGAAACTTCAATCAAGATAGTTGTGCCGGCAGCGCTATCCGGTATTATCGCCTCCTTCGTGCTTGGATTGTCCAGAGCCGTGGGCGAGACGATGATCGTGACACTTGCAGCGGGATTGAAGCCGAGCATGTCTTTAAATCCGTTGGACAGTGTAGAAACGCTGACAGCCTACATCGTGTCCGTGGCCTCAGGCGACGTCCGCCAAGGTTCCGTAGAGTATTCAACCATTTATGCCGTAGGTTTAACACTGTTTGTGATTACCTTAGTGATGAATATTATTGCAGGCTATATATCGAGAAAATTCCGGGAGGTGTATTGATTGGCACTTACTAAACAAGAAGAAGCCGTCCGTGTGGGTAAACGCCGGACGACCAACCGAATTTATCATGTGCTGTTCTTTCTCTCCACGGTTA
This sequence comes from Paenibacillus swuensis, assembly GCF_001644605.1. NCBI lineage: Bacteria > Bacillati > Bacillota > Bacilli > Caryophanales > Paenibacillaceae > Paenibacillus > Paenibacillus swuensis. The sequence continues at coordinate 4,669,057 of NZ_CP011388.1, read as the reverse complement.
TCGGTATGATCGCACTTGCACTTCTCATATTTGATGTGGCACGCAAAGGATTGGGTTACTTGGATTGGCAGTTTCTGACGAGCAAATCGTCCAGGATTCCGGGGAAAGCGGGTATTATTACAGCCTTGGCCGGGACGCTGTGGTTGATGATGATTGTTACACCGTTAACCTTTATCATCGGCGTGTCGACGGCCATCTATCTGGAGGAGTATGCCAAGAACACCTGGTTCAGCCGTTTGATTCAAACGAATATCTCGAATCTGGCGGGCGTTCCTTCCATCGTTTATGGTCTGTTGGGACTTACCATCTTCGTTCGGTTCCTTCACTTGGATCGAAGTATTTTGGCGGGCGCCTTGACGATGACCTTGCTTGTTCTGCCCATTATTATCGTAGCTTCACAGGAAGCGATTAAAGCTGTTCCAATGAATTTGCGTCATGCTTCATTCGCCTTGGGCGGCAACCGTTGGACTACCGTGGTGCGAGTTGTGTTACCGTCGGCCATGCCGGGCATTCTGACCGGAGCTATTCTTTCCTTATCCAGAGCCATCGGAGAAACCGCGCCTCTGATTCTGATCGGAGCCGCATCTTACATCGCGTTTATGCCTAACTCCATTTTTGATCCGTTTACTGTAATGCCCATCCAGATCTTTAACTGGTCCAACCAGCCGAAGGAAGAATTTAAAAGCATCGCGGCTGCCGGTATTATCCTGCTCTTGTTGTTGCTTCTGAGCATGAATGCGCTGGCGATTTATCTGCGCAATAAATATCAGAGAAAATAGTTGCAATTCATCTATCAGTAATCTAGGGGGATTTGGTTATGTCTATCGTCGATATTAAGGATTTGGATTTGTATTATACGGAATTTCATGCATTGAAGAAAGTGAATATGTCCATTCCCGAGAAGTCCATTACAGCTTTTATCGGACCGTCGGGCTGCGGTAAATCTACGTTGTTGCGTACACTGAACCGGATGAACGATATGATTAAAGGTGTCAAAATTAACGGAAAAATTCTGATTAACGGAACCAACATCTATGATCCTGACGTGAACGTAGAGCTTCTTCGCAAAAATATCGGGATGGTGTTCCAACAACCTAACCCATTTCCTAAATCAATCTATGATAATGTAGCTTACGGTCCCCGCATTCATGGCATCTCTTCGAAAGCGGAGCTGGATAAGATCGTAGAGTCCAGTTTGCGCAGCGCCGCACTGTGGGATGAAGTGAAAGATTATTTGAAGAAATCAGCTTACGGTTTATCCGGGGGGCAGCAGCAACGTCTGTGTATTGCAAGAGCCTTGGCTGTGAATCCCGAAATTCTGTTGATGGATGAGCCTACTTCCGCTTTAGATCCGATTTCCACCCTCAAAATAGAGGAATTGATCCAAGAGCTGAAGAAAGATTATACCATCGTCATTGTCACGCATAACATGCAACAAGCCGGCCGCGTTTCCGGGCAGACCGCATTCTTCCTGAACGGTGAAGTTATTGAGTTTGCGGAAACCGTTAAACTCTTCTCTAACCCGGAAGATCAGAGAACGGAAGACTATATTACAGGTCGTTTTGGTTAAAACAATCAAGTTCAAGCAGCAAATGAAACAACGAAGCGTAGACTATTGAAGGAGGGATGCACATTGGCAACGAAACGGGAACAATTTGATTTGCGCCTGAACGAGCTGCGGCAAGAGTTGATGCAGATGGGCGATAAGGTGGAGAAGGCGATTCTGGACTCCGTCCGCTCACTGAAGGATTCGGATCTGGAACTGGCTCAGCAGATTATTACGCAGGATCAGGAGATCAACCGGATTGAGGAAAAGATCGAGAACCTGGGAACAACGTTAATCGCCACACAGCAACCTGTAGCCAAAGATCTTCGCCGCATTACGATCGCGTTCCGGATGGCCAGCGACTTGGAGCGGATGGCAGATCTGGCTGTGGATGTAGCTAAGGTTACGCTCAGAATCGGCAATCAAAGCTTGATTAAACCGCTTGTAGATATTCCGCGTATGGCGGAAATCGTCCAGATCATGACCAATGAAAGCATCCTGTCTTATGTGGAAGAGAACGTCGATCTCGCTTACAAAATGGCCAAAATGGACGATGAAGTCGACCATTTACATAGCCAAATTCTAAGGGAACTGTTCCTCCTGATGAGTCAGAACCCGCAAGAAATCAATCAGATCACGCTACTCTGCTTTGTCAGCCGTTACTTGGAACGTATGGCCGATCATGCCACCAACATCGGCGAGAACGTTGTGTATCTGGTGAAAGGGAAGCGGCCTGACCTGAACATATAGCCGTAAAAGTCTCCGCATGGGCGGAGACTTTTATTTGTATTTGGAAGGCAGGGAGGGTTATCCCGTTGACTCCTTGGTGAGCGATCTCGCAACAATTGGCCGTCTTAGCCAAATAACGCCGAAAGATCCGCAGCATTGTTCACTGTGATATAACCGCCGCGTGCCTTTCCCCGGGTTCGGATAGATTCCGAGGTGAAAGGAAGCGGGACGGGTTTGTGACCGCGACCGGCAGGCTTTGCATGGGTTGACTGGGTTCGTTCAGGCAATCCTTTCTGCGCGGCCGAGCTTGCCCCGAACGGTTCCGCTGGTCCGCCGGGCGGAACCAACACCCGCATCGCCGGTTTCGCCGGTACCTCGGCCCGGCGAAAATTCGCCCACACGGCGTCGATGCCCGCCGCTGTGGCCCCCGCAACGTCCCGGCGCCACGATGCGCCGATGACGACCGCCTCGCGCGGCTTCGCGCGCAAATCCCGCAGCACCGCTTCATAGAAGCGGCGTGCCGGCTTGCGCGCGCCTGTCGCATCGGCGCAGTACCGCCGTGCCGGCGGAAACCACGGCTCCAGGCCCAGGAGCCGGATCCGCTGCGCGGTGCGCTCGCGCGAGTCGCTGCTGACGACCGCGAGCTTGTAGCCCGCGGCGGCGAGGCGTTGCACCGCCGCGGGCATCCCGGCCTGCGGCAGCGCGCGTTCCTGCTGCAGCTGCCGGTACCGGCCGACCATGTGACGCACGGCGGCGTCCATGTTCGGCAGCGGGATGCGCTCCGCCATCAGCGCTTCCCGCAAGCAGAGCGCGATCCGTTGCTCCGCGTCGCTCCCTGGCGGTAATCTGTTCTCGCGCGATTTACGGGCATGGACGTTCCGAGTTGTCCCAAGCTCAGACGCTGCCCATGCCGCTTTATATCGAAGCCACAATCGCTCAGACCGGTCAGGGTCGCTAGCCCAGCGTCCGGTCCACTCCGCAACAGCTTCCAGTAAGCAAGCGCGCAAGGTAGCTTCCGTGTCGAGCAAAGTCCCGTTCAACTGAAACAGGACGACTTTTTTCACCTCGGGGGTAAAGAGGGTTTGAGCTTGAGGGCCGGTCATTGCATACGCCTCCGATCTAGTATTTACCGACATAGCTTACCTTCACTAAGATTTCGTAACTTGTCACTACTATGATATGATGAAGATATCAGGAATATGGAATAATGTGAGGTGCACGATGGATAAATTAGTCATTATCGACGGGAACAGTATCGCTTACAGAGCTTTCTTTGCGTTGCCGTTGCTTAGCAATTCCAAAGGTTTGCACACCAATGCGGTTTTCGGTTTTACGACAATGTTGTTAAGACTTATAGATGAACAGAAACCGACGCATTTTTTGGTCGCTTTTGACGCGGGGAAGATTACGTTCCGTCATGAAGGCTACCAGGAATACAAGGGCGGCCGCGAGAAGACGCCGACTGAATTATCGGAGCAGTTTCCGGTAATTAAAGAGTTGTTAAAGTCGTTCGGCATTTCTCAATTCCAGCTGGAAGGGTATGAAGCGGACGATATTATAGGAACACTAACGCGTGTGGCGGACGAGCAGAAGAAAGAAGTCATAGTCGTCACGGGCGATAAAGATATGCTTCAACTCGCTTCGGAACATGTTACGATAGCGCTGACCCGCAAAGGGATTAGCGAAGTGGAGTTGTATGATCCGGCTTATATTAAAGAGAAGTACAACCTGTTGCCTGAACAAATTATTGATCTTAAAGGGCTGATGGGCGATACCTCGGATAATATCCCGGGCATTCCGGGTGTGGGCGAGAAGACCGCTTTAAAGCTCCTGCATGAATACGGAACCGTGGAGCAGGTGCTGGACCGCGCGGAAGAAATGAAGGGCAAGCTGAAAGAGAAAATCGTGAATCACGCGGAAGACGCGCGGATGAGCAAGCGTCTTGCCACGATTCATCGGGAAGTGCCGATGGAAACCGAATGGTCCTCTTTACAATATGAAGGTTACCAGCCTCAATCACTCGCCGAAATGTTTACGAAACTGGAGTTTAAATCGTTAATCGAGCGGTTGAATTTACCGCAGATCGAGCAAATGAACGAAGTGGAACAAGAGAAACTGAACGTAACCGCCTTGAATGAGTCTAATTTGACGGAACTTGTAGAGCAGCTGCAGGCTGTGCAGGCGATTCATGTGGAAGCGGTGGGGGAGAATCCCCATGCGGCTGCCGTGGTCGGCGCGGCTTTCTATACAGGTGAGGGACAAGCCTACTATGCACCCGTAGACCTCCTCCTAAGCGACAATGCGGCACCGATTCGGGAGTGGTTTGCGGACAGCTCCAAACCCAAAGTAATCTTCGATGCGCACAAAGCTGAAGTGGCGTTGGCATGGCAGGGCATCGTCTTGGCCGGGGTTACGTTCGATACGCAACTCGCCGCTTATTTGCTCGATCCGACGGAAACCAACTACGAAATGAGCGAGCAGGCTCGTAAATATGGACTTCCGGCTTTACCCTCGGATGAGACCGTCTTCGGTAAAGGAGCCAAATTCAAACTGCCTGAGCTCGGCATTCTTGCGGAATATCTCGGCCGTAAAGCAGCCACGGCCTATAAACTTGCTGACGCCCAGAAAGGCCAGTTGGAAGAGGGCGGAATGAACCGCTTATTCTATGAGCTGGAGCTTCCGCTCTCCGCGCTGTTGGCGGATATGGAGCTGAAGGGCATTCGGGTGGATGTCGAAGGTCTTAAGCAATACGGACTTGAGCTGGGCAGTCAGATTGACAACCTTCAGAACAAGATTTACGAGCTTGCGCAGGGCCCTTTCAATATTAATTCACCGAGACAGCTGGGCGAGATTCTATTTGATAAACTGGGTCTGCCTGTCGTGAAGAAGACCAAAACCGGTTATTCCACCGATGCCGAAGTGCTAGAGAAACTGGAGCCATATCACGAAATCGTCCGTCAGATTTTACATTACCGCACATTGGCCAAGCTCGCTTCCACCTATGTGGAAGGGTTGTTGAAAGAGGTTCGTCAGGATACCGGCAAAATACACACCTACTACCGCCAAACGATCGCCGCTACAGGCCGGCTAAGCTCTCAATTTCCGAATCTGCAGAACATTCCGATTCGCTTGGAGGAAGGCCGCAAAATCCGCAAAGTATTCACGCCTTCTGAGGAAGGGTGGCTCATTCTGGCCGCGGATTATTCTCAGATCGAGCTGAGGGTGCTGGCTCATATATCGCAGGATGAGAATCTGAAGGAAGCCTTCATTAAGGAGCTGGATATCCACACGAAAACGGCTATGGACGTATTCGGCGTGGAAGAATCCGCCGTGGATGCCAACATGCGCCGTCAGGCGAAGGCGGTTAACTTCGGAATTGTTTACGGCATAAGCGATTACGGCCTATCCCAGAATTTGCATATTACCCGCAAGGAAGCGGGACAGTTTATTGAGCAATATTTTGCCGTCTTCCAAGGTGTTCGTAAATATATGGATGACGTCGTCAAGCAGGCGCGGGAAGACGGATATGTGACCACGTTGCTGGAACGAAGGCGGTATTTACCGGAAATTAAGGCATCGAACTTCAATCTGCGTTCCTTCGCCGAGCGGACCGCCATGAATACGCCGATTCAGGGAACGGCGGCCGACATCATTAAGCTGGCGATGGTTCGCGTAGCCGCCAGAATGAAGGCTGAGAACCTGAGAAGCCGAATGCTGCTTCAGGTGCATGATGAGTTGGTATTCGAGGTGCCGCCGGAAGAGTTGGAGCTTATGAAGAAGCTTGTACCTGAAGAAATGGAGCAAGCATTGGAGCTGAGCGTTCCGCTCAAAGCGGACGTAAGCTACGGGGATAATTGGCAGGAGGCGAAGTAAGCCTTCGCCTTTTTTTCTTTCCATATCTGTTATAATGTTAGGCGAGGTGATCGTTCATGCCGGAATTACCGGAAGTAGAAACCGTTCGAAGAACACTGAATCAACTGATTACCGGCAAGGAAATTGCACGGGTAACCGTTCATTTGCCGCGCATCCTGCAGCGACCGCGTGAGGCGGAGCTGTTCGATGCCGTACTGACGGGCCAAACGGTCCGCACGGTCGAACGCAGAGGGAAATTTCTGCGCATTCTGCTGGATCAAAGCGTCTTGGTCTCCCATCTTCGCATGGAAGGCCGCTACGGGCTGTATCGGGCGGACGAGCCGATTGAGAAGCATACACATGTCATATTCCATTTTACCGACGGTACGGAATTGAGATATAAAGATGTCAGACAGTTTGGAACCATGCATTTGTTTGATCCCGGTGAGGAATTCACGCTTCCCCCGCTGATGAAGCTGGGCTTGGAGCCCTTGGATGAAGCGTTTACGTTTGAATCGTTCGAGGCTAAACTAGGAAAGCGTTCGACGAAAATCAAACCTTTCCTGTTAAATCAGGAATACGTTGTAGGCATCGGTAACATTTATGTGGATGAGGCGCTGCACATGGCCGGTATTCACCCGGAACGGGAAATCCAGTCCCTGAAGAAAGAGGAGAAGCGACGGTTACATGAAGCGATTGTCGTAACCTTGAGCGAAGCTGTGGAAGCGGGCGGTTCATCCATTAAATCATATGTGAACGGTCAAGGTGAAATGGGGATGTTCCAGCATCAGTTGAAAGTGTACGGAAGGAAAGCCGAAGCTTGCCACAGATGCGGCCATGTCATCGAGAAAAGTGTAGTCGGAGGCCGCGGAACGCATTATTGCGCGAAATGTCAGCCTTTGAAAGCGAAGCGTTTGCATAAGGACACTTAAATAAAGTACATGCACCCATATCTGGGCGCTGCCATAGAATAGGAAGCACGAGTTGCCGTCACAAGAAAGGAGACTCACATGCTGTTCCCTATTCTATCGCTAGCTTTGCTTGCGCTTGCCGTCAGTATGGACGGATTCGGCGTGGGTGTCATGTACGGATTGCGGAAAATCCGTATCCCGTTATTGTCCATCATTATTATTTCCGTTTGCTCAGGACTTATTATTTTCATTTCCATGCAGGTCGGCGTGCTGGTTCTGCAGTGGATTACTCCCATGACCGCGGAAGTGGTCGGGGCTTCCATTTTATTGGGTTTAGGCGTCTGGTCTTTGATCCAAATGTCGATGCAAAAAACAGACGACATTCAGCCTGCCGCCGGTCCTCCCACACCCGCTGGTGATGTGGATGCTGAGAAGCAAACCGTCTTGCATGTGGAGCTCAAGAGACTTGGCATCATTATTCAGATTTTGCGGAAGCCCTCGGTAGCAGACATAGACCGATCCGGTAACATATCCGCTTCCGAAGCCACCTTACTTGGAATTGCCTTGTCGCTAGACGCCTTGGGAGCGGGAATTGGTGCTGCCTTGGTCGGCTTTCACCCTATAATTACTTCAGGGTTGATCGCACTGGCCAGCGGGACTTTCATTTACTGCGGATTGCGTGTGGGATTTATTTTCTCCGATGCCGCTTGGATTCGAAGAATTTCTTTCATCCCTGGATGCATATTAATACTCATGGGATTACTTAAATTGATGTGAACCTTAAGGAGCTGCTATAGAAATGAATATCGGTTTAACGGGCGGGATTTCAACGGGCAAAAGCACCGTCGCCGCCCTTCTGGCAGCTAGGGGCGCGCATATTATTGACGCGGACTTGATCGCCAGGGAAGTGGTTCTTCCCGGGAGTCCTGTGCTCCGTGAAGTCGCTGAACGCTTTGGTAACGAAATCTTGCTGCCTGACGGCAATTTGGACCGCAAGAAGCTTGGCGGGATTATCTTTGCTGATGCATTGGCAAGAAAGGATCTGGACGGGTTGTTGCATCCGCCGATTCGAGCACTGATGCGAACGAGGATGGCCGAGCAGGAGGCCGCCGAGCCGACACGATTGGTTGTGGTGGATGTTCCTTTGTTGTACGAATCCGGATTGGAATACATGTTCAATGAAGTTATGGTGGTCTATGTGCCGGAAGAAATTCAATTAGAGCGTCTCATACTTCGGGACAAGCTATCAAGGGAGCAGGCCGGGCAGAGAATAGCCTCGCAAATGCCGATTGAAGATAAGAAAGCGAAAGCGGACATTGTCATCGATAACAGCGAAAGCCTGCAAGAAACGGAGAAACAGCTAGAAGCGTTCTGGCAACGAAAGGGACTGACTTTATGAATACAGGCTCTGTCGTATGGAAAGCAGGTATTGGTGCGGCCTTGATTATTGCGGTTTGTGTGATGTGGATTCTTTTTGCAGGGACAAGCTGGCTGGATCGTTGGGTGTATCCCATTCATTATCGCGAAGATATCATAGTAAGCTCACAGAATTACAAGGTTGATCCTTACTTGATTGCCGCCATTATACGGGTGGAGAGTAATTACAAGACGGACACGAAGTCCTCCAAGGGCGCTGTGGGCATTATGCAGATTATGCCGGATACCGCCAATTGGATTATCCAGAAAGCGGATTACTCCAAGTATACGATTCACGAGTTGGACAACAGGGCCGATGTGAATATAGAGGTGGGGGCGTGGTATATCCGTTCGCTCTACGACCAGTTTGATTATAACAAAATAGCTGTCATCGCAGCTTATAATGCCGGACCCGGCAATGTTAAGAAATGGCTCAAGAGCGGCAACTGGGACGGCAGCCTGGAGCAGTTGGACGCGGTCCCTTTCGGTGAGACAAGGCACTATGTACAACGTGTCGTTTATTATTATAATAAATATAAGAAAATTTATTCGGAGCAGGAAGCCGAAGGCTTATAAGCGATCTTTTTCGTATATGTGAAAAAAGCCGAAAAACCGCTCACGCGGTTCTCCGACCTTAGTGCTGAGTAATTATTTATATTGTCCGGCCAATTGTTGTTGTGCGATTTCTACCAAGCGACGAGTAATGTGACCTCCGATCGCACCAGTATCGCGTGTTGCCATGTTACCGTAGTATCCGTCTGCTGGTACTTGGATACCTAATTCTTGAGCGATTTCGTATTTCAGTTGTTCCAGAGCTTGGTTCGCTTGTGGTACTACCAAATCGTTAGTTCTTGATGATCCTGATCCCATGTGTGTTCACCTCCTTTTCATATGGTAGTAGTATTATGTTCGATAAGCTTGGCTTACAATCAGGGAATGCATGGAAATCCGACGGGTCCATTCTAAATACTTTGAGCAAGGTGAAGGAGTTAACCTTTATGAAATGTCCTCATTGTGACAATGCAGGCACGAAAGTGCTGGATTCCCGTCCGGCGAACGATAACAAGTCCATTCGGCGCCGCAGGGAATGCGAGAAATGTCAGCGCCGCTTCACCACGTTCGAGACCGTTGAGGAAACGCCGCTTATTGTGATTAAGAAAGACGGAAGCCGTGAGGAATTTTCTCGGGACAAAATGCTGCGCGGATTAATCCGGGCCTGCGAAAAGCGTCCGGTTTCTGTCGAGAGACTGGAAGTCATCGTCTCGGAAGTCGAGAAGGATTTGCGTAACACGGCGCATGCCGAGATTGAAAGCAGAAGCATCGGGGAGCTGGTGATGGCTCAATTGTACCCGGTGGATGAAGTGGCTTATGTGCGCTTCGCTTCCGTATACAGACAGTTCAAGGATATCGATATGTTTATGAAGGAATTAACGAGTCTGCTTGGCAAAAATCCGATGGATTCGATGTAGGCGTCCGAAAGCTAGGCCTTTTTTCTTGGGTAATGTACCTGGGAAGAAAGGCTTTTTTGCTCATGTGCGCGATGATTAAATCTTGGTATGCTTTAAGAAAATCTTCATCGGCCAAAAAACGGCTATTGGCTAGGAGACAAACTACGGAGACTTCGTCCCATCCGGATGCATAAACTATCGTAAATCTTGTTTCCGCAGCAACATCGTTTAATGACCATCATGATGAGGAGGTGCCTTATGGCAACAAAGCAACAGGCTTTCATCGCGTTTGTAGGCCCGGTTGCCGTCCGGTTGCGTCTAGAGGGTTCACCCGTATTTCCATCCGTACGTGTAGCTCAAGCGTTACTGGAGACGGGAGCCACCATTCATAGCTGGAATAACCTTGTTGGTTTTAAAGCAGGCAGGGGCAAGCCGAATGCCTTCTGGGACGGTCGAACGATATCGACCAAGACCTGGGAAGTTTATAACGGAACCCGCGTAAATAATGTAACCGCTAATTGGCGTGTTTATGATACGATTGACGACGGATTTCGCGACCAGGATCTGTTGTTTCACAACTCGCGCTATTATCATGTGCGTACAGCCTCAACACCGGTAGAGCAAACGCAGGCATTGTACAGAGCCGGGTACGCCACAGACCCCGCATATCCGACCAAGTTGCAGAACTTGATAAGCGTGTATAATCTGTATCAATTCGATGAGGAGGTCATTCGCGTGCTGAATGAATTGAATAAGAAAATTGACGAGCTGACCGCTCGGGTGAAGGAATTGGAAGCTGCGCCGGATCTTGAGGTGCGTGTACAGGCTTTGGAGGGCAGGGAGGATATGCAGGAGGTGCCTTCTTGGGCTAAAGCCGCGGTGGATAAAGCGCTGAAAAGCAAGCTGATTACAACGGGCGCGGGAAGCTTTAGCTTTTATCGGTTGCTTGCGATTATGGACCGTAAGGGTCTGTTGGACGGGAAATAGCTGTGGGAAGCGCAGAATGAATGCATAAAAAAGACCTTCTTTATTAGAAGGTCTTTTTTATGTTAGTTATGGAGAATAGGGGGCTCGAACCCCTGACCTCTTCGCTGCCAGCGAAGCGCTCTCCCAGACTGAGCTAATTCCCCGTAATTCTGATCGACTTTATTAGTATACATATTGTTATTTGCAAATGCAACATAAATATAATTACATATATATTTAAAATTTGCTAGAATTATGGTAGTTATTATAACGTAATCGGAGGGTTTTATATGGAAGCGATAACACCCAAGAATGAATTAGTAAATAAGAGGGTTGCTTGTTTGTATAGAGTTTCTACAAGAGCACAACTTCTTGGTGATGATATGCCTATGCAAAAAAGGGCATGTAGAGATTTTGTTGATAAGCAAGGCTGGACTCTTGTTAAGGAATATACAGAAAAAGGAGTATCTGGATATAGAGTTTCAGTTAATAAAAGAGGAGAGCTTCAAAAAGCTAAATTAGATGCAGAGGACGGTCTATACGATATACTACTAGTATTTATGTTTGACAGGTTAGGACGAAGGGATGACGAAATGCCTATAATAATGAACTGGTTTAATGAAAAAGGTGTTGAACTTTGGTCAACTCAAGAAGGACAACAAAAATTTGATGATTACTCTGATAAGTTAAAGAACTATATACGGTTTTGGCAATCAAATGGTGAGAGTGAAAATACGTCTATTAGGGTAAGGGAGAATCACACCCAGATGGCTGAGGATGGATTGTTTAGAGGTGGCAGAGCAGCTTTCGGTTATAAACTAATTGAATCTGGTATCAAGAATAAAAAAGGTAAAGAATTAATGAAGCCCGTGATCAAACCTGATGAAGCTAAGATTATTGATGAAATATATACTTACGTTGATGAATATGGATTTGGCAGTAATAGAATAGCAAAATACATGAATAACGAAAGAGTGCCTTTTGTTGCAGCTCCTAATGGCGGACAATGGTCAGCTGGAGTGATTAATTTTATTCTTAGAAATCCTGTTTATAAAGGATATCCTACATATGGGAAACGAACCAGTGACATGGGTGTATTCAGTATGCAAAAACCGCAAGATTGGGTTGTGTCAAAAAAACAAATTATTGAATTAGTAATTATTCCTGAGAATAAATGGGATAGGGTTCAGCAGTCTAGAAGCAAAAGATCCCCAAATAAAAAAACTCAGAATAGTAATGATGAACCAAAGAAAATAACAAAGAGCCCTTTACTTTTTGTAGGTATGGCAAAGTGTGGTCATTGTGGTGCTCCATTAACAACAACATATAATCGTAAAACATACACATTGGTCGATGGGACAAAGAAAATATGGACATCTCCAAAATATAGGTGCAGCGGAAAAGCTAGTGGTAAAATATGCAATGGGCAAACCATATACTCACCTAACAAAATTGAAAAAATTGTCCTGGAAGAGCTTGATATTTTTTTAGATGAATTGAAACAAATTAACTTAAAAACAGAAATTGAATCATTCAACAAGAATAACATAGATGGTGATTCTCAAGAGTTAAGAAGGTTACAAAATGAAATTGAAAAGAAATACAAGGAATTATTCGCTCTCACATCCGAAGTGCCAAAATCAATTATGGGACAAAGTTCATTTAAAGCCGAACTACTAAATACCCTTATTGATCAAAAAAATAATGAAATAACAGAAGAAAGCAGTAAGCTATCAAATCTTCAAATAAAAGTAAAGGAAATGAAAGTAGAAGTTGATGAGATGGAGATGTTAAGAAAACATATCCCTGTCTGGAAAGAAGTCTATAAAAACTCTCCACTCGAAAAACAAAAGATGATGTTAGGGGTATTGATCAATAATATAGTCGTAACAAGGGATAGGGTTGAAGTAAATGTGAAATTGCATATTCAAGAAATCATAGGAAATGAGCAGGCTAATCCACTCACCAGTTAAATTCACCGTTCTTGTCTGTAGACGAGCCTTCTCAATAAAGCGTCTGCGGGGCCATTCCATCCACGTTCTTCCAACCAAACCGCAATGCCAACTCCGGACAACCAGATGATCACCGCAAGGACAAATGCGCCTGCGCTGCCTATCGTTCCTCCGAGCCCAAGGGCAACAGGGGATAGCAGGAGGACGAGCATCGTTTCCTGGTAAATGTAAAACGTCAATGATCGCTTCCCGACAGACGCCAGCCACCCGGTCATCTTTGGCACGGTGTGTCTCACCGCATCGCTAATGAGAGCAATCAGCGAAGTATATCCCAAACCTCCGGCTGCGCCGGTAATGATATGAAGGATAAAGAAGCAACTAACCCATCCGGAGGGCGGACTCCAGACGTTCGCACCGACTAGTGCATAGGGTAAGCCTCCAATTACAGAAATACCGATTCCACCGGCAGCCATACGCCTAAGCTGTACATGGTATTGTCGCGGGTTATCGAGCCAACGTTTTCGAGAGGACCAGATCCCGACAACGATAATCAGCACCATGGGATAGAGAAGTAAATTGAACAGAATAAATATCGGAAACGCCAAAGCGTGTTCTTCGGCGAGCTGAAGGTACGTGTGGGAAGCTGTCAGACCCAAGTCAAGCTCCTCTCCTGTCATTAGTGGGAAGAGCTGCATCCAAACGGTCGGGATCAGAATCAAATACAAGAGTCCGAGCACAAGGATGATGCGTAACTGCGTACGGCCATCTTTAAAGACCAGCCATCCGAAGAGGAGTCCGGCCACGCCATATGTAGCTAAAATGTCCGCTCCCCCGATGATAATGAGGTGTAAGAATCCAAATGCGATTAATAACAACGAACGACGTTGAAGCAAACGCTTCACTTGCTTTTCCGACATGCCCCGATCCATCTGTTTAGCTACCATAGTTGCAAGACCGTAACCAAATAATACGGCAAACATGGGATAAGCACGATTGTCCACGAACAGCAGACCGATCAAATTAACGATATTGTCCAGCGCATTCTCCCCAAGCGGTCGAGTCAACATAAAGTGCTCAGACGAAAACAAGTATACCGGCGCGTGTGCAATGATGATCAGCATCAGCATGAATCCTCGCCCTAAGTCTGGGGCAAGCGATCTTTCTACAACGGAAAGCCGGCTCGGTTTCGTCGACGGATTCGATTTCTCGTAGTTGCTCCTCACAGCAGATCTCCTCCCTAGCCCTCAAATTATTATTGATTAACTTAGTCAGTCAATAATATCTTATGGGTGGAACCGACTTTTGTCAACAAAAAAAGCCTCGTTGCCGAGACTGATTTATAATGCACAGGTTCTTATTCTTTAATGATCCTTAGGAGCATGCGAATAGTCCAATCTAGATGTTGATTCAGCCCGGCAGCATTTTCTGCAATCAGACCGGATAAAACCGTTAAATACAAGTTAACCAGCTTGTCAGGATCCTCTTCAACGATTTCACCCCGGCGTTGTCCTTCCGCAAATATGGGCACTAACAGCTGGACATACTTTTCGGCAGTACGCTGAATCAACTTTTGTGACTCTTGATCTAAGTTCGGATAGGTTAAGCAACTTTGAATGAGCCGAAACACCTCATGACTTCCCGCAGTAAGAGCAGATCGGGTGAAATGAGTTATTTTTTCTAAGGGAGCTGCGGACGAGGAGTGAATTTCTTCAATCATTTGCTCAGCACCATCCGTTGCCCACAGAAAACATTCGGTTAGTACTTCCTCCTTTGATTCGAAATAATGATATATAAGTCCATGGCTGAGTCCGGCAGCCTTAGCGATCATACTCATTTTGGTGCCCTCAATGCCGTATTCAGCGAAGACTTGTAAGGCTGCCCTTAAGATTTGATCTTTTCTTTCTTCGCGAATTTGTTCGGTTTGTTCTTTTTTGTATCGAGCCATGATTAGACCTCACGAATTTATTTAATGGAGGTAGTATAGCATATTATCCATAACTACTCATCCACTGGCCCAATCCCTGCACGGGTGCCCTACATAAGATAGATTGTGCTTTATATGGTCTATAGTGTAGTCACTACTTAAAGGGGTTGGGATATTTGAAATTATCAACGAAGCTTACCGGGCGAGTCATCTTTAAAGGAGATCCTGGTTATGAAGCAGCTCGTAAGAATTGGGATCCGCATACCGACAGATTTCCTAAAGTATTTGTTTTTGCTCAAAAAACGATCGATGTAGCGAATGCTATTAAATGGGCGCGCAAAAATAACGTACCCATCCGGCCACGAAGCGGAAGACATGCTCTGGAAACCAACCTTTCGCAAGTTAACGGAGGCCTGGTTATTGACGTTAGTGATCTGAAGAAAATTAAGTTAAATAAAAAATGCAGAACTGTTGTGGTGGGGACGGGAAATCGGGTAGGAAGAGTCGTAGATAAGTTGGCGCGCCAAGGCTTTATCGCTCCGTTTGGCGACAGTCCAACGGTTGGGATCGGCGGAATTACACCTGGCGGAGGGATCGGTCCGCTCCAAAGAACGACCGGGCTTATCAGCGACAACCTGATCGGTCTGGAGATGGTTGATGCTAAGGGAAGGGTCATCCGTGCCAGCAAAAAACGCAACTCCGATCTGTTGTGGGCCACCCGAGGCGGAGGCGGAGGCAATTTTGGGGTTTACACCAAATATAAATTCAAAGTGCTGCGGGCTCCAAACAAAGCTACCGTATTCAGCATTACCTGGCCATGGGAGCAATTCGAGAAAGTGGTGAAGAAATGGCAAGTATGGGCGCCTAACGCCAGTACGAAATTGGGCAGCGAGTTAAGTGTCGGTCCCAAAAAAGGCGGAAACGTCAGCATGCTGGGGCTGTATCTCGGATCGAAAACAGAAGCACTGCGCCAATTAGAACCTATTCTAAGCGTCGGGACGCCTACTAAAAAAACGATCCTGTATCTGCCATACATTAAAGCTACGAAGTTTCTGTTAGCCCCCGATCCCATTTTACCCCAAAAGTTCAGCAACCAGTTCTCCAGCGGATTTGGCATGCGTCCATTCCCGGATCAAGCTTATAAAGCGATGCGCGAGTTTCTGGAAAAAGCGGAGGGAGGAACGCCGGCAGGCTTCTTCTTCCTGAACTGGGGTGGTGCCATTAAACGGATCGCACCTAAAGCGACTGCTTTCTTCTGGCGTAACCCGAAATTCTATGTAGAATGGAACTCATCATGGGTTAAGCCGTCTCATGCAGCGAGAAATATTGCCTTAACCCGGAACACAAGGAAGAAGCTGCAATCTTATATCGTAGGTTCCTATATCAACGTTCCAGACCAAGGCATTAAAAACTCCGGACCTGTCTATTACGGATCAAACTACGCAAGATTACGGAAAATTAAAGCTAAGTATGATCCGCAGAATGTGTTTAACAATCCTCAAAGTATTCCCCCGGCTCGCGGCAAAAAATAATATAGAAATATCCATCCTTCGGGATGGTTATTTTTTTGCAGTAAACACTATTCAAATGTAAAATATATTTGACATGATGTATGTTGTCATATACTATTAGCTTAAATTACTTTACTTTTAGAAAAAAAGCATTATGTTTCGTTATTTTGCACAATATGCACATTTGGATTTTATAGTAAGAGCCACAAGGAATTCGCATTACGTGTTTGTAATTGGCTTTGTTCTTGCTATGGCGGCTTTGCTTATGGACTTATCCCCTTCCTTGATGTTCATGATGTTGTTTCTCTCAGGATTTGTGTCCAAGATTATCGGCGTTACTACGCAACTGTAACTTTATCGGAGAGGAGTCTAAGGTGGATAAATTAATGATCAGCAATAACATACGCAGATTACGTTTTGACCATAATGAAATGACCCAACAGCAGCTGGCTGATCATGTGGGCGTAACACGACAAACGATAGTAGCTATTGAAAAAAGAAAGTATTCACCTTCCCTCGAGTTGGCATTCCGTATTTCCTTGGCCTTCAATTTATCGATTACCGAGGTTTTCTTTATAGAACCCCAATAAGCCGTTGTAAGCAGTAACGATAAGTTTCACACATTGCCCGCGAAACTCCTTCATATATAAGAAAGTACCTGAACGGTCGAACTTTAATCATTCCCAAAATGGAGGAAGCTCATGAAGCTTATGAAAGCAGTCCTGTGCGAGAGTTACGGAACACCTGATGTACTAAGGTTTAGCGAGGTAGCACAACCGGTTCCTAAGGACCATGAGGTGCTGGTAAAGATTCATGCCACAACGGTAACATCCGGGGACTGCAGAATTCGCGGTTTCCAGAGTCCACTCTTGTTCTGGATCCCGATGCGACTCGTCTTAGGGATCAGAAAACCAAGAAACCCTATACTCGGAGTGGAGTTATCAGGAGAAATAGTCTCGACAGGCACAGCTGTGAAGCGATTTAAGAAGGGGGATCAAGTGTTTGCTCTGACTGGGATGCGGTGCGGGGGTTATGCGGAGTATACTTGTATTCCTGAAAACGGACGTATTGCGCTAAAACCGGTCAATGCATCCTATGAAGAGGCAACAACCATTCCTTTTGGAGGGACTACGGCATTACACTTCTTTAGAAAAGGGAATATCGGGAACGGGCATAAAGTGCTTATCTACGGGGCTTCCGGAGCTGTAGGTACATCCGCGGTTCAACTTGCCAAATATTACGGGGCGGAAGTTACGGCGGTCTGCAGTGGCGCTAATTTCGAATTAGTAAAATCTTTGGGGGCTGATTCCGTTATTGATTACACGAAAGAGGATTTTACTCGAAACGGAAATCTTTACGATATCATCTTTGACGCTGTCGGAAAAATCACGAAAGCGAACTGCAAGAGGGCGTTATCGCCGAACGGCAAATACTTGACTGTAGACGGGCAAGGGATTGCCAAGGAACGAACCGAAGATTTAATATTTCTGAAAGAGCTTGTGGAACAGGGAAAGATTCGAGCGGTCATTGACCGGCACTACCGCCTTGAGGAAGTGCCTGAAGCTCATCGATATGTGGATAAAGGACACAAAAAAGGCTGTGTGGTCATCCAGGTCCCGTGAATCACAGCGTTGAAATAAAGAAACCGCCAACATGTATTGGCGGTTTCTTCATGTTTTATGATTCCAACGAGGGTTCCAAAACCGGCTTCTCATCCAGTTTCCTCAGGCGAACCCGGGATATGCGCAGATTGTCGGTTTCTTCAATCGTGAATTGATATTCTTTGTTATAAGTTACTGTTTTCCCTTTATCGGGGGGAAGTTCTACATGAGAATACACCCAACCGCCAATCGTATCGTAATCTTCGGTATCGATATCAAATCCAAAGTGATCGTTAACGACATCAATCAATAGCAAGCCGTCAATGGAATAAGTGTTATCGGTTTTAATTTCAATACTCGGTCGTTCTTCATCGAATTCATCCTGAATTTCGCCTACGATTTCTTCGATAATATCTTCCACCGTAACCAGTCCCGAAGTCCCGCCATATTCATCAATCAGTATCGTCATTTGTGTCTTCTTCTTCTGCATAAGCTTCAGAAGCTCGCTGATCTGCATCGTTTCAGGCACTTTGGTGATGGGCCTAATGATGGTGCGAATATCTTCAATATCGTTGTATTTCAACAAATCCTTGATATGGATAAAACCAATAATACTGTCTTTATCCGTCTCGCATACCGGATAACGGGTATGCATTTCTTCCAAGGCAAGCTCGCGGTGTTGTTCGTAAGAATTATTCAGATACAAACATACCAGTTCAGTCCTGGGAATCATAACTTCTCGCGCGGTTGTTTCAGCAAAGTTAAATATATTATTGACAAGCTTCATTTCATTATTATCAATGAAACCACTCTTGTTACTTTCTTTCATCAGTATGCGAATTTCTTCTTCCGTATGGGCTTGTTCATGCTCCGCGGTAGGTTCAATCCCGGAAAGCCTTAACATCCAATTGGATATTCCGTTTAACATCCAGATGAACGGAAACATGATCTTGTACATTAGAACCATGGGACCGGCTGATAACATCGAAACATCCTCAGCTTTACGAATCGCATAAGTTTTGGGGAATTGTTCGCCAAGTGTGATATGGAAGATGGTAATCACGATAAACCCGACTAGAAAGGATGCCGTATGCAACAGCACATCACTAAGTCCAAGCTTACTGAACAGAGGTTCCAGCATACTTGAAACCGCGGGTTCACCCACCCAGCCTAATCCCAGCGAGGCAAGCGTAATTCCCAATTGGCAAGCGGATAAATAAGCATCCAGATTATTCAGAATCTTCTGAGTATATTTGGCATTCCGGTTTCCCTCATCCGCAAGGGCGTCAATCCGGCTGCTTCTGACCTTAACAAGTGCAAATTCGGCAGCAACGAAGAATGCATTTAATAACACAAGAATGAGTACAACAGACAAGCTTAACCAAATGGGTAATGGATCACTCAACAATAATTCCTATCCAAGCCCGAGGACCAGATAGGTACACCTCCTTTAAGTTGTAGAAAAATCATTTATTAAAGTAATATTATACCGTCATTCGATGAAGTATTCAAAGAAATACAGATTATGATCATACTTAGAGGAAGTATGGACTTTAGGGACATGTTATAATGTTTTGTGCATAAGGATATAAATCCATTAATTGCAAATTCCATCATTCTGTGTTAGAGGTGCCCAACATGAACAACAACATTAACAAAACAATTGAATCTCCATTGGAACCCAAATCCGTCTCTACCTCTGTGATGAAAAAGGTGACTTGGCTTGAGCTGTTTTATGATTTACTGTTTGTCGCAGCTGTATCGAAGGCGAGCCATGTTCTTCTGCATGTTCATCACGGCCATATCCCACTTGAGTATCTACTGAAATTTATATTGATTATTATTCCAATCTGGTGGGCATGGGTTGGACAATCCCTCTTTATTAACCGGTTCGGGGAGGATCGGACATCCCATCGCATGTTTCTGATTGTACAGTTGTTTTTCTCCTTAATCATGACAGCCAGCCTGTCCGTTGAATTTGATCAGAATTATGCGGCATTCTTCATAGGTTATGTGGGTTTAAGAGCCATGACGGCCATTCAGTACTTAGTTGTAAGTCGTCAGGAATTATCCTACCGTAAAGTAACGGCACGTTACCTTGGTAGCCGATTCTGGATCGGACTTGTTATCTCAGCTTCTTCCCTGTTGTTCGACTCTTGGTTGCGATATGCGGCTTTGTACGCCGGGATTGCCGTTGATATTGCGCTTCCGCTGCTGGGCAGAAGACATCTGGTGAAAACCCCAATCCATACGCATCACTTGCTAGAACGCTTTGCTCTGTTTACACTGATCCTTCTTGGAGAAATGGTGATTAGTATACTCGCTGTATTGCAGTCCGGCTCGTGGACCTGGCAGTCCGTGCTTTTTGCGGTCATGACGTTTATATTAACGATCGCGATTTGGTGGCAATATTTTGATAATGTCGAAAAAAAGGTTAATAAAACCCTACAAACTACGGGACAAATCATTATCTATGGTCATTTGTTTGTCTTTATCTCCTTATGCATGCTTGCCGCTTCCATCCGTTTAATATTTCTGGAGGAATTAAATTACAGTTTTATGGTGGGCTTAATATTTGGGTCGGTAACGCTTTACTTCGTTTCCACCACGTTGGTATTCCATAAATATCGGCACGCCCACCTAAGACTGGGAAGGATTCATCTTGCGATTTTAGCGGGGTTGCTGGGAATTATGTTCCTATGCACGTTATGGTTAGCCGTACCCGGTTACATCATTATTGCTGAAATCATGATCTTCTTTGGTGTATATGCCAGATTAACGACATAACCCCAGTTCGACGGCAATGCGGAGGCAGTTGAGGCCCTTAAGCAAGCATACGAAGGTTAACGCACTCCCTCCCGAAAAGAAGCGGGAGGGACTTGTTTCTGCGCCTTAAACAGGCGAGAGAAATAATGTACCGAAGAAAATCCGCTACTTTCGGCAATCTCCTTTATCGGCAAGTCTGTCGTCAACAACAGATGAGAGGCTTGACGAATCCGTTCCCCGTTCAGATATTGGGTGAATGACTCATGGATCCCCGTAGCGAACAGGCGCGATAAATGACGCTCCGACACATTCAAATAACGGGCGACACCCGGTAAATTTAGAGGCTGAGACAGATTGTCGCGAATGTACATTTTGGCCTGCTGCAGGAGTAGGTTCGTGTTCTTGGGTCGTCCGGTTTGCTGTAAAGGCACAGACTTTCCGAACAGAGCGAGAAAGGAGAGCAACAAGGCATAAGCCACCTGGGACATCCCGGCCTGCGGCACATTTCCGCATTCCTCATGCCGCAACATCAACGTTTTCCACAAATGTGCCGTAGCATATGCATCCCCGTCATACACCACCACGTTCGCATCCTCCGCTATCGTTCGATATGCCTCCCGCACCCATTCATCAGCACTCGATTCATCCAGATCAAACGCCACAAATACAATGTACAACCCTTTCTGTGTGCGGATTTGATGAGTTATGCCCGGCCGGGATACGAAATGAGTACCCGCTTTCAGGATATGGTCAACACCGTCATCCGTATAAACCCCTTCACCCTCCAACACATAGCAAATTTCAAAAAACGAATGCTTATGTACAGGGTTATCAAACAGCCGGGCATTCATCCCCCAGTAGTGAATATGGAAACTAGCCGAAGGCCCCGTAACGACCGTATGGGCGGCATTCAGAATATCGGCACTTTCTTTGCATAAATACATACCTCTGATCCCTACTCTCATAAATCATGTCCTAATAGTACAAAAGAATGTCATGTTCCTGAAAAGACAGCTTCTATTCATTTTAATTATAATTAGAGGCAGGAACAAGGGATATTTAAGATATAGCCCCATGAGTCATTGAGGAGGAGTAGGCATGATTACCGAAAAGGATGTAGAATTTTACAAAGAAAATGGGTATTTACTGGTGAGAGGCGTATTCAACCCGCAGGAAGTGGAAGAGATGAGAGAAGCGGTAGACGCGATTATCCAGCGTGCTGCACAGACGAAACTGGACAGCAACGATGCGTGGCAAGGAGATTTTTTGCCTAAGGAGGAGCTCAAAAAGCTGGTGCTGAAAGGATTTCATGACGTCCATTACCATGATGCCGCCTTCACCCGAGCCATCGTGCATCCGAACATGAAAGCGGTCCTAACCCGCATCATCGGTCCCAACGTGCAACTTCATCATTCCAAAATGTTAGTGAAACCTCCCGAGAACGGCGCCGCTTTCCCCATGCATCAAGACTATCCTTATTTCCCGCATGAGAACCACTCCATGTTGGCGGCAAGTGTCCATTTGGACCGGGCGGATGAAGAGAACGGCTGTCTTCGGGTCATACCCGGATCCCACCGCCAAGGTGAATTGCCTCATGTAGGCTCTTATTATCTGAACCATAAAGAATACCCCATTACGGACGGTATTCCTTGCGTGGCTGAAGCGGGGGATGTGTTGTTCTTTAACTATTTAACCATTCACGGCTCTGAGTCCAATAAAAGTTCCCGCACCCGGAGAAACATCCTGTTTCAATGCCGCGATGCCAGCGATTACCCGACAGTCAACACGCACTTCGACTGGGGTATGGGTTTAATGATTGCCGGCCATAATCCGGACTTTACGAAGGTCAAACCTGAATTTAAAATTGTATAACCGCAACAGAGAGCAGGTCCAAGGCATCAGCCGGCGAATCCTGCTCTTTTTTGTAGGCAAAAAAGTTCTTTAATGTTCATTTTAAGTGTGTTATGGTTAAAACAAACAAAAACGAACATTATAGGAGGATTATTATGCAAATTCGTCACACAACCAACCCAACGGATGTTAAAGCTTACACTACGGAACGTTTAAGAAGTGAATTTCTGATTGAATCGCTGTTTGTGGAAGATCAGCTGAAGCTGACATACACGCACTATGACCGTATGATCGTAGGCGGCGCTGTACCGGTGAAGGGCTCCATCGAGCTGTCCGCGGGTGACGCGTTGAAAACAGAATACTTCCTGGAGCGCCGTGAGGTGGCTCTGCTCAATATCGGCGGAGAAGCGCTGATCGCCGTAGACGGTGAAACACATGAACTGTCCCGCTTGGACGCTTTGTATGTCGGTATGGGCGCAAAGAATGTAACGCTGCAAAGCAAGGACACCGCGAATCCGGCGAGAATATATATCTGTTCCGCTTTGGCCCATGCGACGTATCCTACACGCAAAATCTCCGTTGAAACGGCCAATCCGTTGCATTTGGGATCCATTGAAACTTCCAATGAGCGTACCATCTACCAGTATATCCACGCGGACGGCGTACAAAGCTGCCAGTTGATGCTGGGTGTTACTTGCCTGAAGCCGGGCAACGTATGGAATACGATGCCGGCGCATGTGCATGATCGCCGGATGGAAGCTTACCTGTATTTTGACGTTAAACCGGAATCACGTGTGTTTCACTTCATGGGTGAACCTTCGGAGACCCGTCACCTGGTAGTAGCCAATGAGCAAGCGGTTATTTCTCCGCCATGGTCTGTTCACTCGGGCGCGGGAACCGGCAATTATTCCTTCATCTGGTCGATGGCCGGTGAGAACTATACATTTAAAGATATGGATATCGTCCCTATGGATACGCTAAAATAACAGGATGATCATGGTAGTCAGATAGGAGAACAGGAAACATGTTGGCAGCGGAACGACACAGACGGATTATGGAAGATTTGGAGCGGGACAAGAGTGTGCGGGTTAGCATGTTAAGTGAGACCTACGGCGTAACCGAGAAGACGATTCGGGAAGATTTGGAGAAGCTGGAGGAGAAGGGCCTGCTGTCACGGACACATGGCGGCGCCGTGATGATGACGGAGGGGGAGGATAACCTCTTTCCGTTGCAATATCCTAATGCGAAGCACCGAAAAGCGAAGGAAGCCATTGCCGATTACGCGGTGAGCCAGATCGAGCATGACGATATTATCGCTTTGGACGCCGGAAGCACTACGCTCGAAATCGCCAGAAGATTGAAGAATGCTCCGTTGACTGTGCTTACGAACGATCTGTTCATCATTCGCGAACTCACGGCCAAAGAACAGATTCGTCTTGTCGTGCCCGGGGGTTACCGGCATCAGAACCTATTGATCGGCAATGATATGCATGATTGGGTGCGCAGGCTGAATGTACATAAACTGTTTCTGTCCACCACCGGGATCCATCCGGAGTATGGCTTGACGATCTTCACGGAGGAACTGCTCAAGTTGAAGAAAGTCTACATGGAATGTTCCAAAACCGTCTATTGCGTTTCCGATCACAGCAAATTCGACAAGGGAGCGCTCATTACGTTTGCGGCATTGTCCGATGTGCACTGCATGATTACCGACAGCGGTGCCGACGAAGAATTAATGGATAAATACAGCAACTATTTCGGTTCTATCGTTCGAGCTTAGCTTTGCAGGTACGAAAGCATAGTCTATGCCGTGCGGTGAACCTTTGAAAGGTGTCATGAAGAATGAGCATATTTGATTTAACGGGGCGGATTGCGATCGTAACCGGTGCGGGACGCGGTCTCGGACGGGCCATCGCCGTCGGTTTGGCACAAGCGGGTGCGGATGTAGCTCTTGTTACGAACAACACCCCCGCGGATGCCGTAAAGCAAGAGATTGAAGCATTGGGCCGTCAAGCGCTGACGATACAATGTGACATGTCTGATCGTGAAGCCCTGCCAGAGGTGATTGGCAAGACTTTGGAAGCGTTTGGCCGCATTGACATTCTGGTCAATAACGCGGGCATCATTCGCCGCACTCCAGCGGCGGAACATGCTTACGAAGACTGGCAGGAAGTACTGGACGTTAACCTGAATTCGGTGTTCGTCTTGTGCCAACTGGCGGGAAAGCAGATGCTGGAGCAAGGCTCAGGCAAGATCATTAACATCGCCTCCATGCTGTCGTACCAAGGTGGCGTCTTCGTTCCCGGCTATACGGCGAGCAAGCATGCCATTGCGGGATTAACCAAGTCACTGGCTAATGAATGGGCCTCCAAGGGGGTTAACGTGAACGGAATTGCACCGGGGTATATGACAACGGACAATACTGAGGCATTAAGGGACGATCCGGTTCGTAGCAAGCAAATCTTGGACCGTATTCCTGCCGGGCGTTGGGGTACGGGCGAAGATATAGCCGGATCTGCCGTATTCTTGGCTTCATCAGCTTCAGATTATGTGAACGGACACATTCTTTGCGTAGATGGCGGCTGGATGAACCGGTAAGTCATCTCTTCTATAGTCGGGAACAAGTCATCCTTACGGATGGCTTTTTTCTTATGCAGAACGTATAATTTTTTACAACTGGTTCTGTTTCGAGAGGAGGGGTACAACATGCTGCCACAGGTGCATTCGGTCGGCGACATGATCGTAAAACCGGGTTTCACGTTAGGGCCGCGCGTGTTAGGCGATTACGAGCTGGTTTATTTTCCTTCCGCCAATGGCACAACATATACTTTTAAAGATCAAATTTACACCTTGGATAAGCCTAGCCTTTTGTTTACCAAGCCCGGCGAGGAGCACACGTACTATTTTGACCGTGGGGGGCCGGTAAGGCATTTATATGTTCATTTTGAGATGAACGAACTAATGGCTAGTGATTCTTCCTATGAGACATGGCTGGATCATCCTGTCCTGTTGCCTTTGCGAAAGGGTAGTCTTGTGCCGGTATTATTTAGTCAGATGCTGCAAATCGCGCATCAACAGCCAAGAAGCTGGCAACGCCGAATCGGGGTCGTGCTGCTGGCTATATTGGAAGAATGGGGAGATTCAGCAGACCTGCTGCAGTACGAGCAACATCCCGACATTCCTTCTCCTATTCAGAAGGCGATATCCCATATGGAATCCCGCCTGCATCTGCCCATTACGATTGAAAGCATTGCTGAAATTACGGGATGGACGCATGAACATTTCACACGCAAATTTCACAAGATCTACGGCATCACGCCCAAGAAGGCGTTACTGGAACGCCGAATCCGGCGGGCTGAGCAATTGTTGATTACGGAAGACTGGACGGTGAAGCGTGTGGCCTACGAATCGGGATTTGGGGATGAGCATCATTTCTCCAAAATGTTCAAGCAACTCCGAGGCATGCCTGCGACCGTATTCCGCGAGCGGTATGCGGATCCTTATTTGCGTAACACCGCAACAGTGGAAGGACTGCATTTGCCCTATCCGATCAATACATCTGTGTTTGTTTCCGACTAAGATCAAATAAACACATCAAATTAACGATTCCCTCCATTGTAAGCCTTTTCTGAATCCGTCAGAATAAAGTTATAATCATTAACTTCATGGAGGGATTCCTTATGCTGCATTCCATAGAAACACAGACCGAAACCGCAATCCGCAAAGACCGTTACAGTGTAAGTGTAGAGCAATACAAGCAATATCATCGGGATGGATATTTGAAAGTGGAAGGGCTGTTATCGCAAGCGGATGTAACTAAACTGCATGATTGGGCCGTCGAATTGCACAAAGCGGGAGAGCATGAACGGAGAATGGCCGAGGAAGCCAGCAAAGATCCGCTGAAAGAAGAATTCGCGCAGCAAACTCGTGTGCATATGTTATCCCGGCAACATGCAACCGGAGAGTGGGCGTTGCTGCATCCGCGTGTGCTGGATGTGTTGGAAGCGTTGATCGGACCCGATGTCTATGCGCTTCAATCGATGCTGTTTCACAACCCGCCGGGTCGCGGAGGACAGGGGTGGCATCAGGACTCCTATTATATCCGCACACAACCTGATTCACTAATCGGAGCATGGATGGCGCTTGAAGAAGCCGATGAAGACAACGGATGCCTTTGGGTAGTACCGGGTTCAAACCACGAACCGATCTATCCGACGGATCCTGCTGCGCACTCTCATTCGGAAGGTCCTCTTGGCGATCTCCCAACGGTTGCCAATGTGAGTCATATCGATGATGAAGTGAACACTTTATCCAAGATTGTGGCGCACTATCCGCCTGCGATTTCCGTTCCGATGAAACCGGGGGATATCCTGTTCTTCCACTCCCATCTGTTCCATCGTTCCTACCCGAACAAGACAGCTGACCGTTATCGCCGGTCCTATGTTTGTCATTACTGTAACGGGCGTTCCTGGGTACCTTGGGATCATGATGGTCCTTATGAAGGAGATTCAGGCAACCATCTGCACATATTGGCCAGAGGGCGAACCCACCTTCCGTTTGCGGCACCGAAATTCGGAACGGAGGTTCAGCTAAGCAATGAATCCGAATCTGCCGATAACTTGCCGATGATGCCTAACGATAAGGGCATGATGATGCCGGGCGCTTCGGTGAGTATGATGATGGGCGACCCGACGAAAGACGGCAAGATGATGTAAACAAGTGAAACGCTTTGCGGAAACCTCGCAGAGCGTTTTTTATTTGTATTGCTGGCGGGTAAATCCGCTTATATAATAGAATGGAAACATTTAGAAAATTAGACTAGGGGGTCCTATATGTCGAACGCAATACGGGCAAACCAAAGTCCTAAAGGCCATTGGTTGCTCGGTCATGTGAAACAGCTTTTTGGCCAACCGGACTTGTTTATGGAAGAGCTTCGCGGTTACGAAGACATTGTGAAAATTCGGTTATTGCGTGAACCCAATTATGTGATTACCAACCCGGACATGATTAAGGAAGTTCTGGTTACGAAGCAGAAATCATTTAAGAAGCCCAAGGTGTTTGATAAGCTGAAGACCTTCGTCGGGGAAGGCATCCTCACCAGCGACCATGAATTACATAAACGGCAGCGCGGCATGATGCAACCTTCCTTCAGCCGAACTCATATTCAGAAATACGCAGAAGACATGGTGGATATTCCTTCGCATTACCTGGACGACTGGAAGGACGGAGAGACTCGTTCCATCGAGCATGACATGCTGAATATCGCATTGGCCGTCATCACGAAGACGATGTTCAGCATGGATGTCTTTGCGAATTATGACAAGATCGGAAAGCCTATGGATACTTGTCTGCATCAAGTGACAAAGCGAATGCGGGCTATCATTGATTTGCCGCTCTCCGTACCGACAAAGGATAACAAGATTTACGGAGAGGCTCTCCGGATTTTGGATGAATTCATATATGATGTTATACGCGAAAGAACTGCGGATGCAGAGGCCTCCAAGGAAGATTTGTTGTCTGTATTAATGGCTGCGCGTGACGCCGAAGATCAGACGGGGATGTCCGACAAACAGCTGAGGGACGAGATTCTGACGATCTTCCTGGCAGGGCATGAGACCACGGCAAATACACTTACATGGGCATTCTATGAAATAACAAGGCATCCTGAAGTGTTACAGCGGCTGCAGGAGGAACTCGCAAGCGTATTGGACGGCCGGGAACCGACCTTGCAGGATTATGATAAGTTGGGGTACACGCAGAACATTATTTGGGAAGTGTTGCGTCTCTATCCCCCGGCTTGGCTTATCGGCCGAAAGGCTACGGAAGATGTGGAGATCGGCGAATATCTCATCCAGCAAGGGGAAGAGGTCACGGTCAGCCCGTACTTAATGCATAGGCATCCGAAGTATTTCCCGGAGCCTAACAGATTCCGTCCGGAACGCTTTGATCACGACATGGTGAAGGGGATCCCTCAATTCGCTTATTTTCCATTCGGCGGCGGGGCGCGTGTATGTATCGGCAATCACTTCGCCATGCTGGAAGCAACGCTGATTCTGGCTACAATTGCCCAGCGATACGAGTTTCGGTATCTAGAGGAAGATCAGCAAGTAAAGCCGGAATTTATCATCACTTTACGACCTAAAGGCGGTTTGAACATGACAGTGCATAGTCGGAGTGCCGCATCCGTCGATGTGCCAAAGAGTACAGATGTGCCTTCCGTCCTTAGCTAGAGAATAGGGTTCAAATATTCTATAATCATCTCCGATGACTTATCTTCGGGGATTTTTTGTGCGCGAGATAGGTTGAAAAAGTACAATAACAAGTTGATATGGTAAATTGTTAGTATAGATTTTTTTTTCTACAATGGAAATCAAGAGGAGGTAAACGATGACTCCCAACGCAGAGAGTCCAGGGTCAGGCGTCATCATCCAGCAACTCCGGGTTGAGCTATTCAATGTTGAAGAGGCTGGGTATTCATCGCTTAATGTCAAAGATCAAATATATCCCTACTGGATCGTCAGCTTTGTTCTTCGAGGCGAAGTGACTACGGTTACTAACGGAATTACGAGGACAGCACAAACCGGAGATGTAATGGTTCATCCGCCGAACACTCCTTTTTCAGAAACCGCGAATGGACCCGGGACTCATCTTTGGTTCGGTTTCAAAGCTCAAGTCATGCATAAATTGGACTTCATGTACTATTTCCCGGTAAGCTGGGTCGTCACTTTAACCGCAAGTGATGTGTATGTTCAACTATTTAAACTAATGAACCAAACTTGGCAAGAAGGGCATTCGGATTTTCGTGAATACAGTTTACTGGCCTATTCCACCTCACTGTTAAGTCTGCTAATCGACAGCCAGAAGGCAAGTGAACCGGATAAAGATCTCATTACTTCTAATGACAATGAACGGTTTCATGGTTTAGTTCGTTATATCACAGAGCATTCCGAGTTAAAACTATCCAGATCGGGGTTAGCCGCCAGACTTCACTTACATCCTGTCTATTTGGACAGAGTTTTTATGAACGATTATGGGGTCACCCCGATGCAATTAGTCAGGGAAACGAGATTGAAGAAAGTTAAATATAAGCTTGAAAGTACAGATGATCCTTTATCTATCATCGCTATAGAGTGTGGATTTTCAGATGCTGCCTACTTAAGCCGGTTATTTGTTAAAGAGTTTAAACAAACGCCTGGTCAATATCGCCAACACTCAAGAAAAGTAAAAATGAGCTATATGCAACAAAATCACGAAAAAACCTAAAGGAGCGATCCGCATGTTAAATGAAAATCAATTGAAGCAATATGAACAAGAGGGATATATCATATTAGAGTCGTTATTCAGCGCCGAGGAAATAGATGCTTTGACGAAAAGGATTGATATCCTTGATGAAGCATCGGAAGCCGAATTGGTGAAATCAGGACATGCCGGAATCAGTACAGCGAAGAAAATCAATTTCACAGTTCTTCTGAATCAGAAGGATGACGCTATTAAAACCTTCGCGTCCCAGCAAAAGATGGTCGATATCACAACCTCCTTGCTTGGTCCTGACGTTAAATTGTACTGGGATCAATCCGTATATAAACGGCCGGAAGCGGACCGTGACTTCCCTTGGCATCAAGACAACGGGTACGCCCCGACTCAGCCTGAGCATTATGTTACGTGCTGGCTGGCGTTGGAGGACGCCACGATTGAGAACGGATGTATATGGATTCATCCAGGAAGCCATAAACAAGGCTTTGTTGAACATAGGGACTCCGATGTGGGTAAACAGTGCTACTTCGGCGATGATCCCGGTATGGCAGTTCCGCTTAAGAAAGGAAGCATGGTTGTATTCCATTCTTTGCTCTTTCATCGCAGTACTCCTAACCGCAGCAATACGACGCGTAAAGGCTATATCATGCAGTATTCCGTGGACGGAGCCTTTAATCCGGTAACGGGAGCCGTCTACAACAACGGTCCAGTAATAGCCTTAGAGGGAAAAGCTTATTCAAACCAATAAACGGTTCCATGATAATAAGCGGTAAAAGCGGCGTGCCTGAGAAGGCCGCCGCTTATTTGCCATTCACGCCGCCAGCACATTATGGCTAGTCTTCGTGAGAATTTATGTTCAATCTATACTCGTTCGGTGTTATTCCGTTATATTTCTTAAACACTTTGTAGAAATAGGTGCTGTTGTTGTAACCGGTCTTCTGGGAAATCTCATCAATGGATAGCGATGTTCCGCTCAGCAATTCCTTGGCCTTTTCCAACCTGAACTCATTGAGGTAGTCCGGGACGGACTTCATCGTCATTTTCTTGAAAATTCGCCCCAGATAGGCGGGCGACATATCTACCGTTTCGGCGATTTTGAACAAGGAAAGATCTTGATCGGAATAGCTCTGCTGAATAATATCGTCAATGTTCGCAATCAGATGGTCGTGTTTGGAGCTTTTACGCTCTTTCATTCCCGCGCAGATGGCTTCAACAAGCTCCGAGAAGCGGCGCATCACATCTTTAAATGTCTCTTGCTTGTGAAGTTGGGGAATGAAAGAATGGAAGTCGTAATTGAAGGTTGATCCGCTGGATTTCTCCAAAGATATAGCTGTGGTACAGATCGAGTAAGCCAACTGATTAAAGAACATATTGGAAGCCAGCGAGGATTGATTCGGCAGCGCCATCGACATGTCCCGGATGATCTCCATAGCCTCGTCTGCTTTACCGAGCTTAATTACCTCGATCAGGGACTTCTCTTGTTGCAGCGGATACATGAACGATTGGGAAGGATCTGTATCTTGTTGACCGCTATATATGACGCTTTGATATCCCTCGAAAAATTTACGCTCCATCAACTGCTGCGCTTCTTCGTACAGATCGTAAATCACGGCAAGACTGTCTCCCGCTTCGCTGACCGCGACGGATAACGAAAGCTGAAGATGGTTCCGGACCGCATCCTGTATATTCCGAATCGCTTTATCAAGCTGATCTTGATCTTCCAGCAAAGGTTTCAGGTTCCCGTTAAAAATAACGGTAATGGTGCGATCTTCCATATCCACACATTCGCAAATCCCCATCGTCGACAAACACTCGGTCGTAATGTTCATTATTGCGTATTTAAGCAAACTTCTGTCTTTATAATTATACTTGTTGCTGAATTCTTCATACCCGTCAATGGACATCAGCATAACGATAAACTCGCTGTTAGGGGAGAATTCAATGGCATACTCTCTTAATCTCTCTTGAATATCCTGCGTCTTCTCATCGCCCAGATTATGAACGAGTCTGCTTAAATAATTCTGTTTCAATTTAAACTGATTATCCCGTTTCTCTTTCGCCAGCACATTCAGATTGGAAAGAATGCCTTCTATGGGTTTGTACAACGATTTCGACAAGTACATGGAAACGGTGAGTCCGATGATGAGAATAATGAAGCAGATGAGCAATACGTTGTGTTTCATGGCATCAATATTGCCCATGATATGATCGTAAGGCAACACGCGCACAAAAATCCAGTCTGAAGGCTCATGCTTCGAATAAATGATCAGTGACTTAACCCCATCCACTGGATTTACCAAATAACCCGTGTCCTCATCTGATACAGCTATGTTCTTCATGTAAGATTCGCCGCTTAAATTGGACATAAAAGCGTGACGTTCCGTCCCTGTGACGACGTTGCCTTGTCTGTCCACAATGAAGGTATCGCCTTCCCCATCCTTATTTAAGCTCTTAATTGTATCTTTCATCCAACGTTCAGATATATTGAGCATGATGACGTTGTCCAGCTTATCGGAGCTTCCAGGCAGATCATAAAACAAGAAGGTATATACGTTAGCAAATTTACCGTTGACCCCAGAAACTTCAACGGGTATTTGTCTTGGGATCGGCGCCAACCGTTTGTATTTCTTGAAATTGTCCAGAAGCTTTACCGCTTCGGTATCAAAGAATGCATTTCGTTTATAGATACTCGCGGCCGAGTCGGGCAACATGTAGAACGTTTGCGAATTATTACTGTACATATAGATGGAATAGAAGAAGTAGTTCATGTTCAGATATGAATTTAAACGCATTAAGGAATATGTAATGTCGCTTTCCTTGGGCTTTGCATAATGAAGAAGTTTATCAAATTGCGGATCCGAGTACATCTGTAAAGCATAATTCGTTGCGGAGTCCATCATTGCCTTGGCGCTGTAACTTGATTGGGACAAGCTATTCTTTTCCGAGGAATAGATGTTGGAGAGTGTTATTTTCTCGAAATTCATATAAAGAATGAAAGACAAAGAAACCATAGTAACGATAATGCAAATGGTCAGGGAAAGGAAAATGTTTGCGTATAATCTGTTGGTGCGAGTCCATGCTTTGAGTATCATTTCCCAATGTTGCTCCTTTCAGTGTAAAGAGAAGTTCTCCTTAACGTAGCAACACTATATCACACCTCCGTTTATTGTGGAACAATGACAATCCCCTCAGAGCCGGAATGATGAAAAAGTGTATTCAAGTATAAAAAATATAGCCGCAGAATGTGAGTTTAATACAGTTCAAATGTACATTGTTCAGTATACTCCGGCCAACAGCTCCTCTTATGATTAGAACAAGCGAACAAGACGATCGCAGCAGATCACAGAGGTAATGGAGGAAGTACGAATGGACAAAAAATGGACAATGGAGAAAATTGCATTCAATGTAATCGGTTATGGGTTTATCTCCGCTTTTGCAGCGCTATGTGTGATACCCTTTATTATGATTGTTTCCGGCTCTTTTACCGAAGAAAACTCAATTATAAGACAAGGCTATCAATTAATCCCAAGCGTGTTCTCTCTGGAATCCTATCAATTTATTTTTAAAAGTCCTAGTCAAATTTTAAGGGCGTACCAAGTAACCTTGTTGGTGACGATAATCGGGACAGCCGCAGGATTGTTTTTAACAGCCATGACAGCCTATGTGTTGCAACGGAAGGATTTTAGATACCGCAATGGATTTGCGTTCTACTTTTTCTTCACGACTCTTTTCTCGGGCGGGCTTGTGCCTTGGTATATTCTGATTATTAAATATTTGCATCTTAAGGATTCGTTGTTGGCCATCATTCTGCCTATGCTGCTAAACGTTTTCTACATTATCATTATGAGAAGCTTTATCTCGACTACAATACCGGATGCGATCAGCGAATCCGCAAAAATCGACGGAGCGGGCGATTTCCGAATTTTCCTTTCCATTATTATTCCCTTGTCCAAACCGGCTCTTGCCACAATCGGACTATTTATTGCGCTGAACTATTGGAATGACTGGTATCATGCCTTATTATTCATCGAGAACGAGAATTTGTACCCGCTCCAATACTTTCTATATAACATTCTGAACAGCATGAGTTTCGCCAATTCGGCTGCGGCTCAATCCGGTGTGGCGGTCGTTTCGATGCCTAAGGAATCGTTCAAACTGGCCATGACCGTAATTGCTACGGGTCCGATCGTATTGTTGTATCCGTTCGTTCAGAAATATTTTGTCCAAGGGATTACGGTTGGTGCTGTTAAAGGGTGAACCCGGCACCAGCCGGTTTATCATAAACATAAAATCAGGGGAGGATTCACAATGAAAAAGTCAAGTCTTACCTTATTAGCGGTACTCCTTACGATCATGATCGTATTGACAGGCTGCAGCGGCAACAGTAACGGCAACGGCAATGAAAACGGAGAAACGAAGGAAAGTCAGAACACGCCTTCCGGGGAAACGGCAGCAACCGAAGATCCGTCTAAACCGGATATTTCCAAGGAAGTCAAACTGAAAATGTATCTTGTCGGCGACCAGCCTAAGGATACGTCCCTTGTATATGAAGAGATTAATAAGAAACTTAAACAAGATATCAATGCTACCGTGGAGCCCGTATTCCTATCATGGGGCGAATATAATCAGAAATACCCTCTGTTATTCGCAACCGGCGAGGAATTCGATCTTGTCTATGCGGCTAGCTGGATGAAGTATAGCGAACAGGCGAATAAAGGCGCATTCTTGGAACTTAAACCGGAATTGTTGAACAAGTATGCTCCTCTTACCATGAAGGAGATGCCGGAAGAAGCGTGGAAGCAGGCCGAAGTAAACGGTAAAGTATTTATGGTTCCGTCATCCAACCGAGATTTCCCCATGGTCGTCGGCGCGGTTCGGGGTGATTTGCGCGAAAAGTATAAGCTGGCTCCCATTAAGACATTTGCCGATTACGAGAAATATTTGGACGCTATTGCCAACAATGAGCCGGATCTGGTTCCTTACGATGCGGATGGGAAGACGTATCAAATTTACGACATGATGCTAAATCCGGATCATCTTTGGAAAGTGATGGTCGCAAACTCGGGAATCGCTTTCGATGTGAAGGATCCGTCCGGAAAAGTTATAAATTATTTGGAGACGCCTGCATTTATGGAGTTTGCGAAAAAAGCGTCGGAGTACAATCAGAAGGGTTACTGGTCCAAAAGTGTCATGACGAATAAAACGACAGTGAGAGACTCCTTCTTGAGCGGCCGCAGCGCATCCATGGCCGGCAACTTGTTGGAGATCAGTTCCGCCGTTACCTCGGCGTCGCAATCCCATCCGGATTGGAAAGTCGAGATGTTCAATGTGTACGAAGGCAAGCCAACGTATTCGGTACCTTACACAGGCAACGGTATGGCGATTAATGCGAATGCCAAAAATCCGGAAAGAGCATTAATGTTGCTTGATTTGTTCCGTAACAATGAAGAGTATTTCAATCTGACGACCTACGGTATCGAAGGTACGCACTACGAACTGACCGCGGATAAGAAGATTAAAGCGCTTAACGGTTCCGAATCCGGTTACAAACCTGACAGCGGCAGTCCGTGGGGGTGGAGAACGCCGTCCATGTATAAAGTAATGGCCGACGCGCCTCCTGAATATGCGCAGATGTTGGAGAGTTTCAATAAATCGGCGATTACGAATCCGCTTCTCACGTTTGTATTCGATAATACCAAATTCAAGAATGAGCTTGCGGCCATGAAGAATGTGACCGATCAGTACAGGGACGCATTGTATCTCGGAGCGCTTGGCGATCCCGAGCAGGGCGTCAAGACTTTACTCGAGAAGTACAAGGAAGCGGGTATGGACAAAGTGATGGCTGAGGTTCAGAAGCAAGTGGACGTGTTCATGGCCGCGCAGAAATAGATTAAACAAGTCATATGCAGCCGTAAAATGCATCCCTGCGGGGATGCATTTTATCACACCAGACAGGAGGATTCATCTTGAGAAAGAGTGGATTTGTACAGGAATTATCCAAAAACCGCAGTCTGTTCCTAATGGTATTGCCTGCCGTTGTTTTCTTCTTTATCTTTAGTTATCTTCCGATGGCCGGGATGATCATTGCCTTCAAATCGTATTCTTATACGGACGGCATATTCGGCAGTCCGTGGGTGGGTTTAGCAAACTTCGAATTTCTGTTCGAGTCAGGTAAAGCCTGGCTTATTACCAAGAACACCGTATTCTTTAACGTTATCTTTATGGTGGTTAACAACTTTCTGGAGATCGTCATTGCCATTATTCTATCGGAACTTGCCGGTAAATATCTTAAGAAGTTTCTTCAGTCCGCGATATTCTTACCGTATTTCATTTCATGGGTGGTCGCGGGCGCCATCGTATATAATTTGCTGAACTATGAGTTCGGAGCGGTAAACACATTTCTGAAATCACTGGGCATGGGCGCCATTGACGTATATAATAACCCGGATTATTGGGTATACATTCTTGCTTTCTTCAGTGCCTGGAAAATCGTGGGGTACGGAACGGTCATCTATTTGGCGACGATCACAGGAATTGATACCGAGATGCACGAGGCTGCCAAAATAGATGGAGCGACGTTGTTCCAACGCATTATTCACATTGTGATTCCCTACCTGATTCCTACCATTATTGTCTTGCTCTTGTTGAAAGTAAGCACAATTGCAAGGGGAGATTTCGGAATGTTTTATCAGCTCATCGGAAATAACGGCGTTCTGTTCGACAAAACGGATGTGATTGATACCTTCGCGTTCCGCGCTTTGCTTGATTTACAAGAGTTTGGCATGTCATCCGCGGTTGGTGTGTATCAGTCCGTTCTGAATTTCGTAATCATTATTCTTGTGAACGAAGCCGTAAAACGTTACAGCAGGGATAACGCTTTGTTCTAAGATGGAAGGTATGAAGTTGAGCGGTTCCTGTAGAGGGGCCGCTTTATTTTGTACATAACAATAAATCTGGTATCATTGAAATAAAGAAGCAGTCTTAATCCATCTTATAACATTTAGAGGAGTGATAGACATATGAATGGACATCAAGACCATTTCAAGAAAGCCACTTTTGCCGGAGGATGTTTCTGGTGTATGGTGAAGCCGTTTGACGAAATGCCGGGCATTCAGAGCGTAATCTCAGGTTACACGGGCGGACATACCGAGAATCCTACGTATAAAGAAGTATGCTCCGAGACGACCGGACATTACGAAGCCGTACAGATCACCTATGATCCGGAAGTTTTCCCATATAGACAGCTGTTAGAATTGTACTGGCAGCAGATTGATCCGACCGATCCCGGGGGGCAGTTCCATGACCGCGGTCAGTCCTACCAGACAGCCATTTTCTATCAGGATGAGGAACAAAGACAGCAAGCAGAGGCGTCCAAACAACAGCTTCAGAACAGCGGAAGGTTTACCAAGCCGATCGTTACGGACATCTTACCTGCCAAAGAGTTCTATCCAGCCGAAGAGTACCACCAAGGGTATTATCGCAAAAACCCGGCCCACTATGAAGGTTACAGCAAAGCTTCCGGCCGTCAGGATTTTATTAAAGAGAATTGGTCGTATCGCAAGAATGATCAGGAATTGAAAGAAAGGCTGACACCGATTCAATATCATGTCACGCAAAATAACGGCACCGAGCATCCGTTTCGCAACGAATTCTGGGATCACAAAGGTGAAGGCATATATGTTGACATCGTTTCAGGAGAACCGCTGTTCAGCTCCTTGGACAAGTTCGATTCGGGATGCGGGTGGCCTAGCTTTACGAATCCGTTGAAGGAAAGCCATGTGAAAGAGCATTCCGACCTAACACACGGCATGGTTCGTACGGAAGTTCGAAGCTCTGACGCGGATTCCCACCTTGGTCATGTCTTTAATGACGGACCGGGGGAGAACGGACTACGTTATTGTATCAACTCCGCGGCACTCCGGTTTATTCCCAAAGAGGATTTGGCCAAAGAAGGTTATCCGCAGTATGTTGCACTGTTCAACAAATAAAGGAGACAGATAAGCAGCCCAGGTTTTAATGGGCTGCTTCTGTTTTATGTACGGGGCATGACATACATTACGATCATAATAAAGTGAATGACGGACCCGGCCATCACAAACAGATGAAAGATTTCATGAAATCCGAATCGGTTAGGATAGAAATCGAATATTTTCGTGGCATAGATGACACCGCCTACAGTGTATGCGATACCGCCGCTAATCATCAGAATAATCGCTTGATACGGCAGGTTTTGCAGCAACTGACCGAAAGGGATAACAGCCATCCAGCCCAACGCGATATAGAACAGGGTGGACACCGAACGAGGTACGCGAATAAAGAAAAGCTTCAATATAATCCCTACCGTGATCAAGGCCCAAATACATACCAGCATCGACCATTTCCAGGCACCCTCCAATCCGTAAAAAAATACAGGTGTATAGGACCCGCCGATCAGGATATAAATGGAAACATGGTCTAATTTCTTCAGCATGAGCTCTTTGCTCGGAGTTGTGCTTACCCAATGATAGAGGGAGCTTGCACCGTACAACAGAATGATACTGCTTCCGTAAATGGTCATGGTGACGAGTTGGGACGGGCTCTCTCTGGAGATGAGAATCAGAAATATAAGTCCTGCGATTCCGGCCAGAAAAGTAATGAAATGCGTCCAAGTATTCACAGGTTCTTTCATTTTCATAAGTTTCATAACGGTCCCCTCCGTTTATGCTTGTTACTGCCTAATTCTAATTATATCTCACTTTGGAAGCTCAATCTATTTTTTGCCGCGAGAGGCACTTCCATAATGTTCATCTTTTTGTCATAATATTAATGTTGAGCTTAAAGCGCTTTATTAGGTAGAATAGAAGTATTGGATATTTTGAAGGAGGACTACTGACAGATGCACAAATGGGTTATGGCTACGTTATGTTCAGCGCTGGTGGTGCTCAGCTTGGTCTTGATGACCGTTGGTTTACCGAAGGCCGAAGAAGCGGAAAGCCCGGAAGAAGCAGCGAACACGTTGAAAATTGTGGCGTCGAACTTTAAGTTTGATCAGCAGGAGTACAAGGTGAAAGCCGGCGAAACGAAGACGGTTAAGCTTCAGAACAAGCTGGGCAAGCACGGCGTTGAGATTCAAGGTCTTGACGTGAAGCTGGATGAGAACAATCCGGAGAAGGAAGTTACTTTCGACAAACCGGGAACCTATGAGTTGGTATGTTCCGTGATGTGCGGCGAAGGTCATATGGATATGAAATCCGTACTTATTGTTGAATAATAGAATGGGAGGCTCGCAATGAAGATTGCGGGCTTTTCTTCTTTAGGAAAGACCATACCAATGCAATGAAGAGGAGCGTGCAGGACATGATAACACATATCGTTTGTTTCAAATTGAAGGACAACAGCCCGGAGGCCGTTCATATAACACGGAATGTCCTACTGGGGATGGAAGGACGCATACAAGAACTGCAACACATTGAAGTAGGAGTTGATGTGCTGCATTCTGAGCGATCTTACGATCTTGCCCTCGTGACGAAGTTTAATTCTCTTGAAGACCTCCAGGCGTATCAGGTACATCCCGTGCACCAGGAAGTCATTAAACATATGTCCCAAGTGCGCGAAGCGTCCGTATCGGTTGACTACGAATCCTAAAATGCATAAGCAACAAGCGTCTAGAAAGGCAGGATCTGAATGGAAGAAGCCAAAGATTTGAAAGATGTCTACGAAACGATGATGATCGTCGTCATATTCATCGTAGCGTTTATCGTGATGATTCCGATCCTCAAGCGCAGAGGAAAGAAAAAGCGTAAATAAAGCCTCATCTCATCACCAAGGAGGAATCCATGTGTACTATGTGAATCACGAACAGATCGACTTGCGGTTGAATTTCCTACCGGTTGTCGTGAGTGCGTTGCGCGAACTTGAACGTAAGGAAAGCGGCTTTACCATGCTGGATCATTTTGCTCAGGAACGAGCGCTGCATCTGGCGATTGAAGCCGTTACGGATGTGGGGAGCTATATGATTGATGCTTTCATTATGCGGGATCCCAGCAGCTACGAGGACATTTTAAGTATTTTGCAGGACGAGAAGGTGTATACAGACGAGGTATATCATACGCTGACAGCTTTGGTAAAGCTTCGCCGTCCGTTGGTACAGGAATTTTTTGAATGGGAACGGGTTGGGAAGCATGAGCTTCTGAAAGAGTTACCTGATGCACTGGAAGACTTCGCTGATTCGGTCAGGTCTTATTTGGAGAAGGAAAAGGCTTAGCTCTTGTTAAGCCAATAAAGATAGTAAACATAAATGTTTATTAATTTACTTATCCTTGGCGATGCATTACAATATTACATATAAGGCATAACGCAAGGTGATGAGAAACGATGAATAACATCCAAGAAACTTCAACCCGAAGAGTCATATTAAACCTGCTGAAGACGCGGGGGTTCATGACCGTAAACGGGCTGGCCAAGGAATTACAAATTACCGAGATGGCGGTACGTCGCCATTTGAATACACTAGAGCGTGACGGTTTAATTGATTCCAAGTTGATTAGGCAGGCGATGGGGCGGCCCACACAGCAATATGCCCTTACGGAACTTGCCGAGGATCTGTTCCCCAAGAACTATCACACCCTTACTCTGGATTTGCTACAAGAATTAGAGGCAGATGAAGGGGAAGGGACCGTAGCTCGTCTGTTTGAACGCCGCAAGGATAAGCTGTTTCTGAAGTACAATGACAGGATGAGGGATTTGCCGCTGGAGGAACGTGTCGCTTTGCTGACGGAGATACAGAATGCGGGCGGTTATATGGCATCCTGGTCTGAGGCGGAAGACGGGGGATACCTGTTGCAAGAGCATAACTGTCCCATTTCACAGGTGGCGAATCAGTTTAATCAGGCTTGCAATTGTGAGCTGCAGTTATTCGAACAGTTGTTAGGTACTCCGGTTGAACGGACGGAATGCCTGGCTAAGGGCGGCCAGAAATGCACCTACCGGATTAATGCTAAGACATGAATCGATTTAATGAGGGAGCTTCCTGAAGGGAGGTTCTTTTTTTTTGCACAAATCGGTGTCAAAACGCTCCCTTGCTACTTATACTGTCATTAAGAAATGGGCATTTACCTATTTATGCGGCACGGGAGGGAAACGGGATGCTTACTTGGGTGCTTTGCGCCGGTGTTGTATCAATCATTGCATTCATTCTCTATGGTATTCGAGTATTGGTCACGTTGCAAAGCGTTCTGATGCAGGCGGGATTACGTATGGAGGAAGCGTCCGGCCATCTTGAGAAAACGAGTGAACTGGCCGACATCTGGTTACAAGAATCCATTCGTTTAGCGCAAGATGTAAACCGGAAGGCGGAAGCCATGGATGGCTTTTTCCGGACGGCTGAACACGCAGGGACTGTGATGGAGCATACCGCGTCTAAGGTGAAGCTGATTAGCCAACAGTTGACACAAGCTGCCAATGCCGCAGTTCTAAGCGAGCGTGAAGGCGCTTCAGAAGCCCGCTCCTCGCTGGATTGGACGGAAGCAGGACGCATGGTGTTTAGCGTCTGGTTAAGGCATCTGCAGCATCGTACGGCTCGTGAGCAGACCGCTGCGGCCGCAGGTAAGGTAAATGACCCTGTAAATAAGGGAGAGGATTCAAATGTCTAAAGGTAAAACGTTTATTATCGGCAGTCTCGTGGGAGGTCTGATCGGTTCGGTAGCGGCTTTATTATTCGCGCCTAAAGCGGGTAAAGAATTGCGTACCGATATTGCGCAGCAATGTAACGCGGTGGCGGATAAAACCAAGGATTTGGCACTAAATGTCAGTCAAAAAACGACGGATATCGCCAAAGAAGTCGGAACAACGGCTACAGATTGGTATGGCCGTACGAAAGAAGCGGTTGCCCAGGCAGCTTGCGAGGTCAAATCATGGAAAGAACGCACCACAGGAGCACACGCAGAAGTGGCTGCTACGCAAGAAAAGGACTTAG
Source organism: Paenibacillus swuensis (assembly GCF_001644605.1). Taxonomy (NCBI): domain Bacteria; kingdom Bacillati; phylum Bacillota; class Bacilli; order Caryophanales; family Paenibacillaceae; genus Paenibacillus; species Paenibacillus swuensis. Next base: position 4,627,377 of record NZ_CP011388.1, on the reverse strand, counting down.
AAGAGTCCAACTGAATACATGGCCGTGAAATGAAACAAGGATCCGCTGAAGGATCCTTGTTTCATTTGTGGAGAGAACGGGTACAGGTGAGTAGTTTACCAACGGGAAGGATCTAACTGTTCCTTGGTTGCATGTGCCCAGATGTTAGGAATTGTAATGGCTTCCGGCTGTTCGAACACAAGAAAAGCTGTTGGTAAATAACGTTCGCCATGTTGGCTGGCAGGCTTATTTACAATGCGGGGATCAATTTCTTCTGACTCGTCGGAATTGTTGGATCCGTTACCTTCGACAAGGACCGTGGAGGAACCACCGTCCAGATTTGCGGCAATGACAGCACCTTCGGATAAGAGAATCTGTTGAATTTCATACAGATTCGTTCCGATGCTATGTCCTGGCTGCCTGCCGTCCACAATGACGAACAGAATGGTTCCATCGGCCTTCTGGCCCATAGCGGTTCGGGGCGCGATCCCCCAACCCTGAGCTTCGTTCTTCAACTGACCTTTGCCATTCACGATCAGTCGGGGCTGGAAGGTTACAGCTTCTTTAATATCTAATTTCAGCAACTCATTAGGTGAATAGTTCCCGGCGATCATCTTGCCGGTTTTATCTATACCAACGATTTGAGCGGGTTTATTCCGGCCGCTGCTGTCAAAGAAGATTTCGCCGTTCGAGATGACCAGACCAATAGGTACGAACCCGTTTCCTTTCCAGTTAGGATCTGCGAAACCGCCTGCGTTAACGCCGAGTAAAGCGCCGGTGCGCTTTACCATAGAAGAAACTTTCTCGCCTTTTCCTGCTTTGTCAGGAACAACAAGCCTTAGGGATTTAGGGTCTCTAACATAGACGATATGCCCTTTGTACCCTTTACCGGATATTTCTTTAATTTCAACAGGTTTGGCTTGTGTAGGGTTGGAAACGTTCTCGGTGAGTTTAATCTCGTGTGTCGCTTTCTCGGAACCTGTGGCCACTGCAATATTCTGATAATCATTGACCCGTGACTTTAATGCTTCGTCACCGATGACATATTTGGCCCATATACGGTGCTGAGAAGAAATCAGTGTATCCGCTACTAGATAACGAAAGTGATGACCGGATGTCGTCATAAAGATCCAGGCGATAAACAAGGTGATTACAAATAAAAAACTGCTTAACATAAACAGTAATCCCCTGATGAAACGCTGTGTGCGGGATTTCTTCGGAAGTTTAATTGTAGCTGATGTATGCGCTGAATTACGGGGTGATAGAGGTTTGGATTCATTCATATCTAATGTTCACCAATTTCTCTTTTAGATTTTTTCTGTTCATTCATTTTAACGCATAAAAAAAGAGAAAGGTTACAACCTTTCCTCTGTTTTCGTTTTTATAAATGATATTTTAATTCATATTGAATAAATTTTGTTGGTTAGTAACCAGTAAAGCGAACTCCTCCGGGGGGATAGGCCTACTGAAGATATACCCCTGAATTTGATCGCACCCTTTGGCAATAAGAAATTCAAGCTGCTCGCGTGTCTCCACACCTTCGGCCAATGTCTTAATCTTGAGTTGCTTGGACATGGCGATTAGGGCTGTAACGATAGCTTCGTTGTCTTCATCCGTTGTGAGTTCCCGTATAAAGGATTGATCGATTTTCAGCGTGTCCACATCAAACCGTTTCAAGTAATTCAGGGATGAATAGCCTGTGCCGAAGTCGTCGATGGATACTTGAACACCCATTTCTTTAAGCTTGCTCAATGTATCCATAATGTACGATACGTTCTTCATTGCAACATTCTCGGTAATTTCCAGACACAGTCGGTGAGGGTCCAATCCCGTTTCACTCAACGTTTGTTGTACATATTTGACGAAACCGGGCTGGTGGAATTGGTTGACTGAAATATTAACGGAAACCGTTAACAGAGGAAGTCCTTGTTCCTCCCATTTCTTGTTCTGGATGCAGGATTCCCGAAGAACCCAGTTGCCAATTGGTAAGATTAAGCCGGTTTCCTCTGCTAAAGGGATAAAATCCCCTGGGGAAATCATCCCTTGCGGATGTTTCCAGCGTACTAGCGATTCCATGCCGGTAATGCTGCCTGTTTTTAAATCAACCAGAGGCTGATAAAATACGGTAATTTCACTTTTATCAAGCGCTTTCCGAAGTTGATTCTCAAGATTAAGCTGTTCCAATGAGCGATGATTCATCTCCTGGTAATACAGTTGGAACGTATTACCGCCTTTCTCCTTGGCGCGATACATGGCCGTGTCCGCATTCTTAATCAGTGTATCCGCGTCGGTTCCGTCATGAGGGTAGATACTTATGCCTGTACTCGAAGAAATATAAAGCTCTTGTTCCAGATAAATGAAAGGTTCGCTGAACAAATCGGAGAGACCCTTGGCGAAGTTCTTGACTTCATCAATATGGACAAAGTTCGAGAGCAGAATAATAAATTCATCTCCGCTAAATCGACACACCACATCGTTGGAGGTAACATAGCTACTGAGCTTAGCTGCAACATATTTCAGTAATTCATCACCTACATAGTGACCCAGCGTATCGTTAATGATCTTAAAACGATCGAGGTCAATGAACACAACAGCAAGCATGCGGTCGGATTGGTCGGCTTCTTTAAAGAATTGGTTTAACTTTTTTTGAAATAACAGACGATTGGGGAGATCGGTAAGGGAATCATGATAAGCCATGTGTAAGATGCGTTCTTCAGCCTTCTTCTTGGCCGCAACAGCTTGAATTGTCGCATAGGAACGCATAAACTGGGTGTCTTGGCTTTCAGAGATGATCGAATTTATATGAGCCACAGGGTCAAAGTCCGACGGACCCTCGTGATTATGTTCATTACTAATTTTGAGCATTCGCAGTACTTTATCGATATGTTCCTTCTGTATGCGAGCAGCCGAGGCTGTCTTAATTTCCTTGCTGGAGTTACTTTCACCGAGATATACGACCCCTTTACGCGAGTCATATTCTTTGACATGATTCATGTTGACGATATTGGTGCTGTCAAGCATACGAAAACCATCTTCAAACAGCCACTCTTCCAAGCTGTCAAAAGATGTATCTAGATAATACTGTTTAGTTTTAGTGTGTATCAGATACTCCCGATCCCGATATAAGTCAATTTTCACTACATCGGCGGAGTCGATTAGGAGAACTTCCGACCCTCTCTTGCCATCGCGTGTTACTGGAATTCGTTGCATGATTCATCAGCTCCGTAAGAGGAAGGATAAAGCTGCCGCCAATGGCGACAGCTTGTATGTACTACTTTTTAAGCAATTCTGTTGGAGTTTCTGGACGATTGAAGCAATAAGAATTAGTGAATACAAAGAAAGTGCCTACTGCCATTAAAGCCAAACTTGAGTACTTAGCAATAAAATGTTTCATATGTTTATTCTCCTTTCAATATAGTGGATTATATTATACGCAAGTTTGGTTAGAAAAAAAGCTTGCGTAATAAAAACCAACGACAATAGACTTGAAGAAATAATAAAGTTAGTTGAAACAATTAGTATTGAAATTAATTTTAATAAAGGATAATATCTTCTATCAATTCGACTAATATTTTCAATTCCCTCTGGTGCCTTTATCAAAAAAATAATAATGGCTATTATATTAAAAAGAACACCTAGAAAATAATAGTTGAACTCCGCGAAAGTAATGCTAGATAGCAATATGACTGAAAATAAACAACATGCTAGAGAACTATTTAAGTGGACACCACCAGTAAAGTATCGAAGAAGCAAAAATGTGGCTAACACGATAACTGCTTCGTAAAACCTATGAGTCAATATTGAAATTATAAATATTAAAACCATTGATGTGGTTGAGTTAATAATAAGGCTTAAGGAATAACGCAGGGCAATCTCCGAACCAGCTTCCGGATAATGTTTTCGAATTGACCTTGCAATATTTTGTGCAGTTGAATCAATAATGTTCATTAATATTCTGCCTCTCAAAAGACTTAGTTAACAGCTGCTTATTTCTTTTATAGGATACATATAAACCTATTAAAAGTGATAAAGCTAGGATAATCAAGAGTGAAAAGTGAACGTTATTTATTCTAATAGAATATGTAATAAAGTTCACAACTAAAATTGACACTAACAGCACTGCTGAAACAATAAAGTTATAGCCCTTGATAGCTTTATTCCAAGTGAAAGTACTAGATTTAAAAAGAAAACCTATTTTTCTTTTTTGTAGTACAAAAGAAATGAAAAGCATTACCAAGCCAGAAAGTAAAAATAATATTGCTGAATGAATGTTGTTTGTGGATATTAGTTCCACGGTTGTTAATTTCAGGTAAACTCCAGTGAATACAATAACAATCTCGATTAATGTTGCCGCAACTATTCCAATAATTGCAATAAGTAGAGAATAAACAAAATTTAATCTAAAAAAGATTGTTATTAAAACAATAGTAAAAATAGCATTTGAAAATACAGCATAATCAGGTAAATTAGCGATCTCACGTAAGTAAAAACCTAATAATCCAAGAATGGCGCCCATCAGTCCTATTTTCCAATAGTTGTTTTTTACTGGGAAACGAAATAAAGTAAGAGATAATATTAATCCTGAAAAGAATTCCAAGCTTGAAAAAACAACTTTGAGAATAACAAGTCCCACATTGAGCATAGTAGAGTAATTCCTTTCGAGAGTAGAGGCTTATGTAATATTTTATGACAGAATATGGCGTCTATAATATAGTCGAAAAGTCCTATTTGTTAATATTTTCATGAATAAATTAGTTGCTATTCTTAGTTTATTATAGTTCTTTCTATTCAACAAGTCATAATTTGTCGGGAAATGGAACTATATTGTACTTTTTGTATTTAGTTTTTTAAGTATATGGTATTATATTTGTATCTAAGCTTGGAGGAAATTATTAAATGTTATCCTACTTATTTGCTTTTATTGTTTTCATTGGCACACGAATTGTTTTATTAGGAGAGTTGAATAAATATATTATTGTTTTAGTACCTTTAACATGTGGAATTGTATTTTTTCTAGTATTAAAGAAACAAATTTTAACGTATGACTATAATGTTATAGTAAGAGAACCAAATCTAAGAAAGTGGTATTTTGAGTCTCTTAAATATGCAATATATATTCAAGCCCTCTGTAATATTGCGATTAACTATATATTTAATTTAGACCTTACTTATATTTCAGTGGTTAATACTTTGTATCCAGTAGCAGCAATTTATACTGTATTCTTATCTCCTGTGCTGGAGGAAATTGTATTTAGAAAATGGATGTTTGGTCACTTACATACGAAATTAGGTTTTTGGAGTAGTGCAATTATCAGTAGCTTTTTGTTTTCATTCTTACATTTTAATTTATCTGCATCTATTGGCATGTTTCTAACTGGAGTTTTGTTCTGTTACTTCTATAAAAAAAGCCAAAGCCTAATGGTTACAATAAGTGCTCATATTACACTGAACTTTCTAGTACTTATAGCTATGACTTTACGTTCATAATGATATTTAACACACATACAAGTGGGGTCGCATAATGGTAGTTTTGTTTATAGGTTATTTTTTTCTTTGGTCTACATTTCTTTTAATGACTTTGACTATTTACAGATTTAAGATTGAAAAGTACTTTATCCAAATTTTACTTTGTACAATTATATTGACTCCGCTTTCTGTAATCATTAAAACTAATGCTTATAATTTTCTTGGTATACTGCAACTAATTTCTGTTGTTATATTTTTTTGGCTAATTTTTAAAGTGAGGTTTACATATTCATTGGTTATGACTGTGAGTGTTTTCTTAATAAGTGGAATTCCAGACTTGATAGTAGATTATGTGTATGAGAGATTTTTTAATATTGTAATAGTACCCCTTATACCTCAGATATCAGCTATTATTCTATTTAATATTGCCATTACTTTAATCTGTAGAAGGTTTAGAATTGGCTTTTCTTTTATTCCGCTAAATAATAAATTACGTCCGATAAAATTTACAAAACGAAATATATTTATGCTCATAAGTTTAGTTATCACGGTAACAATAGGAACCTATTTTATTACAGAGGAAAAAGGTCCCCTTTTTATTTTGTGTTTATTCATAATTATACTCTTCATAATATATGTTACTTTCAAAGAACTCTACATAAGAGAAATAGAAGACTAAAAAAGCCACCCTCGGGTGGCTTTTATTCTATCTTTCCTTCAATCCCATGAAAATACATGAATCAAGCTGCGCTTCAAGGGACTCATGGAAACCTGCAGGGTTTGATTCGTATTGTTCGCGATGGAGCGCGCGATTAAATTGCGGTACTTCTTCTGTCTTATTAATGCGATGGTAACGTATACAGTTCTTTCCACATTAAAATAAAGTATTCCGTTATCCTCATCCTGATCCACAATCTTATTTAAGTTCGCGTAGAGGTGGCGATCGGTCTTGATAAAACCTGAATCCTCTAACGCATCCAAAAATTCGCTGAAGGCGGACAACGTTTCAATCTTGTTCTTGTACTGCTTATCGGCGGTGTTGAACGTAACATAATCATCGTCCACTTCTATATGAGATACGTCGTTTAAATCCATCTGGACGAAGGGTTTGTTAAACAGCTGGCTTGATTCTTCCTTTATGTAACCGGCTTTAATCATTAAGTGTTCGTAAGGATAATTGTAGGCTGAAGATAATTTCATTAGAGTGTCAGGGGAGGGCTTAATGTAGTCACCGTTCTTCGCATTGCTCTTGTTCTTCTCTAGGTCGCGAATATATACATGGCTTAATCCACACCGTTTCGCGGCCTCACGCAAAGACATAGATCCCCTTAAATGTTCCAGAAAATTACCCAATGTTTCCATATCTCTATAACCTCCTCTTCATCATATTTTACCACATAATTGGCAAAAAAGCTAAAAGAATTGACGACTTTGTAATATTAAGTTTACAATAGTTGTGTTAGTATATTTTAACAACAACTATGGTAGGTGTCTACATGGGTATCGTTATTCCGTTTCATATATACAAGATTAAAGAAACCAATGTTCACTTTACTTCACTGAAGGTAAAGAAAGTATTCGAATATAAAGGATATCCTCACTTCGCTCCATGCATGCCCATTAGGAACGATATGCAATGGTACAGTGATCCTGAGCGTGAATTCGGTGTATGGATTGTTAACCAATCCGAACATCCGATTTTTATCAATTTGAGCATGGATATGGGTTGGTCCGGACTGGTATTTCGTTCAACGGCTCCATTCTATGAAAATACCAATGTACATTCTCGCAAGATGAGAGAACATTTGGCCTGGATTGTCGATGATCATGGTTACGGTCAATATGGCGTTGTCGAGGATAACGGTAACTTATGGGTGCCTTCTGTAAAACCTCCAACTTGGAAACCTGTCACAACATGAACCTTATAAAGTTAAGCGCAGCTTACGACTACAAGCTGCGCTTTTTTTTCATTGGCAGGGGGAAGGATCTCTTTTCCTTGTGATGTTGCGGTAATCGGTGGGGGAGGACCCGAACCATTTCTTAAATTGCTTCGAAAAATACAATGAGTCTGGAAATCCCACAGATGAAGCCACTTGATCGACGGTCAACCGTTCGTTCTGCAACAACAGTTTAGCTCGTTCCATACGAACTTTTAACAAATAATTCATGGGGGAGAAGCCGGTGTGCTGTTTGAACATTTTGGAAAGATGCGTACGATGGTAGCCAAGACTTTGAGCCATATTCTCTATTGAAATCGGTTGATAATATTGCAATGTAATCCACCGAATCGCTTGTTCTACTTGTTGCTGAATCATGGTTGAAGGCGTCTCACCCTCGGTGGGATTGTTTGCTTTCTTACCGGCATATTCCGCCAGCAGCAAACGCATGTATCCCCCTGCAATTAAATCACAATTGGAATCCCCTCGCTGAAGCGATTGCAGAATACGATTGTTTAGTAATCGCAACTTGCGCAAAGATCGCCCTGAAACAACGGGCCGCTGGGCGGTTATATACATCTTGCTCAGCATTTCATCAGCCGCATGTCCGCGGAAGCCGATCCAACAATATTCCCAAGGCTCATCCGCATCCGCCTCGTAATGCACAAGATCACCGGGGAAAATAAAGAAGCTGTCGCCTTGAGCGAGCTTGTATTCCCTGCCCATACAATGGTACTTACCTTTTCCGTTTAGAACAAGATGCACCAACATATGATCATGAACGGAAGGTCCGGCCTTGTGGGACGGCTCTGTCTGGGCATAACCGCCGAAGGTCACGACTAATTCTCCTTTAGAAGGGTAAGGATTGGTTGCGAATGTGTCCCTTATATGTCCCAAATGAAATGACTCCTTTACATCGAACTATCGTAAAGTATACTACATTTCTCCATATGTAACATGTATTCCTCCATGGTTGCTTTTACATAACGCTGATATAGTGAAGGTAGTTAAAGAAAGCGCTATATTATATCAAACAATGGAGGATGTTCATGTCTAAAATTACTTTTTTAGGTGCAGGCAGCACAGTTTTCGCGAAAAATGTTCTAGGTGATTGTATGTTGACTCCAGCTTTAAACGGCTTTGAATTCGCTTTATTTGATATTGATGCGGAACGTTTGCGCGATTCCGAGATGATGCTGAATAACTTAAAGGAAACTGCAGGCAGTACCTGCACGATTAAGGCCTATCATGATCGCAAAGAGGCGCTTCGCGGAGCTAAATATGTTATTAACGCCATTCAAGTCGGTGGTTATGATCCCTGTACGATTACTGATTTTGAGATTCCTAAGAAATACGGCCTAAGACAAACGATTGCGGATACGATCGGAATCGGGGGTATCTTCCGTAATTTGAGAACGATTCCCGTCATGCTTGATTTTGCTAAAGATATTAATGAAGTATGTCCTGACGCGCTTTTCCTGAACTATACAAATCCAATGGCAGTATTGACCAATGTCATGAATACTTACGGCGGTATTAATACGGTGGGTCTGTGTCATAGCGTTCAAGCTTGTGTTCCTGAAATGTTCAAGAACCTGGGCATCGATTCCACAGGGGTTCAATGGAAGATTGCCGGTATCAATCATATGGCATGGCTGCTGGAAGTGACTAAGGACGGGCAGGACTTGTATCCGGAGATTAAACGCCTGGCTCGGGAGAAACAGAACGAGAAGCATCACGATATGGTTCGGTTTGAGCTAATGTTGAAATTCGGCTACTACATTACAGAATCCTCAGAGCATAATGCGGAGTATCATCCGTATTTCATCAAGAAGAATTATCCGGAGCTCATTGAGCGGTTCAACATTCCTTTAGATGAGTATCCGCGTCGTTGTGTAGATCAGATTGAGGGCTGGAAGAAAATGCGCGATCAGTTGGTAAATGACAAAAATCTGGAGCACAAACGCTCACACGAATATGCTTCTTACATTCTAGAGGCAATAGAAACCGACAACCCGTTCAAAATCGGCGGAAATGTGATGAACACCGGTTTAATCACGAATTTACCGAAAGAAGCTTGCGTAGAAGTTCCTTGTTTAGTGGATGCGAGCGGAGTTACACCAACTTATGTCGGTGATCTGCCTCCGCAATGCGCAGCGCTGAACCGTACGAACATTAACACCCAATTGCTAACGATTGAAGCGGCCATTACAGGGAAGAGAGATCACGTCTATCATGCGGCTATGCTTGATCCGCATACGGCAGCTGAGTTGTCGATGGACGATATCGTCTCGATGTGCGACGAGCTCATTGAAGCACATGGCGGTTGGTTGCCTGCATTGAAATAGTACCACATTAGAAAAGCCATCAACCCTTAATTGGGATGATGGCTTTTCTATGCAAACATGAAATTTATCCGTTAACGACTTCGCCGCCGTTAATATGCAGAATCTGACCGGCCATATAGGATGAATCTTCCGAAGCCAGGAATACGTATGCAGGTCCCAGTTCTTCAGGACGACCTACGCGCTTCATCGGCGTTGTAGTACCGAATTCAGCTACTTTCTCCTCATCAAAAGTAGAAGGAATCAGAGGAGTCCAGATTGGACCCGGAGCAACCCCGTTTACCCGGATACCTTGTTCAATAAGCGACCCGGACAAGGAACGTGTAAACGCGACGATCGCGCCCTTTGTGGAAGAATAGTCCAGAAGTTGCGGACTTCCTTTATAGGCCGTGATGGAAGCTGTATTGATGATGCTGGATCCCTTCTTCAGATGAGGCAAAGCCGCCTTTGTCATATAGAAGAAAGAGAATATATTGGTACGGAATGTACGCTCCAATTGTTCCTGTGTGATATCCGCAATGCTCTTCTGAGGATGTTGCTCGGCCGCGTTGTTGACCAGAATATCCAGCTTGCCGAACGCATCAACCGTTTTCTTGACGGCTTCCTGGCAGAACTTCTCATCACCGATATCGCCGGGAATCAGAAGACACTTCCGACCTTCCGCTTCAATAAGCTTCTTGGTTTCTTCGGCATCACCGTGTTCGTCCAGGTAAACAATGGCCACATCGGCGCCTTCCGCAGCATAGCATACCGCGGCCGAACGTCCGATTCCGCTGTCACCGCCAGTAATGATGGCTGCTTTACCCAGAAGTTTACCGCTGCCTTTATATTGTTCAGAGATTGCGTCCGGTTTGGGTGTCATCTCACTTTGAAGACCGGGTTGACGTTCCTGATGTTGGGGAGGTAACTTTTCTTCTTTTAATTGGGATGTACTCATGTCGTTTGCGCTCCTTCCAAATTTACCAAGTTAGGTTGCTACAAATTATGAATAATTATGTGAGGATTCTATAGTTCCGTCACGTCTGTGGATTATAGCGCTGTTGTTATGATCTGTGGCCAATACCTGCGCCTTCTTGACTGCTTCATCTTTGGTGTCGGCTATATACCGCACATCCGACTGTCCTTCCGATTTCACGGCCCATTTCCCATCATGTGGGATGACATGGTAGTTGGCAGTTGTACGATTCTGTTGGGAGTGACTTGAGATCTCGTGCAAAGGATGGTCTTCATTCCACTTCTTCGCTTGAGCTGTAGCGATTGCGATCGCCCGCCCTTCTTCCGAACCGTCCTCCAGCAAGGCATTAGCAATTTCCACTGCTTTATTGCGTACACGGGGATCGAGATTCTTCATGGATTCGGGGAATTTTCCTTTCATCCAAGGCATCAAGCTCACCTCCTTTCACATGTTGTCTATACTATTATTAGCCTTTATGGGATGGTCTGAAACAAACCTACTGCTGAGCTTGATTTGAAGCAAGTGAACCTTTAGAATAATAGAGTTCGCGAAACCTGTGTTATTTATCAAAATGGTAGGGAAACATATGTTACATTCCAAGCGATGAATTAAGAACGGTCACAACCGTTTGAGCTTTGAGAATTGGGTTACAAATATACATATAGGGGCTTATGCCTTGGTACCATTCCCTGCTAAAAATCATAATTTAACATATGGTCTTTATTCATAAAATTGCAAAGGAAGCGGTGTGTTCGTGCAGCAAGCTATCGCAATATTAGACTCCGGCGTAGGCGGTCTAACGGTCGTGAAAGAAGTAATGAGACAGCTCCCCCAGGAGAAAATCATCTATTTCGGCGACACCGCCCGAACTCCGTACGGACCTCGCACATCGGAAGAAGTAGTACAGTTTACACGTCAAATTGTAGATTACCTTGTACAATTTCAGCCAAAGATGATCGTTATCGCTTGTAATACAGCAACAGCGGTCGCGCTTGAGGATATTCGCTCAAGAGTGAATGTTCCGGTAGTCGGCGTTATACATCCCGGAGCTCGAGCCGCGATTAAGGCGACCCAGACCGGTGTGGTCGGGGTAATCGGAACTGACGGCACAATCCGCAGCGGCGCATATTTGAATGCGTTAAAGCAGATTTCTCCGGCAATCCAAGTCGTGAGCAGATCATGTCCGGATTTTGTGCCTATGGTGGAAAAAGGATTATTCCGCAGTCCTGAAACACATAAAGTTGTTGAGAAGTCCTTGGAGGGATTAAGCTTTCCCCCCATGGATTGCCTTATTCTGGGTTGTACCCATTATCCGTTTCTCGCGGATACGATAGGCGAAGTCATGGGACCGAATGTGTCTTTAATCTCTTCAGCGGATGAAACAGCAAGAGAAATCAGCACGATTCTTTATCAAACCAACCATTTGGCGCGTTCACATGAAACTCCGATACATCAATTTTTTTGCAGCGGCGAACCTGCTATGTTTCGTCATATTGCACAGGATTGGCTTGGGGAGCAGATAATGCTTCAACCGGTCGTATGGCAGTCGCCTAGCATCACTTAATGAATTGATAATTAGAGCCTATTATAGAACAAAGCCTGATTTAGGAATTCTCCTAATTCAGGCTTTGTTCATATATCAGAAAGTATAAGTTTTTTTGCTCATACTCTATTCTGATATTTCCCCGGAATGAAACGTACTGTGCGCCTGTAAGGACGGCGCCAGCCGTTTCACTTAGGTTCTATACGAGTGAAGGAATCTTCAATGGGGTGTTCGTCTTATACACTTCCCGGATCGCGTCTTCTATATCCGGTTCACGTACACTCAAGTCCTGAATAGGCAGCTTGCGTGATAAGTCGGAAATAAGTTCAGCGGCTGTAATGGATTTCTTATTGAATTGATACCAGATCTTCAAACCGTCCTGCTTAATCAGTTCAGCGTAGGGATGAGTTAAGTCTTCAACGTGGTGCTGCAGTTCCACAATTAATTGACGTTTAGGGGTCAGTTTATGAATAAGTTCGTCTTTGGGACCGTCTTCAACAATTTTACCGTGATTAACAATGATTAAACGACTGCATAGTTGTTCCACGTCATCAAGATCATGCGTTGTAAGAATTACAGTTAAGGCTTTCGTTCGATTCATCTCCATTATAAATTGGCGAATCGCATGCTTAGCATCCGCATCAAGTCCGATTGTCGGTTCGTCCAGAAATAACACGGAGGGGGAATGTAACATTGCCGCTGCCAGGTCGCCGCGCATACGCTGACCCAGAGATAATTGTCTCACCGGGGTATCAATAAAATCGCTTAACTTCAATACAACATTTAACAACGCCATATTCTCCTGATAAGTCCGTTCATCAATCTGATAAATTCGTCTGAGCAATTCGAACGATTCTCCCAATCGGAGATCCCAATATAATTGTGTGCGTTGTCCGAACACCACACCAAGCTTCTGAACGACCGCTTTACGATTCTCTTGAGGAGATATACCACAGATTTGTATGGAACCGGAAGTTGGGTGCAGTATGCCAGTCAGCATTTTGATAGTAGTACTTTTACCTGCACCGTTGGGCCCGATATATCCGACGATCTCGCCTTTATCGATCGTGAAACTAATTCCGTCAACGCCGCGTACACATTCTTTCTTCGGAGCGAATAAACTCTTGATTGAACCTCGAAGCCCGGTCTCTTTCCGAATCAACATATACTCTTTTACAATATTATTGACTTCAATCATTGCCATTGGGACACCTCACGATCCAGAACTCTCATAATGTTTCATTCCTAATTTAAAGACTAGCAAGGATAACGAAAAACACAGGATGCCAATCAGGGGACTCCATATCGCCATATTAAGCGGTAGGTGAAATGGTGCGTCTTGTTGCAGAAAGTCTGCTGCGGGATAGAAGCTGATAAACCCGATAGGCAGGATGAATGTGAAGAGCACCTGAACCAGATAAGGATATAATGTAATAGGATACATCGTGACGCGATCAAGAATAGTGAGCGCGAACGAGACGGTAGAAGAATTCCGTTTAGTCCAGAAAGAAATTGACCCCAGTGCGATAAACAGTGCGGCACGGAGCAACACGCCTCCGATGATAACAGAAATAAGCTTGCAGATGTTAATGAATGTCCAGTCAAATCCGACGGCATTACAAGCATACAGAAATATGATAATACCCGGAATTAAATCTACCAGTCCTATAAAATTAACGTAGCTTGCTACCAGTTGAAAGAACACACTCATTGGCCGCAGCAGTAAACGATCGAACAATCCCTCAATGACCATGTGGTCCATATGCCAAGTGTTAATGAAAAATACAACTAACAGGCCATGACTGAGCAGGGCCAGCCCGTAAATAAAAGCCAACTCCGGAAATTCCCATCCCTTCAATGCCTGGAATCTCTCTACGATAATCTGGATCATCCAAATACCGGAGAAATATTGAATGGGAATCATCAGAAACCAACTTACCAGAAAGAGAGGATATTCCAGTTGCCGCTGTATGGCTAGACGCGCAAAGCAATAAGCGACACTGCCATAATGTTTCATTTCGGCAATCATATCAATTACCCTCCCTGAATTAAGGTCTTTGATTTCGTTCGTTTCCATGCTGCGGCAAGCAACAGTGTCAACAGAATAATCCAAATACATTGAATACCCATGCCAACTAACGCTTTGTTAGATGAAGCGGCGCCGATATAAATACTAAGTGGAGCTTGATATGTATACTGAAACGGTAAATAGGCGGATACCTTCTGAATTCCGTCAGGGAAGAACCAGAGCGGAACAATGCTGCCGGAGAGTACACGTACGATACTATCCTTAACCATACCCAGGTTACCAAGTTCCATCACCCAGAACGCGGTTAAACCTACTAGCGCGCTGAGCAACCACAAGATGGCGTAGCCAAGAATACAAGACGGAATAAATAGCAGGAAGGATACCCAAGTTGCAGGAAGGGGCGGACCGAATACTAGGGATGCAAAAAGGAACAGAGGCAGCACGCGGTTAACTAACGCGCTGATTGAGCTGCCGATGTCATCCGCCAGATAAGAAGTCAGTAAAGGGATAGGGCGGAAGAAGTCTGTTACAATCTTACCTTCACGAATTCGGTAATAAATCGTATTCTGAACATCGGTAATGTAAACAGAGCCTAGCAGAATGGAAAGAACCGTATAAGTTACGATTTCCTTCAACGTAAATGATTCGACTTGCGATATCCCATTATAGGCCGTCTGCCACAGAAAGACCGAAGCAACAAGGATGATGATGTTCGTAAATATAGCGGCAAACACTTCAAAGCGATACGTTATGTTGGAGAGAATTCTCATCTTTGTAATATACCAATATGCATGAACCAGTTTTCACACCTCCGAATCATATGAATTGTATAATAAGGTAATTAAATCCATTGTAGTGTAAGGGTCTGTCATCGGCAATAAGAAAGTTTCATTATATGTAATCATACACTGATTAACTAAGGAGTGATGTTGTGGGATACATTCGAACGGATCTGTCTTACAGTTATACTCAGATGATGGACGACATCGAATTCTTGACCCGTAAATTTCCCTTCCTACGCTGTGAGGTGTTGGGCGCAAGTGTCATGGGTCGAGATATCCCCGCGCTTCGCCTTGGTATGGGATGCTTTCATGTGCATGTGAACGGATCTTTCCATGCGAATGAATGGATTACCACTCTCCTGCTCATGAAGTTCACGGAGGATTGCGCGGAGTCATATGCTAACGGACTTTCGCTCGAAGGGGTTTCGGTTACGAGTCTGCTGGACACTTGCAGTCTTTGGATTGTACCCATGGTCAATCCTGACGGTGTGGAATTAGTGCTCCGGGGTCTTCCTGATGATCATCGATATTTTCATGAGTTACTGGCTTGGAATAACGGTTCATCGGATTTCTCAGGATGGAAAGCCAATATCCGCGGGATAGATCTAAATGATCAATTCCCCGCGTTCTGGGAGGCAGAACGAACACGTCGGTTAGTGAACCGTCCGGGGCCGCGAGATTATGGTGGAACGGCTCCTTTAACGGAACCGGAAGCTATAATAATGGCGAATTGGACGGATGTGCGCCAGTTCGACCGTGTCTTCGCACTGCATACGCAAGGCAGGGAGATCTACTGGAATTATCGCGATCTAGAACCAGCCGAGTCGGAGCCCTTGGCCCTGGAATTGGCGGGAGTGAGCGGATATAAACCCTTAAAACTAAGGGACAGTGACGCGGGTTACAAGGATTGGTTTATCCAACGCTACAGGAGACCAGGCTATACGTTAGAATCGGGATGGGGCTGTAATCCGTTGCCTATAACACAATTTGATCAAATGTATGATGAGTTGGTCCCAATGTTACTTCGGGGCATGAAATTATAGATTCGCTTATAGCTATGGTTTGCGTCGGTTAAGCCAGCGAGGGTATAATAGGAAGCAAAGCGCTCCGGTTCACGGGGCGCTTTGTATTCCTGGGGAGGTGGCTGCATTGAGGAAATTGTTTTCACTGCGCAGATGGGGGCATGTATTTCGCCGGGTTATTCGACTAGTGGCTTCACCTGCCGTGCCGCTGAAAGAAAAACTATTATTTGGAATTCCGGTTTTACTGTATTGGGTCCTTCCGGATCTGTTGCCGTACCTGCCTTTTGACGATATTGCCGTCACCATGTTTGTTGCGAATTGGTTTTCGGAGCGGGTGGAGAAGAAGTATCGTTTATAGCGTTTTTTGACATCGTCTAAAAATCAGTTAAAATATAAAGTATTGAGAAAATGACAGGAGTTGGCACAGATGCAATGCAAAGTTACGCGTAACGCGGCGAAGATCATTCAGAAGGAACTAGAGAAGGACGAGAATAAAGAGTTGAAGCTTAGAATATTGGTTACTTCTTCCCATGGAGACCATGCGCACTACGGTATGGATTTGGACAAGCCTTCAGAGGACGATGAAGTGGTTGCGACCGACAAAGGCTTCGACGTTATTCTGAATAAGAATGAACCGATGCTGGACGGCGTCAAAATTGACTACCTCTACATTCCAGAAGAAGGATTCGTGATCACCAACCCTTCGAAAGGCAACCACGGCGACCACTAGTCAGGGGCATAAAAGGGGAATTGGTTCACCATGGCTAACGACATTCGAATTTGCGATAAGTGTAAACATATGAAAGTAAAGACCGCTTTACCCAAATTGCAGAAGCTTGCTCCCGACGCGGAGATTAAAGTAGCATGCAAGTCCTATTGCGGTCCTTGCTCGCGGTTCGCCTTCATCTTCATTAACGGGCGTTATGTCACCGCTCCGACAGAGGATGAAGTCATTGAGAAAATTGCAAAATATGTTAAGAAATCTAAATAACGATATCCATGAATAGCAGGCGGCCCTCACAGGGTTGCCTGCTATTTATTTATTCTAGATATGGTTGCGGAAGAATGGCAGCACTCGTTCCCAGAACAGCGGATCCGTCTCCGAGCAGCTGTGCCCCCGGGCATCGACATAGAGATGCTCGGCGCCGGACAGGCTTTGCGCGGCCAGATAGTCCAGCTCGGTCGACGGCACATAGTCGTCGTTGCGCGAGTGGACATGGAGCCTGGGCACAGCATCGCCGGAACGGCTCAGCGCAGAGATGAGATCGAGCTTAGCGAGCATCTCACGATTGATTCCCGCGCGGATAAACCAGACGCGCGGAATGATCGTCGCGAGCGGGAACAACGGAATCCGCAAGCGGTTGAGCTCCGCGCCGATCATCGCTTCAATACGGACCGGCATCGAGTCCGTTACCAGCGCGCGGATTCGGCGCTCATCCCACAGCGAGGCTGCGCCGGCAAAGCCGCCGAGCGAGTGCCCGAGCACGCCGATGCGATTGGCATCGACATCCGGGCGGGCGTGGATGTAGTCGACGGCGGAGAGCAGATCATCCCGGAACGCCATGCCGGATGGAGCGGGGATGCCGTCGCTCTCGCCGTGGCTTCGGGCGTCGTACAGAAGCAGGGCATAGCCCGCGTTATAGAGCGGGCGCGCATAGCGCAACACGCGGGAGCGATTGGAGTTCCAGCCGTGCGCGATCAGTATCACGGGAGGCTTTGTTTTGAGATCGGAGGAGGGTACGAACCATCCCTTGATGACAGAGCCTTGGCTTAGGAAAGAGATATCTTCATAAGGCATATCCGGCATATGCTCAATCGGCCGTCTCTTAGGGGTTTGAGCCCGGGCTGAAACATACCAGCACGCATAAAAAACCAAAATCAGAATGACAGCAAAAGTCAACGCCATGATGAAGGGTAACGACATCGAATCTCAGCTCCTTTTTGAACAAAACATCATATGTACATATTATCATACAACAGCCATTGGAGTTAAGTTTAGCAGGAAAAGATAGGAAAAAATTCCTATCACTCCACATACAATTAAAAGTGTGTAAAGTAAAGCATTTATCAGAGGAGGTCCAAGCCCTTGAATCAGAACATGCAGACAAACAACGAGTACATAGAATCGGCCTTGTTTGAACACCGCTTTTGGTTGCAAATTATGGGGGATCATGCCCGTTTCATTTACTCCGCCTTTTCGCCAAAGGAACAGAGCAATATCGAGAAAGCAAAGTTCTACGTGGATTCCTATGATACGTTTCTTGCTAATGCCCGAGTGGGTATTGATGCTGTTCAGTTTCCCTCTTTTAACCAAGGGATATACCGGCTTACGCTGGAATTCAGGGAGTTTAAACTGGCGCTGTTAAGAGAACACCTCGTCGGCAAGATTGAGATTGGATTGCCGCCCACGTTTATAAATCATATGGTGAATGAATTGGACGAATATATCCGGATTTTGTATGCCTTGATTCAAGGGGAAATGCCCCCGGTTTTTGAAGCGATACACCATCATCTGCTTTGGTTGACTGACGCAACAGGTCATGCCGCGGCCGTTTCCCAGGAGTTGGATCCGGTTGAGAAGGGTTTGATTCTGAAGAGTATGCAATTCGAGGTGCAGTTTCAACAATTTTATTTGAAAGCCGTTGAACTGGCGGGGTTTATGAGAACCCAGTTGCACCAGTTTCCCGCACTGTCCCGATTTAACAAAGATGTGGAGCTGGAGATGCTGTTGTTTAAAGAGTTCCTGGCTGAGATTGAAGAGATGCGACTTACGAAGGAGGCGTTGGGTACATTAAGTCCGCTGCTGCCGGATCATATGGCGCGTGAAGAATGTTATTATTTGCTTAAGCTCGCGCAGGTGTCAGAGGTGAAGCCGCCCGCTTGCGATCCGACCGCTCCGAGGGTTGAGGTGTAAGTATACGATATAAAAAAACCCAGACTTTAAGGAGTCTGGGTTTTCGTATGGGCGGAGGTTTCCGCGAGAACATTGTTCGTAATCACTTGATCGGAGATGTCAAGACGTTTGACCGTTTCATCGTAACCTGGTTTACAGGACGCTATATCGGTCGGTTGGCCGCTGGCATAGTCCAGGCATGTACCATTTTCAAAGATTTGGTCCGCGCTTGCTTTATAATATACAGTACCGTCCGTAAACGAGCGGTTCCGGAACACAACTAAACGTTCTTTGGTATCCTTGAATACATTTTGACCCATAAAAAACTTTCCTTCAGGCGGAACCCCGAGAAGATGCAGGAGTGATGGCGCCAAGTCCAGTTGACCGGCAATGTCTGTCTGTGTTCCTTTCAATGCGGCATCAGGTGCATGGATGATTAAAGGAACTTGTCTTACGGCCTTGGTCCATTCGAGCTCCGATAAAGAGCGGCCCGTGAATTGCTCCAAGGTTTCTTTCTCCTTTATGGAATTATCATGATCTCCGTACAGGGCAAATAGGGTGTTATCCCACATCCCTTGAGATTTCAAGCTTTCGATGAAAGCACCGATCGACTGATCCACATAATGGACGGATTGCAGATAGTTTCCGAAGTCCGTGCCATCCAACTCGCCTACATCGAGCATTTGTAATTCTTTGGGCAGGACAAAGGGGTGATGGCTTGATAATGTAATCAGAAAGGAGTAAAACGGCTGCTTCATCTGAGTCATATGGCTGACAGATTGTTCGAAAAAAGGCTTGTCCCCGATAGACCATCCGACTTTCTCGGTCTTGCTGTCAAAGTTGTAATCCTTCTTGCTGTAAAAGCGGTCATAACCGATATTAGGATAGAACGCATACCTGTTCCAAAAGCTCTCCTCATAGCCATGAAAGGCTCCTGTAGCGTACCCTTGCCCTTGCAGCTCGTTCGGCAAGCAATGATAGGTATGATTCGCATATTGAGTGAACACCGAGCCTGAAGGCAACGGGTGCATGGAGCAATTCGATGAAAAGTCGGCGTCGGAAGTGCGCCCTTGAGCGGTTTGATGATAAAATTCGCTGAAATATAAGCTCTCCTTCATCAACTTATTCAAGTTCGGCGTAATCTCTTGACCTCCGATCGACTCATTAAGCATGAAATTCTGCAGGGCTTCCACTTGGACCACAATGACATTAGAGCCTTTGTAAGCTCCGTATGTGTTCTCCGTGCGGCCGTCTAATGATAGTTCATGATGCTGTTGCAGCCATTGATTGATCTGACCCCGCTGTTCTTCGCTTAGGCCTTCGTCCTTAGACAGAACGTTCTTGTCCAGATACCGGTATACATCCAAGCCGTGAAATCCAAGAAGTCCGGTTACGTTGTAGGTCGCCACGTTCCACCAGTTGCCGGTGAATAAACCTTTGGCCCAGGTACCCTTAGCCACATGAATCGGTGCAAATACAAGTGCGTAACCTATGGTAAAGACGAGAGCGTTAGCCGCGAATTTGCGCAAGACACGCAGACGGAACCGCCGTTCGGGTTGTCGTGAACCAGACTCTCTCAATCTCTTAAAACCATATAAAGCCATAGGAATTAAGAAGATCAGATCGAGAAAGAAGAAGATATCTTTGGCGTAGACCAATGTGCCGATCGTGCCTCCGAGTTCTCCGACTTGTTTCGACTGCAGGAGTACCGGAATGGAGATGAAATCCTGGAAGTATCGGAAATACACCAGATCCGAAAATATAACGACAGAAATGAGAATGTTTAAACTTAACAGCACGAGTACGCGCCAAGTCATCGGCAGGATCAATACCCATCCGGAAAGAAGCAGGATGGAGCCGGTCCCCACCAACCAGTCCGGAACACCCATACGAACTTGCGGTACAGCGATGAAAGCGTCAAAAAGTACAATCTTCCATAAAAGCAACGCTATAAAAAATAGATAGTCTATAAAATTAATCTTATATAAAATGCGCATAATACGAGACTCACGAAGCGGGACTGTGCGATTTACAATTTCGTTGTGCAGAGACATTACCAGATTCCTTTCCTGTTTACAATATATTAATATTACAATAATTCGGAGGGAGAAGGGTAGTCCAAGTTTTTCTGCAAAATAAAAACCGCACTCCCGAAGGAGCGCGGTTCATCCTATTCACCTCGGTTACGCGGCGGTAAAGGTCCGAGATACTGATACAGGTTACATTCAATCCGTCCGTTAAATAACTTGCGTTTCTTATCTGCTCTACGGCCAAAATCTTGTTCGAATTCCCGGTAAGGCGATAAGGCGAAGAAGGACCAGCTGTCCAGATACAGGGAGGATTTGCCGAATTGACGAACCGCCCGCACCATTTCATCTTCATTGCCTAAACGCTCTCCGTATGGCGGATTGGTAATAATGCATCCGTACCGACCCTCAGGATTCATCTTCGCCACAGGCAGGACCTGCAGTTTGATTTCCTTGGAAAGTCCCGCGCTTTTGGCTGCGGCCAGAGCGACATCAATGGAAGCCGGGTCGATATCGGAACCGGCAATGTGCAGAGGGATGTCGTCGCGAACGGAATCGAAAGCTTCATCCCTGGCATCTTCCCATACCCTTTCCGGGATCACAGGCCAGCGGTCGCTGTTAAACCTGCGACGGAGCCCCGGAGCGATGTTCCAGGCGATCATCGCCGCTTCAATCGGGATGGTGCCCGACCCGCAGAAAGGGTCGTAGAGGGGGCGCTCAGGCTGCCAACGGCTCAGTAAGACCATGGCGGCCGCCATCGTTTCCTTAAGCGGAGCTTCCGTAACAAGCCTGCGGTAGCCTCGCTTGTGAAGCCCGGGGCCGGTGGTGTCCAGCGTAATCATCGCGATGTCATTCAGTAACCATACTTCAATGACGTAGCGAGGTCCGTCTTCTTCAAACCACTCCGTGCCGTAAGTGATAGCCAGCTTGTCCACCACGGCTTTCTTCACGATGCCTTGGCATGCCGGCACACTGGAAAGCTGTGATTTGTGAGATCGTCCTTCCACGGGAAATTCACCGTCTTCCGGAATCCATTCCTCCCATGCGATCGCTTTGGTGCCCTCAAACAGTTCATCAAACGTAGTCGCCGGAAATTCAGCCATCTTGATGAGGACACGGTCTGAAGTACGCAGCCACAGGTTGGCCCGCGCGATATCCTCGACGCCTCCGGAGAAAAGCACGCGTCCGTTCTCAACACGGACGTCTTCATATCCTAGTTCCTTGAGCTCCCGCGCCACGACGGCTTCTAAACCCATCGGCGAGGTCGCGATTAATTGTAATGTCATTCGCTTGTTCACTCCATTATTCCGCTCTGGTTATGTATTCGGCTGCGTTGTTGTGTAACGCTGCTGAAAATCATACAATTAAGTATAAGTTAAACTTAGTGTTGACACAAACAGGAGGTACAGATCATGACCATGCTGCCGGATGAATATGTGGACGGGCTATATGCCGAAGACACGCAATTGAAAGCAACCGCAGAGGGAATCCGCGAACGCGGGATGCCTGAGATTTCCGTTGCACCCGGCTATGGCAGGCTATTAACAATGCTTGTCCGGATGAGCGGATCCAAACAAATTCTGGAGATTGGCGCATTAGGAGGTTACAGCGGAATCTGCTTAGCCCGGGGGTTGGGCGCCGAAGGGCGGCTGATTTCGCTTGAGTTGCTTCCTGAATATGCCGACGTTGCGATGGAGCATATGCGGCAAGCAGGTTTAGGAGATAAGGTGCAATACCGGATTGGAGAAGCATTGGGACATCTGGAGAAATTGGGCGCCGAAGGGGCAACCTTTGATTTCTTCTTTATTGATGCCGATAAAGAGAATTACCCCAATTATCTGGATTGGGCCATACGTCTTGCGAACCCCGGTGCCGTCATCGTAGGAGATAATGTTCTTCTGCGCGGCAGAACAACAGATCCTTTAAAGCAAGGTCCGTCCGTTCTTGCTATGCGCGAATTCAACAAGCGCATGGCCAGCGATCCGCGCTTGGAAAGCACGATATTACCGGCCTATGACGGCTTGGCGATTGCTCGTGTAAAGGACTCGGCCGCAGCTAAGGTCTGATGGTTACTTTGGTGCCGATGGGCACCAGGCGGGACAACTGCACTACATCGTTGTTATACATCCGGATGCATCCTTTGGAGACCATCTTCCCTATGGACGAAGGATTGTTTGTACCGTGGATGCCGTACCCGCGCTTGGACAATCCCATCCAGAAAGCGCCATACGGGCCACCGGGATTCGGAGCCTTGTTAATAATCGTAAACTCACCGGTCGGAGTGGTGGTAACAATTCGTCCTACGCCTACGGGAAACTGACGAACAACGATGTTGTTGTCCAACAAATATAATTTGCGGTCGGATAAGTCAACAATAATGCGATAATTAGGCATACCATCTGCTCCTTTTTGTAAGGGCGTTTACCCTATGTATATCCGCGATCGGAACAATGGGTGACTTGGGATTAGCAAATAAAGTAAAGAACCTATCCGGCGGATAGGTTCTTTGTTTATTTCGTTGCATCTTAGACACTGCCAAAGCCGTTTTATTTAGAGGATGCATGGTGTGGTGTCGACTTCTTAAGCAATGTAGACCGCACCCACAGCACATTCAGGACCAAGAGCACCGCCGATACGATGAAAATGCCGCGAATTCCCATAAATCCGGCTAACAAGCCTCCACCTACAGGACCAATCATATTCCCAAGACTCAGGGCGCTTGTATTAAAGCTGTATGCGCGGCTGTCCATCCCTTTTGGCGTATATTTACCGATGAGCGCGTTGATCGACGGCAGCATGCCTCCCATACATACCCCCAACAAGAAACGGGCGGCCATAAGTTGCCAAACCGTGGTGACAAAGGCTTGCGGAATGAAGCAGAGCACCGCCCCGATCAGAGACAGGACAAGTACCTTTTCAGCGCCCAGCCTGTCACTTATCCTGCCTAACAAGGGAGACGCGAACAGGTTGGAGAATCCTGACATGGATCCCACCAATCCCGCATAAAGCGCTATATTCGAGGGGTCGTGGCTGAGTTCCTGAACAAATAATGGAACCAGGGGCATCGAACTTAGCATAGAGAACTGTAACAAAACCGTAACGGTGAAGAGGGCGGGCAGTTGGGGAATGCGCTTTAGCTCTTGCCAACCGCCGAATACAGAAAGAGGGGCCTCTTGCGCTTCCGTCTTTCGTTGGAAATCCTCTTTCACCAGCGCCATAGCGAGTAAGGATGCCGCAAAGATCAACGCTCCCGTTATGTAAAAAATGGGTCGGTACCCGACCTCGTTTGCAACCAAACCACCGAGCAAAGGGCCGAATATCGTCCCGGCTACCGAACCGGATTGAAGGATGCCCATGACAAACCCTCTGTGCTCTTTCGGTGTTGAGGCAGCCATTAAGGATACAGCGGCAGGATTAAAGCCGGAGATGGTGCCGTTAATTAAGCGAAGTACAAGCAGATGCCATGGAACCATAGCCAAGCCCATGGTGGCCATCACCGCAGCCATGCCGAAACCGGAGCGCAACAACATCATTTTACGTCCATATTTATCCGCAAGCTTCCCCCATAAAGGCTGGAACAGAAATGAAGTTACAAAGTTTCCGGCAAAAATAATGCCTGCCCATAACGTAATCTCATCGGGATCCTTTAAACCAAGCTCTTGAAGGTACAAAGGCAGGAACGGAATAATCATAGTCATTCCGCCCATGACCAGAAACTGCCCGATCCACAGCACGGCCAGATTGATTTTCCACCGCTCCATGTATTCTCCTTCTTCCTGAGTCTCATTTTTCTTGTTGATCATTATAGCACAACAGGAAGAACACAAAAAAACTCACCCCGTCTTTGACGGGATGAGCTTGAACATTTCATGATATACCGCAAACATGAGTTACTTTTTGAAACCGGTAATGGCCACCACGGCCGGACGAGGCATATGATCGCCGAGGCGGTGCGGCCATCGGCTGGTCAAATCACTGAGTGATTTCGTTTCCTCACCCGGATGCTGTACAGCCATGAACAGAGTGCTTTCGTCCGGTGTAAACCAAGGTCCCGTCATTTCGGCTTCAACCGGCGCTGAAGCGAATTGTAACGCTTTGCCTTGCTGGTTGCCGGAAGTAGGAATTACGAAAACGCCATTGTTTTTGAAGGAAGCGTAAACGCCTTTACCTAATTTGCTCGAAGAGATGTCCGTCACTGTCCACAAGTTACCCGCAGTGTCGAACGTGATGTTGTCCGGTGCGCTGAAGCCGCTTTGACGTCCGCCGGCGGCGAAAATTTCAAAATCGAATTCCGTCGCGCCCAGATCATTATCCTTCTCAAACAACCGCGTGATATGACCATGAATGTTACCATGCACATCATTATTGGTGTGAGCTACAAAGATGGTGTTGTCGAACGGGCTGATCTCCAGATCCTCCGGGCGATCGGTTGGCGTCGCTCCCAGAAGAATGGCTACTTCTGCAACATGGACGAGCACGTCAGCTTGAGAAGTGTATTTCTTGAGTAAGTCGGCCCGAGTGCTCTTGATGGCGGAAGGAATGACATACTTTTCGTTCATTAACGCAGTGTTAACTGCACCGTGGGAGAGGAGAATCCACTTTCCGTTTCGCAGATCCGCGGCGTAGAGCTGACCGTTTTCCAAGAGCGAAGTATTGGATCTGCCGCTGCTCTGAACGTACTTTCCGTCACTGATATATTTATAAATACAAGCATCTGTCTTGTCATCGCCCATGTAAACCACAATTCGTCCGTCTTTAGAGATGCCCATTGCCGAATTTTCATGATGAAAACGGCCTAGTGCTGTATGTTTACGAACAGGGAAGGAGGGATCGAACGGATCCACTTCAACAACCCACCCGTAATGAGTCATGTTTAATCCCGCGTCCGTTGAAGTCGCTTCATAGTTTTCTTCACAAGAAAGTACTGTGTTCCATAACGTTGTTCCTCCGGAACAATTAGCAAATGTGCCCTGAACGGTGGTTGCTCCGCCGACCGCAAGTGAACCTTTGGCCGGACCCGTTAATGCGAACGGAGTCAATCCGCTTACGCGACGTGCATATTTAGAGCTGGTGTCCATCTTCCAGAGGCCGGCTGCATCACGGTATACTTCAATAATGGAGCCGCCCTGCGTATAGAGCATTTTGCGGATTTGTTCGGCGGAATATTTATCCCCTGATTTGGCCCCGTGCACAAACAAATCGCTGGAATATTCATGATTGACCCATAGCAAACCGCGGGTGTTAGAACCTTCAATCGGGAAATAAATCGTGAAATCACAGTTAAATCCGAATACGTCTCCCTGATTGTTGATAATGTCCCCATAAGCAGCCACAACGTCATATTTGAATCCTTTCGGCAACAGGAGTTCATCTGCGGATGAAGGCGCGATCGGTTCAAATTTGAATTTAGCGTTCTTGTCCACATGAAATCCGAATATACCTTTTTCCGCAGCCTCCGCTTTCCCCTCCAATACACCAAGACCCGTTGAAGCGGCGGCCAAAGCGGCAGCTCCGGTACCCAAGAACGTGAGAAACGTGCGACGATCCATTCCCTGATTGCTCATTCCATACACCCCTAACGATTAGTTTCTTTCATAGATTAATAGAGTTATATGTTTGCAGTGTTAATGAAATGTGGATTCTTTGTTAAGAATAATTCACGCTTTCCCTTCGTAAGTGTCAAACATTTGTCATACTATAAAAAGGGCGTCGGTTGTTTCGTCATGGCAAAAAGGGCATAATGTTAGGTATCAGAAATGTCGGCCGATCCCGCAATTTTTAGGTTTGAGGGAAAAGGCTATTGAGACAGGAAACAAGGAGTGCTTATCAGTGAGCTATCGTGACGAATTTATCCGGGCATGCCGCAAACAAGAGATTGATCGATTACCGGTATGGTATATGAGGCAGGCGGGACGTTATGATCCCGATTACCGTAAGATCAAGGAGAAATATTCGCTATTGGAAATTTGTTTACAGCCTGAGCTTGCGGCGGAAGTGACTTTAATGCCTGTAAAGAAGCTCGATGTGGACGCGGCTATACTTTATTCTGACATTATGAATCCGGTTGCTTCTATAGGGATCGACTTTGATATTGTGAAAAATATCGGACCAGTCATTCATAATCCGATCCGGACGGCGGCGGACGTGGCCAACCTTCGGCCCATTGATGTCCAGGGTGACCTTTCGCACATTATAGAAACCATCAAGATTCTGGATCGCGAGCTGGATCGCCCGTTGATTACTTTTGCGGGAGCACCGTTTACGATTGCAAGTTATCTGATTGAAGGCAGACCGTCGAAAAATTACCTTCGTACCAAAGAAATGATGTACAGCGCGCCTGAGGTGTGGCATACGTTAATGTCGAAGCTTGGCGATATGGTCACGACTTATCTTCGCGCGCAGATTGAAGCGGGCGCTAAAGCGGTTCAGCTGTTTGACAGCTGGGTCGGAGCGTTGTCTCCGGCCGATTTCCGAACCTTCGTGTTGCCGACGATTGAACGTATATTCGAAGGGATTAAGGATCTGGATCAACCGAAAATTTATTTCCCCGGTGTGGCATCCGGCGAATTGCTGACTTCCTTGCACAGCATTAAAGCCGACGTCATCGGCTTGGACTGGCGCGTATCCATTCAAGAAGGACGAAACAGACTGGATGATCGCTTTGCCGTGCAAGGCAACCTGGATCCGACCGTTCTGCAGGGTCCGAGCTCGGTTATCCATCGTTATGCCAAAGAAATCATGGATCAGGGATTGGAAAAGCCCGGATTTATCTTTAATTTGGGTCATGGTCTTTATCCGGAAGCTTCACTGGATAAGCTGAAGGAATTAACCTCCTATATTCATGAATATTCGGCCAGTATGCTGACGAAATCGAAGGTGTAGACGATGGAGAAGAAGAGAATCGGTGTGTTGGTGATGTCTTACGGAACGCCTGAAAGCTTGGACCAAGTGGAAGCTTACTACACCCACATTCGCAGGGGAAATCCACCCAGTCCAGAGCAATTGAAGGAATTGACAGATCGCTATGAGGCGATCGTTGGCGGATTCTTTCCGCTTCGGGAAAACACAAATCAACAAGTTGCCGGCTTGGAAGAAACATTAAATGGGATGTATCCCGAATATGAGTTTGTTTGTTATCAGGGCTTGAAGCATGCCGTTCCCTATATTGAGGACGGCGTTCACAAAATGGCGAAGGACGGCATAAACCACGCTGTGGGGATTGTGCTGGCGCCGCATTTTTCCACGATGAGTGTAGGTAGTTATATAAAGCGTGCGCAGCAGGCGGCTGAAGAAGCAGGTCTCGCCATGTCCTTTGTAGAGAGTTACCATTTGCATCCTCAGCTGATTGACGCGCTTTCCGAACGGGTAGCGGATACATTACAGCGCTTTGAAGATAGGAACTCAGTGCCGGTTCGTGTGGTGTTCTCGGCTCACAGTCTGCCGGAGAAGATTCTAGAAACCGGGGATCCTTACCCGCAGCAGATGATAGAAACATCAGAGGCGGTTGCTGAACAGGCCGGTGTGAACAGCTGGCAATTCTCTTGGCAAAGCGCGGGTCAGACTGCTATGCCTTGGCTTGGACCCGATATACTGGACACGTTAAAGACTTTGCAAGAAGAGGGAGTTCGCAATGTGCTGGTCTGTCCCATCGGTTTTGTATCCGATCATCTTGAAGTTCTTTATGATTTGGACATCGAAGCACAGAAGGTCGCAGCGGACCTCGGGTTACATCTGGAGAGAACGCCCAGCCTGAACACCGATCCGAAGTATATGACCACTCTGGCTGAGTCGGTGTTCTCCAAACTCACATAATTATTACCTGACTAGGAAACAGTATCCTTTGTGTACTTTGCATAGAAATGATTGCAAACTGACAACTAAGGAGCTGTTTTTTTATGCCTTTCGGCGCACATGAAACGATGGAAGTCCATGAAATTTTGAACGAAAAAATTAACATGATGAATCATTTTGGTTTATACGCGCAGCAAGCACAAGATGAGACACTGCGTCAAATGATTGAGCGTCACCTGCATACCTCAATGGAAGCCTATGATCAGCTGGTTGGTTATACTCACGATTACACAGAACCGAAAACAAGCAACAAAATGCACAATATCATGAGCGCTAAGCCCCAGGAAATCACTTACGGTTTGCGGAATCCGGAGCCGGTCGGACCGTCTGACGGCGCGGAATTCAATGATAGTCAGATTGCGGCAGCCATGCTGTCCTGTCATAAAAACTCTGCAAAAAATCACATCGCCAAAGGCTTGGAATGCGCGGATCCCAATCTAAGACAGATGATGATTAACGGGGCTGTGAAGTGCGCCGATGAGGCCTATGAAGTGTTCCTGTACATGAACGCGCAAGGGGAATATCAAGTTCCTACAATTAAGGATCATACGGCCAAAACGTATCTGCACGCATTTCAACCTTCCGGACAAACGCTGGAGGGCGGGCAAAATGAATCTACTACTTACGGGCAAACGCAATCCCATACCCAGCCCCCAAGCGGGAAGAGATATAACGCTTCCGATATGGTGCGTCATCCCAGCGGCAGACCGCTGACCTCAAGCGAAAGACGTGAAATCTCAAGACAAGCGTTCTTAAATGCGCAAGAGCCGATGGGTTATGTTGAGGCTGTCGACCATGCTATGATGAACTCCCAGGTGATGAATTCACAGAATCAGATACAGGAGCAGCAGCTCCGCAAGCAATAAAAAATTCCTTTCCATTTCTTTGTTTGTTAATCAGGGCTACCCGCCAACCAGCGGGTAGCCTTTATTGTTTCTATGGTATAATGAGGGAGATGTCCAAGGTTGAAAAGGAGTACTATCCAACATGATTGAGAGTCGAAAAGAAACAAGACGTAAGCGGAAAGCCAGGAAAGAAACCAAGCTTAAGCGGCTGATTGTCTTGAATACGCTATTGCTGGTTACAGCCGGGACTTTAGGTTACGGGATATGGTATGCGGGAAATGACCCGGAAGACGCAAGCCCTTCAACAGAAAGAACAACTACAGCCGCTAACAATCAAGAAGCTTCAGAGCAGACTAAACCGGTTGCCCAGGATGTACCCGATCAGGTGAAGCGACCCGAGAACCTGCCGGACGCGGAACATCAGGAACCAGAGAAATCGAATCCTTCAGGTCCGGAAGTCGCTGAACCCGATTCTTCTAAAGCGCCAAATCCTTCATCATCAGATCAAGCTCTTATACATATGAATTTCGTAGGTGATATTCTGCTGGCCGGTACCGTGGAGGATCGCATGATGAAAGAAGGCTGGAACACACCGTACATTTTCGTTAAAGATGTGTTAAGCAAGGCGGATATTACAGTGGGTAATCTGGAAACGCCTGTCACGAAACACAATGAGCCTCAAAAAAAGAGCTATGTGTTTAAATCTTCACCTGATGCCTTACCCGCGCTGAAGGATGCCGGATTCGACGTATTGAGTCTCGCCAATAATCACATCCTTGATCAAGGTCGACAAGGACTACTGGATACGATGGAAGCTGCGGATGAAGCGGGCTTTGAACGCATCGGAGCGGGCAAAAATGTCGATGAGGCTTACAAACCGGTTATGATGACCAAACAAGGCGTAAAAGTCGCTTTTGTAGGTTTAAGCCGGGTGGTGCCGGAAGGGTCATGGAAAGCGGGGCCAAGCACTCCGGGCGTGGCTGAAACTTATGATACAACCAGACCTTTGAAAGAAATTCGGAAGGCCGATCAAACCGCCGATCTCGTCGTTGTGGTAGTTCATTGGGGGAAAGAAAGACAGGAACAGCCCGCAGATCACCAACAGGAATTGGCGCATGCCTATATTGATGCGGGGGCGGATTTGGTCATTGGCGCCCATCCTCATGTATTACAAGGCTTTGAACAATATAAGGGCAAGTGGATTGCCTACTCTTTAGGAAACTTCATCTTTACCACCAATTCCAACCCCAAGACTTGGGACACGGGGATACTGGAAACGACCTGCACAAAGAAGGGTTCCTGCGCTTTAAAGCTGATTCCCGTACTGACCAAGTATGGCCAGCCAAAACTTATGGATGCTGTGGCCGGATCAGCTTTAAGAAAGCGGATTTCTGATCTGTCTAAGGACGCCGCAGTAGATGCCAAAGGAATAATTATAGCCGACTGAGGAGGAATCCGGATATGAATGCATGCGCAGCACACCGCGGCTGGTCGGGTCGCGCGCCCGAGAACACACTTGCAGCGATGAAGCTGGCCTTAAACGAGTCCTATGTGGATTGGTTGGAGCTGGACGTACAGTTAACGAAGGACGGCGTGCCCGTGGTCATCCATGATTTCACGTTAAACCGCACCACTTCAGGCCGCGGGAAAGTAAAAGATCGCACGCTCGAGCAGATTCGATCCTTGGATGCGGGACGCTGGTTCGGACCGGCTTATCTGGGCGAGAAAGTGCCTACGTTAGAAGAGGTGCTCCAACTTGCCAAAGGTCGGTGCAAGCTGAACATTGAATTGAAGACAAAAGGGACGCTTTATCCCGGCATTGAAGAAAATGTTTTAAATCTTTTGGAAGAGTATGATATGAAACGAGACGTATGTATTACTTCTTTTGAACCGTTAGCTCTAAGAAATGTGCGCCTTCTGGATTCGGGGATTTCAATGGGCCTGATTATGGACGGACGACCGGCTGATCTGCTAAGACGCCTGGACGAACTGGATTGCGACCTGTTGTCCATTTCCTATAAGTACTTGAGCGAGGCGTTCGCCGCCACAGTTATTCAGAGCGGATTTCGCATTATGGCGTGGACCGTCAACGAAGAGAAACACATACGGCGTATTGCCGCCATGCATCCTGACATTATGATTTGCACCAATTATCCGGACCGCTGGAAACAGGCGTTGTTATCCGGTGTACAATAACGATAGAGGAGAGAGTAAACTTATGCATCATAATCATATCCGCAATATATATTGCGTAGGCCGAAACTACGGTGAGCACGCCGCTGAGCTGGGTAATGCCATACCGGACAAGCCTATGATCTTCACGAAGCCTACTCATGCGCTAATCACAATGAATGGCGACGAAATCGCACTCCCGGGCAGTACAGGCGAAGTCCATTATGAAGCGGAGTTGGTTCTTCATATAGGTAAACCCTATGTTGAGGGTGAAAAGTTGTCGGAAATGATTGATTCCATGGCTTTAGGTTTAGACTTTACCCTTCGAGACGTCCAAAGCGAACTAAAGAAGAAAGGCCATCCTTGGCTTGCGGCCAAAGGGTTCCGTAATTCGGCGGCATTGACATCCTTTCTTCCTTTCCCGGGCGAGGAAAGTTTGTCCTCGATCGAGTTTAGTCTGACGATTAACGGAAAAGAGGTGCAACGGGGTAACAGTAAGGATATGATTTTTTCCATTGAAGACGTTCTGGAATTTATTCATTTCCATTATGGACTGGGTCCCGGGGATCTGATTTATACGGGTACGCCCGCCGGCGTTGGGCCGATCGCTTCGGGAGATCATACGGCGTTGTTTTGGGGAAAAGACAAACTGGGAGAAGCAACAATTATCTTGTGTTAACGGATAATGCTCGGAAAGGAGAAGGACGATGGACTGGTTCATAGGATTCGCGGGCAGCTTACTGATCGCGGGCGGGGCGTACCGGCTAAAGTCCTTAGCCTTCTCCGGATTTGTGGCAGCTGTCATCATGGGTACATTAATTTACGGGATTGGCGGGTTTCTTTGGGCAGGCACTTTGATTGCGTTTTTTATGTCCTCTTCCCTTTTGTCTCAATATAAGAAACGGGCAAAAGCCGCGACAGAACAACTTTATGAGAAATCTGGCCGCCGGGATGCGGGACAAGTGCTGGCTAACGGAGGTTTGGGGCTGCTGTTGTGCATTCTGAGCGCCTTCTTTCCCTATGAAGGCTTCCTGCTGTTGTTTGTCGGCGCCATCGCGACCGTGACCGCGGACACATGGGCGACCGAAATCGGCGGACTCAGCGGCGGGCAGCCGCGGTTCATCCTGAACGGTCGCAAAGTGCCCAAAGGCACCTCCGGCGCGGTGTCGCCGGCAGGAACGGCCGCCAGCCTGGCCGGCGGCCTCTTCATCGGCGCCGTCACCGCCCTGCTGGGCGGCGCTGACGGCGCCTTGGCTTGGCCGGCGCTGATCGCGCTCGCCGGCCTCGCGGGGATGGGCGGCGCGCTCGCCGACTCCGCGCTGGGCGCCACGGTGCAGGCGATGTACGCCTGCACCGTATGCGGCCGCGAGCTGGAGCGCACGCACCACTGCGGGCAAGCCGCCGTGCTGGTACGCGGCTCGGCCCGCATGAACAACGATGCCGTGAACTTTATCAGTTCAGCGGCGGGGGCGGGGCTTGCCGCGTGCTTAGCCGCGGTGTGGAGCTGCCTCGGTTAAAGATAAAGGGATGAGCGTTTAGTTAGCGCTCATCCCTTTATCTTTTCAAACTCAGACTCAAGATGTTATTTTAAACACTTTTCTATACCACAATCATACATTGTGACCAGTTCCACGCGACCTTTTTCACATAAAGCGTTCGAGCCAGTAAAGGGCTGTTTGTGGCTAAACCGCAAGCTTTGCCGTATAATGCTAAGGATATAAGGGTCATTACGAGAACTGCGAGAACAAGGAGTACTGCCGCATGAATATTGTTACAGTTGAGCAACTGTCCAAGAGTTACGGAGAGAAGATATTATTTAATGAGATAACGTTAGGTATTGAGGATCAGGACAAAATCGGGTTAATTGGTGTGAACGGAGCGGGAAAATCCTCGTTTTTGAAAGCATTGGCAGGACTCGAGCCTGCGGATTCCGGTAAAGTGTCTACGGGCGGAGGGGTAAGAATTCGTTTTCTCCCGCAAAATCCGGAATTTGATTCCGACGCGACAGTCATGGATCAAATCTTTAACGGAGATACACCGGTTATGAAGACGTTGCGGGCTTATCGTTCCGTATTGGAGCAAGCGGAGAAAGATCCGGATAACTCGATCTTGCAAGGGCGGATTGTGTCTTTAAGCCAGGATATGGATACGTATGATGCCTGGCAGCTGGAAAGTGAAGCCAAGATCATTCTGACCAAGCTCGGAATTGATTTCTTCGAACGTAAAGTAGGCACATTATCAGGGGGGCAGCGTAAACGCATTGCTCTCGCGGGTGCACTGATTCATCCTTGCGAGCTGTTGATTCTGGACGAGCCTACAAATCATATCGATAACGAAACCGTCGATTGGCTGGAGCAATATCTGAACAAGCGCAAAGGCGCGCTGCTGATGATTACCCATGACCGGTATTTCCTGGATCGAGTAGTCAATCGAATTCTTGAATTGGATAAAGGGAATTTATATAGCTATGCGGCAAATTACAGCCGGTTTCTGGAATTAAAGGCGGACCGGGAAGAACGTGAACACGCTTCTGAGAAGAAGCGGCAGAACCTGCTTCGCACAGAATTGGAATGGATTCGTCGCGGGGCGAAGGCAAGAACTACGAAGCAAAAAGCGAGAATTGACCGCTATGAGAAACTGCAAGATGCCAATCCGGATTTTCGCAATGATCAAGTGGATATTTCGGTGGGCGGCAGCCGGCTGGGCAGGAAGATTGTTGAAATTGTCGATGTGACAAAGCGCTTTGAGGAACGAACGCTGATCCGGGATTTCAGTTATACGACGGTACGGGACGACCGCATTGGTATTATTGGTCCCAACGGAAGCGGGAAATCGACGTTATTGAATATGATTGCTGGCCGGTTGTTGCCTGACAGCGGAATGATTGATGTCGGTCCCACGGTGAAAATCGGATATTTCTCCCAGGAAAGCCGGGAGATGGATGAGAAGCTGCGGGTGATCGAGTACATTAAAGAAGGCGCGGAAGTGATTATGACGGCAGAGGGTGAAGCCATAACGGCTGCTCAAATGCTGGAAAGATTCTTGTTCCCGCCGGCTGCGCAATGGACACCCATCTCCAGACTTTCAGGCGGCGAACGAAGAAGGCTGTTTCTGTTACGTGTGCTGATGGAGGCGCCCAATGTATTACTCCTGGATGAGCCTACCAATGACTTGGATATTCAGACTCTGTCGGTTCTGGAACATTATTTGGACGATTTCCCCGGCGTATGTATCGCTGTGTCCCATGATCGTTATTTCCTGGATCGAATGTCGGAGAAGATTCTGGCATTCGAAGGAGCGGGGCGAATCGTTCAGCATGTAGGCAACTATTCCGAATATCAGGAGTATCGAAAGCTGCTGGGCATGGATACAGGAACAGATGAAGGAGCTGCCCTCAAAAGCAATCATACAAGCGCTAAAGCATCTCCGAGCACGGTTAGCATGACGACGCCCGATGCCCAGACAGGAGTCCGCACGGAGCGGGAGAAAGCATTGAAATTCTCGTTCAAGGAACAGAAGGAATATGAAACCATAGATGCGGATATTGAAGCCCAAGAGGCGCATATTGCGGCATTAATCGACCGGATGAACGGGTCAGGCAGCGATTCGGTGTTGCTGCAGCAATTAGCGGAAGAACAACGCGACGCGGAGACCAAACTGGAGCATCTACTGGAGCGATGGACGTATTTAAACGAGTTGGCGGAGCAGATTGAACAAGCCAAGCGAAAATGATAAAAAGCCGATCCCAGGATCGGCTTTTTATCATTTAAGTGCGCCCAGCATGAGCGCTATCTCTAGGGTTCAAGTCCCGAATGGTGAAGGCAGTAGTAGCCATAGCTTAAGGCAAGGGTGTCGACCGTGAGGTCGAATCTGAAGGAAGCCGGCGGCAAATCTCCGGTCTGAGGAACACGAACTTCATATAAGGCTAGCGTGCGTTGGATGAGACTGCTTAACAAGTCAAAGCCCATACTGCCGAAGGCGCATGAAAGTAAATGAAGCAGATAAATGGAGAGGAAGATAGCGTTCTTACCTGGGGAGGTCTGAACGGTACGCGGAGCAACCTCCGTAACCTTGTTTGTGAAAGCAAGCTGAACGTACAGAAGTCAGCAGAAGCCATAGTACGTTACGTGTTGCAACACGAGCGGAAGGGCTGAACATGAAATAGGATTTGTACATCAAGGCGTTCTGGGAAAGCGATGAAAGCAGAAAATCCATAAGGACCTGACTGAGGAAGGAAGCGGTGAATCCCGTGTGGGGCCTCGGCAGGGCAGAGTTTATCCCGGGCACAAGAGGAAGGTACCAATCACGCAAGGAGTTGTAGAAATGCTGAAGCAATTGCTGTCACGAGAAAATCTTCTTGGCGCTTTAAAGCGTGTGGAAGCAAATAAAGGAAGCCACGGCGTGGATGGAATGAGCGTAAGAACCTTACGCGAACACATGAAACAAAACTGGCAGAAGATACGCGAAGCTATAGAAGAAGGTACCTATGAACCGAGCCCCGTGCGACGGGTCGAAATCCCGAAACCGTATGGCGGAGGCTTTCGGAAGCTAGGCATACCTACCGTGACAGACCGAGTAATCCAGCAAGCCATCGCCCAAGTACTAAACCCCGTTTTCGATCCACAGTTCTCCGAACATAGTCATGGCTTCCGTCCCGGACGGAGAGGCCATGACGCAGTAAGGAAAGCGAAAACATTCATGAAAGAAGGATATCGCTTCGTTGTCGATTTGGATTTAGAGAAGTTCTTTGACCGAGTCAACCATGACAGGCTCATGATGAAGATTGCGGAGAAAGTAAGGGACAAGAAAGTGCTTTTACTCATCCGTAAATACTTGCAGTCGGGCGTAATGGAGAACGGGTTAGTTAAGCCGACTTCGGAGGGAGCCCCGCAAGGGGGTCCCCTAAGTCCATTGCTATCTAACATCGTACTGGACGAATTAGACAAGGAACTTGAAAAACGTGGACTTAGGTTCGTTCGCTACGCGGATGACTGTAACATCTACGTGAAAACCAAGAGAGCAGGCGAACGAGTCAAGGCATCTGTCACCAAATTCATCGAGACAAACTAAAGCTAAAGGTAAACCAAGCCAAGAGCGCGGTAGACCGGCCATGGAAGCGAAAGTTTCTTGGATTTAGCTTCAGCTTGAATCAAGACCCAAAGGTGAGGGTTGCGAAGCAATCCTTGCAGAAAGCGGAGACTAAGATTCGAGCGATCACGTCCCGAAAGAAGTCGATGAAAATGGAAGAGCGAATTAAGGAACTAAACCAATACCTCATAGGATGGTGTGGGTACTTCTCGCTTGCGGATACACCAAGTATCTTTCAAAAGATGGATTCATGGATTAGAAGAAGGTTACGAATGTGCCTTTGGAAACAATGGAAGAATCCAAAAACCAAAGTGAAAAGGCTTATATCCTTGGGTATGCCCAGAGATAAATCCTATGAATGGGGGAATACCCGTAAAGGGTATTGGCGTATTGCAAAGAGTCCAATCTTACACCGCGCACTGGGTAACCAATATTGGGAATCCTGCGGCTTAAAGAGTCTAACGGACAGATACAACTCACTGCGGAATATGTCATGAACCGCCGTATACCGAACGGTATGTACGGTGGTGTGAGAGGTCGGGAGTTAATCACTCCCTCCTACTCGATTGAATCAGCGTCAGCATCTGGTACACCTCGCGCTGATCACCCGAAAGTTGAATCTCGGTGCATTGCATTTGTGATGACCCGTCACCGTCCAGAAACACACCTTCAATCCGTGTGTCCCGTCCTTGTCCGTTTAGGGTTTCCAAGATGGCGGAACGAAAAGCCGCGGCCGTAGTGAGCGTAGGAGAAACGATTAGGTATAATCTGTTGACGTTATCATACACAAGTCCGGATCGCATACGGCGTTCGTTAGGAAAGGGCATAG
This sequence comes from Paenibacillus swuensis, assembly GCF_001644605.1. Lineage (NCBI taxonomy): Bacteria > Bacillati > Bacillota > Bacilli > Caryophanales > Paenibacillaceae > Paenibacillus > Paenibacillus swuensis. The sequence continues at coordinate 4,589,614 of NZ_CP011388.1, read as the reverse complement.
CTTCTTTTCCGGCTTGTTCCGCCCATCGCGTGTGATCGCGCAAGTTCATGGAAATGCCGCCCTGCGCCCAATATCGGCCGCGGTCCTTAACCGCCAGCGCATCGGCGGAGGCGGCCACCTGGACGGAGAAGGCTTGCGCCGCACCGTCCCACACCAGCGTTCCCCGGCTGTACTTCACGTTGTGCCAGCCGGAACCGAACACGCGCCCCCCACCTCGAGCGGCGCGGTCATTCTGCACGGCGATCGACAGCAGATCGCCTTCATAGAAGAACCCGCCGTTGATACCGTACCGCTTCGTCTTCGTGACGTTGGCGCTGACGGCCTCAAGGCGGATATTCTCCGGCGTCGTCTGCATGATGTGCAGTACGACGCCATTCTTGGACTTCGCTTGGCGGTATGTGTACCCCGCCGGCGCATCAGACCACAGCGGTTTCCCGCTTTCCCGAAGCGCGGGAGAGGCCCATAAGGCGGCGGCCAAGCAAGCCGCCGCAAGCATAAAGCCGGCGATAACCGGCGCCCGGCTTCTTAGACCGGATCGCGCCGGCATACTGTGACGCGACTTAACCTCTGGAGACGTGACGTGTTCCTCCTCGTTCACTTACGCCTCCAGCACATAAGCGGCGAGCAGCGCCGCCGTCCCGAGAATCGCATTCATATGGGTGCGTTCCATCCCATGGGAGGCATGCACGCCCGGTCCGATTAACGCGGCCTTAATATTGCTGCCCCCATGCAGAGCGGCCGAGGCATCAGAGCCGTAATGAGGATAAATATCGACTACGTGAGGGATGCCGTCTCGCTTAGCAAGCTCGATAAATCGGGAAGTCATTCCGTAATCATAAGGGCCGGAAGAGTCTTTGGCGCAGATCGACACATCCTGCTCGGTACAGCTCAGGTCATCGCCCATCGCTCCCATATCCACAGCGATAAACTCGCTGATTTCACCGGGAATATAGGCGGATCCATGACCTACTTCCTCGTAATTGGAAATCAGAATTTTCAAGGTTGATTCGGGAACCAGGCTATGCCGTTTCATCATTTCAAGCAGGGCGAACAGGGCCGCGACGCTGGCTTTATCATCGAGATGGCGGGATTTCACATAGCCGCTCGGCAGAAATTCCGTTCTCGGTTCGAATGAAATGAAATCGCCGGGGGCGATGCCTAATTCGAGCACATCGCTTTTGGAGCTTACCTTCTCATCAATTCGAACTTCCATATGGGCTTCTTCCCGTTTGAAATCACGCGCATCCGTGTACACATGCACAGAGGGGCGCGAAGTCAGGATTGTACCGGTGTACGTCTTTCCGTTGCGGGTGTGAATGACACAGTATTCATTCTCAATGGAATGCATCATATAGCCGCCCACCGGTGTCAGTCGAAGGGTGCCGTTATCTTTGACAGCTCGCACCATTGCGCCGAGCGTATCCACGTGAGCGGAGATGCCGACCACATGGTCTTGGTTACGTCCCGGAACAGTCAGGATGCCTCCTCCTTTGGGAGTTGTCTCGTAAGCATAGCCAAGCTGCGCTGCCTCATGTGCGATTCTTTCCATCACGGCATGGGTATACCCGCTGGGGCTGGGAATAGACAAAATTTCACTTAATATCGATTGGACATAATCCGTATTTATTTGATTTATCATGTGTATATCTCCTTAGGGGTGGTTTATCTTAGAGTCTGAAGCTTTGTCTGCAATTGTAGCGTCAGCAGACGGTACCGGGGTCATTCCCTGCGGTACAGGAGCGGAAGAATTAACTTTCGCGAGGTCCGCGGATAAAGTGCGGATGCGGCGTTGTAATTTATACTGGCGTACGATACCGAACAAGCCTACGGTCAGCCCGCCAAGCAACGCTGAACCTAGAATAACGAGGATCAACGGAACCTGTGCCTCTCCGAAAGCATAGTTGATAAGGACCGGATCCACGTTCAATACGGCGAACAGCGCGATAATCAGGGCAAAAATCAATACGGAAATCAACATCCATTGTGTTTTCATATAAGTCAACGACTCCCTCCGAGTATGTATTGAATGGCATGAGCAACCCCGTTCTGATCACAATCAAGGGTCACCCAATCCGCTAAGGCTTTCACTTCCTCTTCAGCATTCCCCATTGCGATGCCTAAGCCGGCGATTCGCAACATGGAAGCATCGTTTAAGCCGTCTCCTATTGCGGCTACTTCGCGCAAAGAGATGCCATGTTCTTCGCAAAGCCGCTGAATCGCGTGTCCCTTGCTGACTCCCTTAGGGTTCACATCGAATTTTGCGGGCGAAGCCATGGTAAGCTCAAACTCGCCGTTCGCGAGGCAACGTTCCCATAAAGATTCTTTAACTGTCGGATCCGGAGTCCGAAACATAAACATAAGCCATATATATTCATCCACATGCTCCGCTGGAAATAGGGCACTCTCAAAGTCGCTCCCCGCGGCATATACCCTATAAGCTGTATGGTACTCCAATGCCAGTTCGCGCAGCCAGAGAATTTGATCTTTCGTCATCGTCGTGCGATGGAGAAGGGAACCGTCCGCTGCCCAGACCTCGCATCCGTTATTTGTGATCATCGGAAGCGTAAGGTCAAGCTCCTTGGCGGTAGGAGAAACGTAACGAACATGCCTGCCGCTGGCTAGAGCAATTTCAATGCCGGCTTCGCGAGCTTTGCGAAGCCAAAGCTTGTTGACTTCGGAAATAATGCCGGAGCTGTTGAACAAGGTACCGTCCATATCCAACACAAGGAGTTTATAAGGGGGACTTATGGTCTGCAGCTGATTCTCGGCATTCATGAGCAAGAACCACGCTCCTTTTTCTCTCAGTATATATCATTTCCTGTACGAACATAGTATCATCTTATTAATTAGAATGAAAAGGAGAATGGTTGTGAACAAGTCCCTGACTACATACGAGATTATGGATGCACAGAAGGACGATTTACCGGCCATTGTGGCGATTTACAACAGTACGATTTCCGGTCGAATGGTGACGGCGGATACGGAAGAGATTACGGTGGAAAGCAGATTCCGATGGTTTGAGGAACACTCCCCGAATTTCAGACCGTTATGGGTTATTCGCGACCGAGAAAGCCGGCAAATCTGCGGCTGGCTAAGTTTTCAATCGTTCTATGGCCGACCCGCCTACAACGGAACCGCTGAGATTAGCATTTATGTGGATGAGGCCTTCCGCGGGCGCGGCATTGGACGAATATTGATGGATGAAGCTCTTAACACTTGTCCGCGGCTGGGACTAAAGACGGTACTGGGTTTTATTTTCGGTCATAATGAGCCAAGCCTTCAACTGTTCCGTAAGTATGGGTTCGAAACCTGGGCGCATATGCCGAATGTTGCGGAATTGGACGGGGTGGAGAGAGATTTGATTATTGTTGGATTAAGAGTCCAAGCGTAAAGTCCCGTAATGAAAAGCCGCTCCCTCCAGGTGCATTGCAACCTGAGAAGGAGCGGCTTTTTCTTTCCAAAATGTTCTATTTAGTTAATTGTTCCATTTGTTCAATGAGATCTTTAAACACAGCCATCGCATCTCTGACCGGTTGCGGGGAAGACATATCCACGCCGGCTTTCTTCAAGATGTTGATCGAATAGTCGCCGCCGCCGCTCTTCAGGAAACCGAGATAACGGTCCACCGCCGGCTCGCCTTCATCCAGAATTTGCTTGGCGAAGCTTGTCGCCGCCGAGAAGCCGGTTGCGTATTTGAACACATAGAAGCTGTTGTAGAAATGGGGAATCCGCGCCCACTCCATCTCAATATCCTGATCCACAACCATATCAGCACCATAATATTGAAGGTTAAGATCATAATACACTTTGGACAGCTCCTGCGGTGTCAGGGATTCGCCCGCCTCCGCTTTCTCGTGAATGATCTTCTCGAATTCGGCGAACATCGTTTGACGGAATACGGTGGTGCGGAATTGGTCCGCGTAGTACGTCAGCAGATACATTTTCTCTTTGGCATCCTTTGTGCGCTTCAGCATATAGTCCATCAACAGCGCTTCATTCAGTGTCGAAGCCACTTCGGCAAGGAAGATCGTATATTGCGCGTCACGATATTCTTGGGTTGTGTCGGAGTAGTAGGAATGTAACGCGTGACCCATTTCGTGCGTGAGCGTGAACATGGAGTTCAGGTTGTCTTTATGGTTCAGGAGCACGTAAGGATGTGTGCCGTAAGCGCCCCAACTGTAAGCGCCGCTTCGTTTGCCTTCATTCTCGTACGTGTCAATCCAGCCTTGATCAAACCCGTCTTGCAACACCGTTAAATAATCCTCGCCGAGCGGCTTCAGACTTTCCTTAACGGTCTTCTTCGCATCCTCATACGTGATGTCCATATCAAACTCTTCCACCAGCGGAGCAAACAAGTCATACATATGAAGCTCGTCGACCTTTAGCAATTTCTTTCGTAAATTCATATAACGATGCATTAAAGGCAGGGATTCGTGAATCGTATCGATCAGGCTTGTGTACACTTCCTTCGGAATGTTATCTCCGTACAGAGACATCTCGAGGACGGAAGGATATTTTCGCGCGCGCGCGTAGAATACATTCTTGTTGACATTGGCGCTAAGGGTAGCGGCTAATGTATTTTTTTGCTTGCTGTAAGTGGCATATACGGTTTTAAAAGCGTTCTCTCGCACTTCGCGGTTTTTGCTCTCGAGAAATTGGATGTAGCTGCCGTGGGTCAGTTCCGCTTCTTCGCCTTTTTCGTTCTTAATCTTCGGGAATTTCAAGTCCGCATTGTTGAGCAGGTTGAAGATCTTGCTCGGAGCCTGTGCGATGTTGCCCACTTGCGCGAGCAAAGCTTCCTCATTTTTGCCTAGAACATGGGGCTTCTGTCTGCGCATTTCCGTCAGGGTGTTCCGGTATGGAGCAAGCTCCGGATTGTCAATGAAGGAAGTCAGCACATCGTCAGACAGCGCCAGAATCTCCGGCGTAATGAAGGACAGCGCCTCATTCACTTCAACACTTAGTTTATTGGCTTTGTCCGAAAGCGCCTGAAACGCGGGCTCAGCGGTATCTTCATGATGTTTCATGTTGGCGTATACATATAATCGTTCGGTATGTAGGGATAATTCATCTTCGAGGGTGAAGCAGGCTTTAACCGCGGCGGCGTCTTTCAACTTTCCTTGAAAATCGGCGATTTTCTTCGCGTGTTCTTTCACCAGCTGGTATTCTTTGTCCCAGGCGGACTGATCCGCGAATAAATCTTCAAGCTTCCAACGGTGTTCTGCGGGTACTTCGGTACGTTTACCAAATTGACTCATGGGATCCCTCCTGAATTGAACCTTAGATTGGTCTTGCTGAACTGCGAACACAACCGGGGAAAGACAACTGCAGAGCAGACCGGCAGCCATCGCCATAGGAATCCATCGCACGGCCAAACACTCCTGACTTGTCGATATTTCCCATAGTATGACCCCGTGCATGTATTATAAAACAGAATGCCGTCTGTTTCATAATTATACCATGTTCGCCAGGCGCAGGCCTATGTTCCCATATTGAAAAAACTGTAGACCAACAGGAAGAAAGCGAAAGCTACCATAACAATCGCGGCCAAGGCCAGACCTCTCCGAAATCCCGGGGCGATATTGTTGCGGCTGAGAATAAGGACCAGGGCGAAGGAGAAAGCGACGATGATGAATAACAGATTAATTTCAGAGAACATAAGGCATTCCTTTCTATATAGGCAAATTGGTTGTGCTTGAGGTATGAAACGCCGTGCATAGGTCATTCTATGAAATGGAAAAAAAGAGATATGGAGGCCGATAACGATGCACAACACCTCTTCGCCGATTATAGCGCAAGAAGCCCTAAATACCAAAGCGTCAACGTCTTCGGAGCTGACTGTTGCCGAATTCATCGTGAAGCAACTAACGGCTTGGGATGTCAGGCGAATATATGGCGTTATTGGGGATGCTAACCTGTATCTGTTGGATGAATTGTCCAAGCAGACGCAGATTCAATATGTAGCCTGCCGGCATGAATGCGCCGCCGCGCTGATGGCTTCCGCGGAAGCGAAGCTGACGGGACGCGTAGGCGTCTGTCTGGCCACGAGCGGGCCGGGCATCGCGAATTTGATGAACGGACTTGGCGATGCCATGATGGACGGAGCGGGCGTACTGGCCATCACGGGACAAGTGGAAGCGACCAAGATCGGCACAGACACCAAGCAATACATTGACCAGCAGCGGCTGCTTGCCGCCGTGGCGCCGTATTCCGCGCTTCTAACGCATGCGGACGCGCTGCCATATATCCTGCACAAAGCGTTGATTCGCTCCTTTACGATGGGCGAAGTCACGCATCTGTCCGTACCGAAGGATTTGTACGGACAGAAGGTTCAAGGGCAGGTGCATCCTTACCAGGCGCACCTGCACCAACCCGTGCGCGCGCCCCGCGAGGAGGTGCGCGCCGTCGCGCAGCTGCTGCGGGACGCGGAGCGCCCGATGCTGCTGCTGGGCCGCGGCGCAGCGGACGCCGCGGGAGACGCGGTGGCGCTGGCCGAGCTGGCGTCGGCCTGCGTCACCGCGACGATGCCCGCCAGGGCCCTGTTCCCGAACGACCACCGGTTGTTCGCGGGGGGCTTGGGGCAGGCGGGCAGCGAAGCGGCCAGCGCGCTCTTGGCGGCGAGCGACCTCGTCGTCGTGCTCGGCGCCACCTGGTGGCCGGAGGACTACGTCCCGGCCGCGATGAAGCTCGTGCAGGTCGACTTGAACCGCGCGGCCATCGGTTTAGGCCACCCCCTGCATAAAGGGGTGGTGGGCGACCTGGGGCACTTTGTTCCCGCGCTGCTTCGAGAGCTGAGGGATGAGCGGCGGGACCGCTCCGCTTGGGAGACTGCCATCGCCGAGGCGAAACAGTCCTGGCTCCTGCGGATGGAGCGGGAATGCGAGGGTGGCATCCCATCAGATCAGGCGGGCAACTACGCGGCTTCGGATAAACAGGATATCCATTCGAATCAAGCGGATGGCAGCGTGTCGTCCGACGTGGTTGCTCAACCCGTCGATCTTGCCACAGAATCGCATGAAGGCATCCCCCCGCAACGCGTAATGCGGATCTTGTCCAGGCTGGTGGCGGAGGATGCGGTTATAACGGTGGACACAGGCGATCACTCGCTGTGGTTTAACCGCATCTTTCAGGCCCGGGCGCAGGACATTCTGATCTCCGGCACATGGCGCACGCTCGGCTGGGCTTTGCCTGCGGCGATTGCCGCGCAGCTTGCGGAGCCGGAGCGTCAGGTCGTTGCCGTGGCCGGAGACGGCGGTGTGGTGCAGACACTGCTGGAGTTTGTAACGGCCGTCGAGCTGGAGCTTCCGATTACGCTTGTGGTTCTGAACAACGGCAGTTATTCCATGGAGCGCAACCGCATGCTGGTCAGCGGTTTGTCCACGGAAGGCAGCCGGATTCTGAACCCAAGCTTTACGGGGATCGCCGAGGCCTGCGGCGGCCGAGGCTACTTGTCTCAAACCGCGGAGCAGTTTGAAACGGATCTCAAGGAAGCGCTGGCTTCGCCGCAGACTTCCTTGATTGAAGTGATGACCGCGGATCCCATAGTCCCGCACACGAAAATATAGGAGGTGACCATCATGAGCAAGGAAAAAGGAAAATCCCAGCAAGAGTCCAATCAAAGCACGGCCGATCACGCGAACAACGCTGCGAAGAGTAAGGCGAACACGCGTACACCGAATCAGTATCATCAACCGAACCGTCCATCCAATTAATTAGTTGTCAAAAAAAAGAGAAGCCCCGGGCCTATGCACCGGGGCTTACTTAATTTCTATACTAGTTTAAACGCAGCCATAATCGCTTCGTATTCTTCTTCATTGCCTACATAATTTTCTCTCTTGAACCGTTCGTTGGCCCAGTGCATCATCTCCGGCCGGGAAATAAAGCTGCGCGCTTCTTCTCCCCATTGATCGGAAATTTCTCTAAGGACCAGGGTTTTGCCCTGTACCTCGACGGTCAACATATTCCAATTGTCTTTTTTATAAATCAAGTGTTTTTTGAAAGCTGCCATATTGTAAGGTTCTCCATTCATTGCATCCGAATTTTGGGCTTTAGATCTTGTCCAATGTGATGTTACTTAAAAAAATCATAACGAAAGGGTTGTAGAAAATCAATACCTTTGTATGTGCATTCCGCGGATCAATTATTCAATAGGTCTGATCGACAGGCGCTGTTTCAAATTTTGCGGGTACTGGGTATAAATGTGAAGGAGTTAAAGCTTCCGGATTAGTTAGCTGTATATCTCAAAATCTACAAATTTTTGAAAATATATGGTTGAACTGTCATTCCGGTTGTAGTATAATTTCATTACTCGCTAACTAGGCGATATTTTTAGGAGGTTGTTCACTTGAAGGGTACAGTTAAATGGTTTAACGCAGAAAAAGGCTACGGTTTTATCTCTGTTGAAGGTGGCGAAGATGTATTTGTGCATTTCTCCGCAATTCAAGGCGACGGATTCAAGACTCTTGATGAAGGTCAAGAAGTAGAATTCGAAATCACGGACGGAAACCGCGGTCCTCAAGCAGCTAACGTAACTAAATTATAAGATAGGCTCCTGCTGGAGACTTTCTAACCTTATAAATAGTAACATAGCATGGAATCGTGAAATTAAAAGGCAGTCCTCTGGGGCTGCCTTTTTAAGTGTTTCCGATTATTCAACTATTGTAAGAATTTCTTGAACCTCTTTACGGGGTAACTTGCCCGGGGTGTCCGAAGGATAACCTAAGGAAATGACCATGTTGATTTGACGATCGGAAGGGATATTCAAATATGCCTTTAACGGTTTCTCCGCCAGCAGAACAGGACCTGTCATAGGACATGTGCCCAAACCTAAAGCATGCGCGGCCAGCATCAAGTTCTGGGCTGCTAAACAGGAACTCTTGATTCCTTCCTCGCGCCAAACATCTTCATCTACCAAACCAATGGGATCAAAGATGCGATCGCGGAACTTGGATTGATAAGGTGTGGCCAGACAAATGATGAGCACCGGGGCATCCGAGAACGCAGTAGCATAGGGGCCAAATGATTTCGTGAGCAATTTGGCTTCCCGGGTCAATCCGCCCGCATCCGCCTGAGCGGCTTTAAGATGCAATTGCTCCCAAGTCATCGCTTCGATTTCTTTAATTTTATCTTTGTTTACGATGGCGATGAATTCCCAGGTTTGCGAATTGGTATCGCTTGGCGCATACCGCGCGCAATCGATAATCTCATGAATTGTCTCCGCAGAAACGGCTTGATCTGTAAATTTACGGATACTCCGGCGTTCTTGAATGATTTTTTTGAGTTGAAAAAAGTCCATATACACGCTTCCTTATCTATTTATGACTTGGTACTAATATCATATACTAATTATATCGCTTGCCGAGTATAATGCCAAGTTCCTTTTGTCCATCGGAAAGAGTAGATTTCGCTTGTGGGTCATGGTACATTAACAAAAGGAGTTTTTCATGCGGAACTGAGGGGTTAACATGGAAAAGGTTTACTTTATACCAGATGATCGGTTAGGAATTCAGATTCCGATGTTGGAAAGGGAATGGGAAGAATTTTCCGAATCAGAACGTTCCTTTATTCTGGAGCAATGGGAGAATATCCGAGGAAGCATACCTACACGAATTCAAGCGTTTGAGCGTTGCATCGTTCAGAAGCAGAATGAGTTGTATGATGAAAGTGATTTTGAACGCAGCTGTGACTTAAACTGGGAAATTGCTGCTTTAGCAAGCTGTATTAATGATTTGCAATTATGGTACAGACTGAATCAAGAAGTAGATGATCGTCCGCACACCTAGCAGGTTTGAGTTGGTTAGTACTCAGGAATGGCATTTTACGTAGGGGTTATCCTATATTATAATAGCAGGTATGGAACTAGGAATCGATGAAACACTAGTGATGAGAAGGTTATAAGGGCGTATACGCCGTTGGTTTTGTCGAGAAACGCTTGGAGGCCAGATGCTTGAATGAGACGAGGATGACAGCAGGTAGCGTAACTGTACCGCAAGGACCACTACGTTTAATGTACCGTGTATATAGATACATATTGCCTGAAGTAAAGAAGGAATTAGGCGCTTGGCGAACCAAGGCAGAACAGATTCCTGATCAGGAATTACGTAAACAAGCTTTGGCAAGCATTCAAACCAAGGAATTTCATTGCCAGGGCGGATCGGTTTATGCCGCGGCTAATCTGGATCAAAGGCATGTGCTGATTCCGCTAATTGTTGCTCTGCAAACCATTTCCGATTATCTCGATAATCTTTGTGATCGCAGTACTTCCTTGGATCCGGAGGATTTTCGCAGATTGCATCAATCGATGCTCGACGCGGTTAATCCCGATTGGCCCATGCAGGATTATTATGCCTTTCGTACCGAGAAAGATGATGGGGCGTATCTGGCAGAGCTTGTACAGACATGCAGGAGATGTGTTCAACAATTGCCATCCTATGGAGCGGTTCGCGAGCAAGTTTCGGAGTTGGTGGGCTATTACGCGGACTTGCAAGTGTACAAACACATACACCACGATTTACGAGAAGGCGAGCTGCTGCGATGGTGGGAGAAGCATCAGTCCCGGCATGCGCATTTAAGCTGGAATGAGTTTGCTGCGGCTACCGGATCAACACTGGGGATGTTTACTTTATTCCTTGCAGCTTCCAAGCCGGGATTAACCCGCGAAAGAGCCGTCGTCATTCGGGGAGCTTATTTTCCTCACATTTGCGCCCTGCACATTCTGCTTGATTACTTAATTGATCAGGAAGAGGATTTGCAAGGCGGAGACTTGAACTTCTGTAACTATTACGGGAACCGGGAAGCAACAGCCGCCAGAATCGCGGCGATTGTTGAGCATGCGCGGGCAGATATTAACCGTATGCAGGACTCAAATTTTCATCGGATGGTGATTGAGGGGCTCTTGGCGTTATATTTGTCTGACCCCAAAGTCAGCGGACAGTCTGAAGTTCGCGCGGTGACGCGTCAATTAATGAAAAACAGCCCTTTATCGAGATTGTTTTTTTGGATGAACAGCGTCTGGATTCGTAAGACAGGCTCATCGGGCACTTAGAGACTGCAAGCATTAATTTATACGATGGTTCAGAATACAAACAAAGAGATAGGAATTATTTAGGAGGAACGATAATGTCAGTGAAGTCGATTGCAGTATTAACCAGCGGAGGAGATTCTCAAGGGATGAACGCGGCTGTTCGCGCGGTTGTTCGGAGCGCGCTGTACCACGGCCTTGAGGTGTTTGCCGTTCAGAGAGGATATCAGGGTCTGATTAACGATGATATCCGCCCTATGGATTTGCGGAGTGTAGGAGATATTATTCAGCGCGGCGGAACAATCTTGCAAACCGCTCGTTGTAAAGAGTTTCTCACGCCGGAAGGTCAACAGAAAGGTGCCGATAACTTGCGTAAGCGGGGAATCGACGGCTTGGTGGTAATCGGAGGGGATGGATCTTATCAAGGCGCGAATAAATTGAGCAAACTGGGTATTCGCACCATGGGACTCCCTGGCACAATCGACAATGACATTCCGTTTACGGATTTCACCATTGGATTTGATACGGCCGTTTCCATTGTTGTGGATGCCATCAATAAATTACGGGATACCATGACTTCGCACGAACGTTCTTCCGTAGTTGAAGTTATGGGGAGACATTGCGGAGATATAGCTTTATATGCGGGACTTGCCAGCGGTGCGGAAGCGATTCTAGTTCCTGAAGTGGAATTGGACGTACATGATGTAGCGGACCGTATGTCAGATAATTTCCGTCATGGGAAGCGTCATAGTATTATTCTGGTTGCTGAGGGAGCCGGGACCGGTGAAGATATCGCGGCGCAAATCACTGCGCGCAACGGAATTGAACCAAGGGTGACCGTATTGGGACACATCCAGCGCGGCGGAGCGCCAACCCATAACGATCGCATTCTTGCAAGCCGTTTGGGTGATTTCGCGGTCCGCAAGTTGATTGAGGGCGATTCGGGTAAAGCATTAGGTTTAGTCAATAATGAATTGGTGGCTACGGATATTAATACGGTTGTAAACACGAAGAAACCATTCAATATGAATCTGTATGATTTAGCGATGCGTTTGTCTCAATAAATGTTTAGGATTACTTCCGCCCCGTTGGGCTTGCGCCTTATTATGAAGCAAGCGAACGGGGCTTGCTTTATTTACAATGATCATTGGAGGTATACGATGTATCTATATAAACTTGAAGTAGAATTGCCGGATCAGTTAACTTATTTTGTTGTCATAGCTGAAACGGACGAGAAGGCGTTCGAATATGTGGAGCCCGTGGCGGCTAAATATTATATTGCGACACCCGAAATGAAGAGTGTGGCCATCGTTGAAAAGAAGAGGATGGAAAAGGGTACAGGCTACGTCATTGAGACTGGAAAAATATAATATAGGAAACATTGACCAAATCCTACTTTGTATACTAATATGTATATAAAGTTATTTTGCACACAATGTGAATGGAGTGTGAACAGGATGAAGGTAGCTCTAATTGCAGGCGGTAATCGCTTGGAAGCAACAAGTACCCAGGTTTTACGTTATATTCAACATGAACTTACAGCACAGCAGCACGAAGTTGAACTGGTCGACTTGTATGTAACGCCAATTCCGTTCTATTCCACGGATGAGAATCATGCTGATGCGGCTACTTTGCGGCTTAAACGGGTTTTAAAGGAAGCGGATGCGATTGTTCTTGGGACGCCTGAATATCACGGAAGCATGTCGGGGGTGCTGAAGAATGCTTTAGATCATGTAAGCTCAGAGGAGTTCGATGGAAAAGCTGTTCTTGTTGTCAGCTCTGCGGGTGGGGCGGTAGGAACATCGTCACTTCTGCAATTGCAGGCGATCGTACGTAATTTACACGGCATCAATTGCCCGGAATGGATTTCGGTTGGCGGCGATGCGCGAACGTTTGATTCCGAGGGTATACCGGCTGATGATAAGGTAAAAACTCGGATCCTCCGCACATTGCATTACTTTATAGACTTATCCGCTAATTTGCGCCAATAAATACAAGACCCATTCACCCCTTAATCAGGTGAATGGGTCTTGTGTTATATTGCTTACTGTGTTCGCTTAGCAAGTTGAATTTGCTTCTTCAGAGCATAGAGATCTTCTTCCATGGCCGTCATGCGATCTGACATTAACCCAGAAGCATCATCAATAGCCTGATTATATACATGTGGTGTCAATTCTTTGAGCACGAAGTCCAACAATAATTCTGCAGGTAACTGACCTATTTCTTGATTCCATTGCTCTTGAACATAAATTTGAAGATTGGATACCATCTGTTGCTTAGTTTCTTTAGGAAGTTTGGTTACCATATTTCTTCCCCTTTCTTGAGGTCAATATTTCACATGTTGTGTGTATCGGTTGCCGGAATTCCACAGCAGATACTCTTCCACGCCGTTATCCTTCAGTGCTTTGATCTGAGCGTCAAGTTCCTTCTTGCCGTATCGGATATGTCCCGGAATCCAGCTTGCGGTGAAATCCTGAATCCACGGGCGAATGATAGGTTTCTTGGCTCCAATCGGCACAAGTTTCTTATGGGTGTCCTTAGTAGCTCCGGCAATCGTCTGGTACGGTGCTGCGTCAGGAACTTTGGCCCCGTACCATCCCTCGCTGTAATGGCTCGGATAGATCATCGGGCAGATCACATCCACATTTTCGGAGATTTTCACAAAATCTTGCCCGATTCCTTCCGCGGCCGGTACAGCGGCCGCATATCCGAATATATCGACGGAAATTCGGATTCCGTCTGAAGCTAATTGCTCACGGGCATATTTGACAAAGTCTTGAACCGCTTCCGTTCTCTTACGTTTGTCCTTATAGAAACCTAGGGTATCGGCCTTCTTCTCGAAGCCTTCCGGAAACCGCACATAATCAAACTGAATTTCCTTAAAACCGGCCTTAGCCGCTTCCTTGGCGACAGAAATATTATAATCCCAAACCTGCTTCACATATGGGTTTACAAAGCTGTCGCCTTTACCGTTCTTCCAAACGGTACCGTCTTTTTTGATAAATGAGAGATTAGGCTTCTGTTTGGCCAATACCGAATCTTTGAATACCACGATGCGGGCAATCGGATAGATCTTGTGCTGCTCCAACGTATTCATTAATTTGCTCATGTCCTTGATAATCGGCTTGGTTGTGCCTAGCGCGGTAATAGCGGGATTCTTAGTATCGTATGTAACGTAGCCCCAGTCGTCCTTTATGTCGATTACCATAGAATTTAATTCAGTCTCATCCAATAATGTAAGGAGCGACTGCATCCGTGAACCGGCAGCCGTATGCGCTGTGGCGTATACTCCTTTAACTATGGGTGCGTCCTTCTGAGGATCAACTTTACCGCCTGTTGTTCCGCTAACCGGCAAAGTGTTTCCTTGTCCTGCAACCCCTGTTTGCTTCGGAATTGTAGCCAATAATAGTTTATTCATCGTCATATCTTGCTGGGTGTCGCTTTGATTTCCAAGTAGTAACATTGCTGCCAATAAGAAATCCATGATGTAACTCCTCTCCGTGTGCCTATTGCCTCTTACCCTATTATAAAACAGACTAATCCGCACGAACAGACAAATTAATTTGTCCTTTTTTTTTGGAATCATGTGGGTTACCATAACTAAAGGACAGGGTGTGGATAAACTAAACATGAGAGTAGAGACAGATGAATGCAGAAACAAATTTTCCGGTTGCGAGGTTTAGTGTTCAGTTATTATGCCATGCAAGCGGTGCTGTTGCCTTTTTTACCTTTATATTTTGCCAAACAGGGTTATGATTCATTTCAGGTGGGAGTGCTGATGATGATCGGCCCGTTTGTAGCCGTGTTTGCGCAGCCGATGTGGGGATACATTAGTGACCGAATGCAGACGGTGAAGAAGATTGTATTCTTGCTGTGGGTTTGTACGGTTCTTTCAAGTGTTGTATTGTTTACAGCTCAGAATTTTGCGGTTTCTATAACCTTTTCGTTGCTTCTGTATTTCTTCATGATGCCTTCGTCTCCGTTATTGGACGGGTTGACGATTACCTCCGCGAGTAATGCCAACATCTCATACGGCTCCATTCGAATGTGGGGCTCGATCGGGTTTACCGTCGTCGCGATTACGGCTCCTTTTGCAATAAATGCGATAGGAGGTATTTTGAACATTAAATACATTTACTGGGCTGTGTGGCTGCCTGCCTTCATATTCCTCTTCCTTGTAAAAGACGTACCGTCCAAAGGCGCTTCGATTACATTGAAATCGTTCAAATCCATATTCGCGAACCGTTCGTTTTTGTTTTTCTTATTGATGGTCTTTATCCTGATGATACCTCATCGTATGAATGATGGTCTGTATGGGTTGCATTTGAGCAGCTTGGGCGCGACCGCGACAATGGTCGGATGGGCATGGGCCATTGCCGCATTCGGAGAGGTCCCGGCATTTGCTTTACTAGGAAAGTATATGCATAAATTCAATGAACTTGCACTGTTGGGGGTTGCAGGCGGATTGTATGCTTTACGCTGGGTTGTCTATGCTTTGGTGCAGGATCCTTGGTTGCTCATGTTCCTTCAGGTTACGGCATCGTTCACGTTTGGCGTGTTTTGGGTCACAGCGGTAAGCTATGCGGTGCGGTTGGTCCCGGAGCACTTGCGTTCAACGGGTCAATCCGTTCTGGCGGCTGTATTTCTCGGTCTTGCGGGGATTACAGGAGGTTCCGCAGGCGGTTGGATTCGGGGAGAGTACGGCGGAGCGGGCATGTATTGGTTCGGGGCGGTTCTTGCCGCCGTGGCGAGCGGTATGTTCTTTTATGCGCAAGCGGCTGAACGTAAGAACATGTCTGAGGTTACCTAATTTCTGTACACACAAAATAACGGTCGGGACTCATGTCCCGACCGTTATGTGATTCAAGGTCAATGCATAACTGCATCTTTCTGTTGCTCATAAATGCTCTGTTGGATGATTTCCAACGCGTCTTGCCTTCTTAACACCCCAAGCCCGTCTCTTAGCACAATGTAGGAATTAAGCTCCTCCGAAGTCAGGAAAGGATGCATTTCGGGCGTTAATTTCGTTACAATCCTGGATAACTTCACTGTTTCCATTTCCACAGTAATCACCCTTCCAATCGAGTAGTTGACTTGCGATTAGAATAGCAGCCATTCCGTGAATCCAGTAAACCGGTCTAACCAGAACTATATGAAATTGGGGACTTACTTGAACATTATAGCATACAATATTTGTGAAATACATGGGTGATCATAAGGAGGGACGTCCGTTAGTTTCTTCGGAATTCTCCCCACACGGTTACCGTTTCAACGATATTCACAAACGCTTTCGGATCGGTCTCTTTAATAATTCTTTGCAATTCAACAAGCTCATAGCGGGTAGTCACAGTCATTAACATCTCGCGATCCATATGAGTGTAACCGCCGCGGGTTTTCATAACGGTAACACCCCGATGAAGCTTCATCAGCCTGTCCAGCATCAAATCTGTTTGGCTTGTAACGATCATGGCAGTAACCTTCACATGTTTGATGTGAATAATATCAATTACTTTTCCGGTAACAAAAATGGATATCATGGAGTAAAGCGCCAAATCCCAGTTTTCTTGAAAGCCAAGCACCAATATGACGAGGCCGTTAAGAATGAAGATGGCCGTACCAAGAGGGAAATCCCGGTTTCGGGTCAGAATTGATCCGACAATGTCGAACCCTCCGCTCGAACCGCCGATTCTTAGGGTGATGCCTGTACCGATTCCGATCAGCACCCCGCCGAATACGGCTCCAAGTAATTGCTCGGTCGGTACGCCCGATGCCGGGAACAGCTGCATAAACCAGGTGGTGAAAACAACCGAAAGGATACTGATCATGACGAAAGCTCGTCCGAGGACGAAATAACCCCAGATAATAATGGGTATGTTTAACAAGAGATAAATATATCCGATATTTCCTCCGAAGAAATATCCGATTAACATGGAGATTCCGGAGATCCCGCCGCTTAACAGATTTAACGGAATCAGAAAAAAGTTGAAGCCGGCGGCGATTAAGGCGGCCCCAGCTACAATAATCAAACCATTCAAGAACATTTTCAAAATGATGTCACCTCAGATGTAGTATCGGTTGTTATGCAACCGCATCATTCATTATATATACAAAAATGTATGAAGCAAATCATTCTCAAAAAACTATATTTACATGAAGTTGGCAATCCGATACTCATTTGTGATATAATAACTTGGATATTCTTAAGTGCGGCTATGTTCCTCCGGGCAGAGGAATTTGTTTTTTTGGGTGGCCTTAGCGTGTAAGTTCATGCATAACGCATCATTCAAGGTTTCACCATGTTAAAAATGAAGTTCGTTGGGATACTATATAAGTGCTGAGTCAAACTTAAGAGTACAGACAGAAGGGCGAATACGCCCTCACGAAAAGGAGTTTGAAATCTATTGATTACATTTAGTGAACTTGGCTTAGAGCCGAAGGTCATGCAATCCATCAGCGACATGGGCTTTGAGGAGGCAACACCGATTCAGGCCAAATCGATTCCTATCGCCATCTCAGGCAGGGACTTAATTGGTCAAGCGCAGACAGGTACGGGAAAGACAGCTGCGTTCGGTATTCCGTTGATTAACAAGATCCCCACTTCCGAAGAGAAGATTTCCGCTTTAATCATGGCGCCGACAAGGGAATTGGCGATTCAGGTTGCGGATGAAATCGGTAAATTAGCACGGTTTAAAGGTATCCGTACTCTTGCGATTTACGGTGGACAGGATATCGGTAAGCAAATTCGCGCATTGAAGAAGAAGCCGCAAGTAATTATCGGAACACCTGGTCGCTTGCTGGATCATATTAACCGTAAGACCATTCGTTTAGACGATGTGAAGACGGTTATTTTGGATGAAGCGGATGAAATGCTGGATATGGGCTTCATGGAAGATATTACGTCCATTCTGAGCCTTGTGCCGAAAGAACGTCAAACGATGTTGTTCTCAGCTACAATGCCTCCGAACATTCGCAAACTGGCGGACCAGTTCCTGAATAATCCTGAGCATGTTTCGGTTATTCCTAAACAAGTCAGCGCGCCTTTAATTGCTCAAGCCTATGTAGAGGTTCATGAGCGCCAGAAGTTTGATGCGCTCAGCCGCTTGTTGGATATGGAAGCTCCTGAGCTTGCCATCATCTTCGGACGCACAAAGCGCCGTGTAGATGAACTTGCGGAAGCTCTGCAGAAGCGCGGTTACTCCGCTGACGGTCTGCATGGCGACTTGTCTCAGAATCAGCGGGATGCGGTTATGCGTAAATTCCGTGACGGCAGCATTGACGTATTGGTAGCTACTGACGTAGCTGCGCGCGGTCTTGATGTTTCCGGTGTAACACATGTTATCAACTTCGACCTTCCTCAAGATCCGGAAAGCTATGTTCACCGGATCGGCCGTACAGGTCGCGCGGGTAAAGAAGGAACGGCTTGGACGTTCGTGTCGCCTCGCGAAATTGATCACCTTCACTTTATCGAAAAGGTGACTCGTCACAAAATTACGAAGAAGCCATTGCCAAGTCTTGCGGAAGCCATCGAAGGCAAACAAAAGCTAACGGCTGAGAAACTTATTGAAGTGATGAACAACGAGGATTACAACGAATTTAAAGCCATCTCCATTCAACTTCTTGAGCAATATGACTCTGTACAACTGATTGCGGCAGCGATTAAATTGTTAACGGGCGAGCGTAAAGATGTGAATGTGGAGCTTACACCGGAAGAGCCGCTTCGCGCGAAGAAGAAACGCTTCGGAGACAGCAAATTCGGAGGCGGCAACAGACGGTTTGGCAGCGGCGGCGGTAGCGGCAGCGGCGGATACGGTTCCGGCGGCTCCAGAAGCTCTTCCGGGCCTCGCAGCAGCGGACCTCGCAGCGGCGGCAGCTGGAAAGACGGAGAGCGTCGCAGCGACGGTAGCAGCAGCAGCCGTGGCGGATACTCCAAGGACAGCCGTCCGAATTCGGATGGACCGCGTAAACCTCGCAGCACTTTTGCGGAAACGAAATAAACACAAAGAGAAGACGAAGGTCCGAGACCTTCGTCTTTTTTGCGCATAGTTATAAAATTACCGGCAATTAGTACAAGAAAGATTTGCTGATAATAACCAACAAGATGAAAAGAACCAGAATCGCACCTGTGGAAGTAAAGCCACCGTAGCCTGCTGCTGTCATGTTTGTTTCCTCCTCTGCCATGTTAATCGCTGGTAACCATACATCGTATGCAAACGGGACCGAGCCGTCTAGACACACACCCAGGGGAAGGGAAAATGGGCACTGGAGAATTTGTCGAATGTATATTATAGTTAAGCATATGCCTAAATGAAAACGCTACAGATTTTAAGGAGGACAAGTTTGTGGAAATGAGAGGTTTAATGGGAGGGTTTTACCGGATATCCGAATGGATTATGAGACTCTCCGTCATCAATGTGCTTTGGGTTGTGTGCTCGATCCCTTTTATTTTTGTATTGTTCAGCTTTCTGCAAATAGTGGGAACTTCTACAAATACATCTGAGCTTGTCTTTGCTTATGTGATAATGGGTGTTGTCGGAGCGTTTGCTTTCTTTCCGGCTACGGCTGCCATGTTTACGGTTGCCCGCAAGTGGGTGATGGGGGACGAAGATGTGCCTTTGTTCAAAACGTTCTTCCGCGGTTACAAGGAGAATTATAAGCATAGTTTACTTGGCGGGCTTCTCTATACGGCAATCAGTTTAATTTTTTATGTAAACTTTATATTTTATCAAGGCCAAACCGGCACATTTCAAATCATTTCCTATATTTTTATCGCATTCTCTGTGTTGATGTTTGCTTCGATGTTTCATTTCTTCTCTGTCATGGTACATTTTCATATGAAGTTCTGGCAAGTGTTCAAGAACTCGGTACTCATTACGATTGGGAGACCTGTATCAACCGTACTGCTGGCTATTACGAACCTGGTGATCTTGTATATCAGTTTCTTTAAGTTTACGTTCTTGATTCCCTTCTTTATGGGTAGTGTTATCGCATATATGTCCTTTTACCAATTCAATCGAATTTATAACAAAACACAGTTGAAATTGGAGCAGGATGCGTTAGCTGCAGAGGAAGCGGCGGCCGTTGCGGAACAGGAAGCTTTGACCGCTGAAGAACCTAAAGCGAAGGAAAATTCTTAAACTTGCCTTTCATTAATAATAACTTTATAATATGAACTACCATCCTGCGATGTACGTGACGGTTCTCAGTTGTTTTGAACCAATGACTGTTTCTAGGGAGACCAATAAGACGGCGTGGCTGACATGCCCCACGAACGGGGACTTCATAAGCGCTGCTGAGGACACCCACCTGCGAGAGCGGGTTCTGAAACACAGGAGCCGAACGGCATATGCGGGATTCCTAACTTAAAACCGAGACTCCTTCCGAGGGGTCTTTTTTTACGCCGAAAACAATGTTAAGATGATATAAACACACAATCGCAGTAAACGGACATGAATAGGGGGTACACTTTGTTGTTAAAGAGAGCATTAATCGGACTTATACGCAGCCATGAATCAACTGGAGAGAAAGTGAAAGATCCTCTTCTGAAAACCAGGTACTATCGGATGTCTAAGGAGCAATTCTGGGAAGAGGTTATTTCAGCCGTTAAGAAAATGCCGGGTTACAAGGTGTTACATGAAGTGAAGAGTGTCGGTGAAATTGTACTGGAGAAACGGACGGTCACAGGCAGAGTACAGGACATTACACTGACCTTGATTACAATTACACCTAGTAAGTCCGCAATTGACGTCTACTCGGCTTCCAGGGGCTCATTAGGCGACCTTGGATCGAACTACAGGACGATTCTGGATATACATGCGGCGCTAGACCGTAAAATGAAGGATTATAAAACCTCTGAATAAAATGAAAAAGCGAGAGAAGGGTTACCTTCCTCGCTTTTATTATAAATAGCTTATACGAGAGCTTTCACAGCTTCAATCGCTTTCTCGTAGTTCGGGTGTTCCGTCATCTCCGACAAGTATTCAACATATTGTACTGTGTCGTTAGCATCAATTACGAAGATGGCTCTCATGTCCAATTGGAATTCTTGGATAAGGACGCCGTAGGATGTGCCGAAGGACTTGGTTTTGTAGTCGGACAGAGTAATTACTTTGTCCACGCCCGCCGCGCCGCACCACCGAGCTTGAGCAAAAGGAAGGTCGGCAGAAATGGTTAGAATAACGACATTCTCGCCTAGATTAGCAGCTTCTTCGTTGAAACGGCGTGTTTGCGTATCACATACGCCTGTGTCCAAGGAAGGGACAACGCTGATCAACTTTACCTTATTTGCGTAAGTTGCCAAAGTAACCTCTTCAAGTAAATTCTTGTTAACGTGGAAATCAGGAGCTTGATCGCCAACTTTAATTTCCGGGCCGATTAAAGTGATAGGATTACTTTTAAATGTAGCTACGCCTGTACGTTCTTGGGACATGTCATATTCCTCCTTCGAATGGTCAATCACTAAACATTACCAACCTTTTCATTATAAACTGTTTAAAACCCGCTTGTCCAATGCATGAAGTGCACAGAAACGGAGAGATATTGTGGAATTACGACAGCTTCATTACTTTGTGAAGGTGGCGCGCAAGCAGCATGTTACCCAGGCTGCGGAAGAATTGCATGTCGCTCAATCGGCCGTTTCCCGGCAAATCCATCAACTGGAAGAAGAACTGGGTGTTGATCTTTTTCAACAGAAAGGTCGAAATCTTCAGCTTACGCCGGTAGGCAAACTCTTCTTGACGCGAGTGGAGGGTATATTGGCTGATTTGCAACGATCCGTTCATGAGATTCATGAGTTTCTTGACCCGGAGTTAGGTGAAATCAGGCTTGGTTTTCCCCATAGTCTGGGTATTCATTTAATTCCCTCTGTGGTTTCCCAATTCCGTAAGAATCACCCTAATGTGAAATTTCGATTTAAACAAGGCATGTATAATACATTGTTAAAAGATGTGATGGAAGGCGAAGTGGATTTGGCCTTTATTTCCCCGAGCCCCGATAAACACGAATTCGTAACAAGCGAGCATATGCTTACAGAAGAGTTATTCGCCATTATGCCTTCGAATCATCCGTTGGCCGGTTGTGAGTCCATTCGGTTGGATCAATTGAAGGATGAATCTTTCGTATTGTTCCGTGAGGGATATTCTCTACGTCCGATTGTCTGGAACGCTTGTTTGAAGGCGGGCTTTACACCCATCATCGGTTTCGAAGGAGAAGAGACGGATACCATCCGCGGCTTGGTGGCAGCCGGGATGGGAGTTAGCCTGCTTCCCGGGATGGCTTTATTCGAAACAAGCTCGCTCCAGCCCGTCAAGGTGAAAGTGAGTGAACCTAATGTAACGAGAAGCATTGGCGTTATACGTCGGTCGAATGAGGATTTGCCGTTAGTCGCGGATGTGTTTCACAAATTTCTGCTCGACTACTTTAAAGAGCTTAAGTAGTCGTCTGATATTCATTAACAGCAAAGAAGAAGCGATCCTTTGGAGGATCGCTTCTTCTTTGCTGTTGCACTGATTTAATCGTTATTACGGCCGGTGAAGATGAGAATGTACTTAAGCAGCTCAAGCACAGATATAAGAGCAGCGGCGACGTAAGTCAGAGCAGCGGCATTCAATACCTTGGCTGCGCCGCGTTCCTCGTTATTCGAAATATACCCTTCCGAAATCATCGTGTCTCGTGCTCGGGAACTGGCGTTAAATTCCACGGGCAGGGTCACAACCTGAAACAATACAGCCGCCGAGAAGAAGATGATGCCCAAGCCGAACAAGAAACTGAATTGTTGAAAGAATAATCCGGCTATAATCAATAATGGAGCCGTTCCCGAGGCAAAGCTGGCTACAGGAAACATCCGATGTCTCAAAGTCAGCATGGGGTAACGCTGTTGATGTTGTATGGCATGACCGATTTCGTGACAAGCAACTGAAACCGCTGAAATCGTGCTTTCATAATATACCGGCTCGGAAAGCCTCACAACCCGGTGGATGGGGTCGTAATGGTCTGTTAAAGCTCCACGGATGGGCTCAATCGGAACATCTTGAAGTCCGTTGACATCCAGCATCCGGCGAGCGGCTTCATAACCTGTTATTCCGGTGGACACCTGAACTTTGGACCATTTATTAAACGTTCCCTTTACTCGAAACTGAGCCCACAGCGATAAGCCGAAAGCCGCGAATATGAATATATCCATATAATGAAAACCTATAGGAAAGAACA
This sequence comes from Paenibacillus swuensis, assembly GCF_001644605.1. Lineage (NCBI taxonomy): Bacteria > Bacillati > Bacillota > Bacilli > Caryophanales > Paenibacillaceae > Paenibacillus > Paenibacillus swuensis. The sequence continues at coordinate 4,566,390 of NZ_CP011388.1, read as the reverse complement.
TAAGCTAACCTCCATCATAAAGTAGTGTGCCGTCTGACTGGAGGCCCGGTAGAATGTGAACGAAAATTTTACATCAGAGGTCCTTTACCCAGCAGCAGCAATAAGGCTTCAATGCATGCCGCGCCTTGAGGCGTCAGATTCTTAAATACGTTCTGAATTTGATTTGGTTTCAGATGCTCAATGATCGGACTTAATTCTTTAACTTCGCGTTCCAGTTGCTGCATATGCATCTGTAGTGTGGTGAACTTCTCTGTGAGCTCTTCCTCGTTGGACACTTTATTCCAGCTCTTGAGGGCCGTTCGTATTTCTTCTAATGTATACTTCTCTTTTTTCATCATTTCGATGCGCTTTAATCTTGTTAGGGTGTCATCGCTGTAAAGCCGATAATTGTTATCCGTTCTTTTCTCCGGCTGGATCAATCCCATAGTTGTATAGTAATCAATGGTTCGCTGGCTCACTTCGGATAATTTGGACAGAGTGCCGATCCGATATAAATTAGCCGCCATATTCTTTCACCTCTTTACCCTAACTTTATGCATAAGTAACACGTTATAACCTTAAATTTATGATACTTAATATAAACATTACAGTCAAACGTATCGGTGTAGGCGAATGTAGTGCTTTACGCATAGATGGTTTTTCTGTAAATGTGTTTTCAACGTTAGTTATCGTTACATAATTCCGATAAACCCGAATTATGTAACGATAAATATGATCTAACTTTCGTGAAATGGTAAATTATGATGAAATAGTTATTGTCAAAATAGGAGTAACAGACTATAATGACATTAAGTTTATCACGCAATGTTATATAAACTAACATTATTAAGGGGAGTGGTTGTTTTGTTAAAGAAATCACTGGTTGCTTTAGGAACGTTATTATTGATGTTTCCAACGATGGCTTTTGCAGAGGATCCGGCACCGGCTACGGCAATCGGCGTTGATGCTCTGTGGGTTATGCTGGGAGCTATCCTGGTAATTCTGATGCAAGGCGGATTTATTCTTCTGGAGACAGGATCGACCCGAATGAAGAACGCGGGTCACGTAGCCGGTAAGACCATCTTCACTTTCGGGCTTTGTTCATTAATATTCTGGGCGGTAGGTTACGGCGTGGCATTCGGCGGCGGCGGAAATCCGATTCTTGGTTTAGATTCATTCTTCTATGACCCATCCTTAGCTATCGAATCCATGTACGGAAGTTCCGTATTCTTTCTGTTCCAACTCGCTTTCGCGGGTGTTTCATTATCCATTGCATGGGGCGGCTTCGCTGAAAGAGCTAAACTGTCCGTATACTTAATCTTCGCTATTCTTTTCTCAGCTATCGTATATCCTGTAATCGCACACTGGATCTGGAACGCTGACGGTTGGTTGGCACTGGACGGTGCGCAAGATTTCGCGGGTTCCACAGTGGTTCACTTAACCGGTGCTATGGCGGCTTTGGCAGCGACGATTTTACTTAAACCTCGTATCGGTAAATTTAATAAAGACGGTTCCGCTAATGAAATTCTGGGACACAACCAAGTGTACACAGCGCTATCCGTGTTACTCCTTTGGGTAGGTTGGTTCGGATTTAATGCAGGTTCCACGGTGGCTGTCGGAGACGGGTTTTTCGGTTACGTCGCTTTCAACACTCAATTAGGCGCTGCTGGCGGTGCGGTCGCGGCCTTGTTGATTTCCTGGATTATTATGGGTAAGGCAGACATCTCGACGATGTTGAACGGCGCGCTTGCAGGTCTTGTAGCTATCACCGCATCCTGCGCATATGTAGCTCCATGGGCAGCGATCGTTATTGGTCTAATTGCCGGAATTCTTGTTTTCGCAAGCACCAAGTTGTTTGAGAAATTGAAAATTGACGATCCGATTTATGCTTTATCTGTTCATGGCGCTGCAGGTATCTGGGGTACGCTGGCTAACGGTTTCTTCGCAACACCTGAATTGGCGACTAAAGTCAACATCGGTCAAGCGGGACTGTTCTACGGCGGCGGACTTCACCAACTAGGCGTTCAGGCTTTGAGTATTCTGGCTTGCGGAGCGTTTGCATTCGTAGTATCTTTCGTTTTGCTGTTCGTTATTAAAGCTGTTAATGGTCTTCGTGTAACCGAAGAAGAAGAAATTATCGGTTTGGATCTTAGTGAGCACGGTGCTTACGGTTACCCTGAACAAATGAGGAAGGATTCTTCCATCACAGTGTAATTCGCTTATAATATAGAGACAGAGACCTAAATATAGGGGGGCTTCCCGTGGAAGAGCGGACGGAAGCGGTACAACTGCAGGAAATTGAACAGTGTGAACATATCGATGAACTGCGGAAGGTACGCGAATGGGTTCATGCACACTACGGGCAAGGCTCCCTTATAGCGGGGAAAGACGTAAGCTATGCGCGGGGCTTGTTCATTAACAAGTTACACGACGCCATCATCGGGAGGACCATTGAATTGTCGGAGAAAGCACTAGCCGACGAGGGGATGGGTCCTCCTCCTGTTTCTTACGCATTCATGCTATTCGGCAGCGGAGGCCGAGGTGAACAAACGCTTTGGAGCGATCAGGATAACGGGCTCATCTATGAAGAACCTCAGCCCGAATTCCGGAGTGAAACGGAACACTATTTTGAGAAATTATCATTCCAGGTTGTTGAATCACTACAGGCATTAGGTTATCCGCCATGTGAAGGCGAAGTTAGCGCATCCAATAAGGCTTGGCGCAAGTCCAAAGACGAGTGGAAGGCACTAATTCATGTTTGGATCACAGAGGGGACCTGGGAGCAAATACGCCATTTACTTATCGTTGCGGATGCCCGCAGCGTTTATGGTTCTGAAATTCTTGTCACCGAATTGAAGCGATATTACATGGAGCAAACAGAAACGTATCCTGCCATCATTCCGGCCATGTTAAGCAATACGCTGAGACACAAGATGCTGCTTAACCTGTTTGGCAGCTTTATTAAAGAGCAGTACGGTGAAGATGCCGGCTCCGTTGATATTAAGTATGGAGCTTATATCCCTTTTGTGAACGGCGTAAGATTGCTGTCTCTATGTCACAGAGTAACGGATACGTCTACACTTAAGCGATTATCCTCTTTAAAAGCGAACAAGGCCGTTCCTGAACAACTATGTGAACGTTGGACCGACGCATTCTCACTCATTCTCGAACTTCGTGCCTTAGCCGCGCACAAAGAAGAGGAAGGGTTGTATACATCCAGCGGTAAGCTTAAAATCAGAAATCTTAGTAAAGAGCTTCAGGACCGATTGAAGCTGAGCCTCAGGGAAGGCAAAGAACTGCAGAAGGCGGTACAGAAAGCGGCGCTGGCCTATCCAACAGGAAGAGGTGTGTAGACATGAGTGATGAGAAACGGACGGGACGGCTATGGAATCTTTACAAAATGGGCGGAATCGCGCCGGCCATCACCTCCATGTTCGATCCGCGAAATGCTCAACAAATGGCCTTTATTCGTTCCATGATGAAAGAACAACGAAAGAATACGCTCTTTGACATGCCATTGAAGGAGCTTGAAATTGTAGTGTTCGATCTGGAAACTACCGGGTTCTACCCCAATAACGGGGATGAAATAATTTCATTCGGCGGAGTGGTTGTGAAAGGTCATCAGATTCAAGAAAACGAAACATTCTACAGCATCGTTAAACCTACAAGGCAAATCCCCGAACATATTGAACTCCTGACAGGTATCACCAATGACATGGTTGAGAACGCACCTGATCTGTTGACGGTGTTACATAACTTTATGGAGTTTATCGACAAGAAAATGCTGGTAGCTCATGCCAGCGGCCATGATAAACAGTTTCTGAACGCAGCCTTGTGGAAGACTTCCAAAGTGTATTTAACCCATCGATTGCTGGATACGATGATGATTGCCAAGTGGATCGATCCCAAGCGCCCCTCTTACGGGTTGGATGAATTACTGGAGTGTTATAACATTCCTGTGACAACGCGTCATCACGCTTTAGAAGATTCCTTGATGACGGCCAAGCTATGGGCATGCTTTATGGAGATCATTGAAACCAGACAAGTGGTGACTTTAGGCGACTTGTATGCGTACTTAAGCAGGCATTAACTTACTTTTTTGTCCGGCTTGATCAAGAAGAAGACCAATGCCAACGTGAAGGAGGACAGAATAGATACGGATATGAAGATCCACTTCTCGGACTTTTCCATCATCCACCCGAATAACGGCGGTCCGGCGGCTACACCCAAGAACCGTAATGAGCTATACAGGGACGTAATCATGCCTCGCTGCGCTTTTTTGACACAGCCCGTAATCATTGTATTCAGACAAGGCACCAACAGTCCTGTACCCACACTGCTAAGCGTTAGCAGACCGATGAACACATAGATGTTGCGCATAAAGAAGATGGTTAACAACAAAGAGACACTCATCATAACCAACCCAATCAGCATCAACCTACGCATTAACACACCGTTTTTCTTGATTTTGCTCCCCGTGGTATAAGATGTGGCAACAAGCCCCAACAATGGAATCGCTAATATAACCCCTTTGAGAACACCGTCGATCGTGTAAGGTTCTTTTTCGAGAATATCGGATAAATAAAACAGAACACCAAACAGAATAAACAAAGCTAATGAACCTGCAAAGAAAGCCGGAATGAGCCATTTGCCGTGTTTATGGAAGATGGCCCCGATTTGATGGAGGTATTCCTTAAGTGTCGGGGGTTTCTTGTCTTTCTTAGGCTCTTTAATCAGGAACATCACGCAAAGCAGAGATATTACACAGAATAACGGAAAAGCGAAGAAAGCCGCATACCAGACGATCAAGGCCAACAAGGACCCTAAGATTGGACTGAGTACTTTCCCCGTCCCATTGGAGGCTTCTGTTAATCCCAACGCCTTACTTTCTGTGCCCCCGCTGTACAAGTCGCCTACAAGAGCCATAGCAATAGGTGCCGTTCCCGCCGCCCCCAAACCTTGAATAGCTCTTGCGATAATGAGGATGGTGTAGGAGTTCCACACAGCGCCGAAGCCCGCTAACACACCTGCCGCGCCATAAACAATTAAAGAAGGGATGATGATGGCTTTTCGTGAAAATCGATCCGACATATAACCCGCGATGGGGATGAACAGTCCGGCCGTAACGGAGAACAGGGTGATAACCAAGGAGCTTTGAAACTGGCTGACACCTAACTCTCTTTCCAATTGAGGCAAAATAGGTACAAGCATGGAGTTTCCCAACACCATCACTAACGGAATCGTGGCAATGGCGAAGAATTGCAGGAGAACTCCTTTTCCGGTATTCTTACCGCTCGATGCGGATTTTCCGGATTTCTCATCTTCTTGATTTTCTGCATGCGCCTCCACTTCACTGTCGAATGTGATGTCATTCGGATTATCGAAGGTAATGTCGAGAAGCTTGTTTCGTTTTGTTTTCTCCATAGAACATGACTCCTTCGTCAAACATTAGTAGCTTTAATGTACCCTTTGGCGAATACGTCATACGTAAGGGGAAAAGATGCCAATTTGGAATATAGAGCTAGTCAAGGTTATAATAAGGGGGAAAATAAAGATAAGGTGGTTTCACGAATGAATACAAAATGGAGCAATGCAATTATTGTGAGCGCAGCCCTGATTGTTCTGGCCATTGCCTTGTACCAATACACTTCGGTTAAAGCGGAATCCGCCGTGACTTACGAACAAGCCCCAAAGAAAAATTATATTGCGCCAGATTTTAATCTTGTAGATTTAAAGGGTGAGACTTTCCATGTGGGGGGTAAACGCGATAAGATGCTGCTTCTTAACTTTTGGGCATCGTGGTGCGAGCCTTGTAAGGAGGAAGCCCCGGCACTACAATCGTTCTATGATCAGCATCAAGATATAATCGACATTTACGCTGTGAACAGCACAAAAAATGATAAGGCGGCGGACGCCAAATCATTTGTTCAAACCTATAAATTCACGTTTCCTTCATTCCTGGATATACAAGGTGACGTGTCTGATTTGTATGGGATCATGGCGTTCCCCACGAGTTACTTGGTCGATCAAGAGGGAGTGATCCGCGAGGTGTTCTATGGCGCGGTGGAACCCGATGAACTGGAGCGATTGACGAAACGCTGGATGAAATAGTTGATGTATGCCCAAATAAAGAAGCCGCTCCCTAATCATTCGGAGCGGCTCTTTCATTGAATATTGCGACAATTTAAGCTGTGGACGTTCCTGTCGTTTAGTGATTTACAATCCCCAGACGCCCCGAAGCGGGCTCTTGTGCAATCTGTTGCTTGATTTCACCAAGTAACGAATAGCGAATGCTGTCAACTAGCGCTTCCCAACTCGCTTCAATTAGATTGGGAGAAACCCCTACGGTGCTCCAGGACGCATCAATGTCCGATGATTCAATGAGTACCCGAACCTTTGCCGCGGTAGCATCCTTTTCATCAATGACCCTGACCTTGTAATCAGCAAGATGCATCTTCATAATGTTGGGATAGTACTGTACCAATGCTTTACGCAGGGCGTTGTCCAGTGCGTTGACTGGTCCGTTTCCCTCTGCCGCGGTATAGATTTTCTCATCACCAACCCGAATTTTCACGAAAGCTTCGGATACTACGGCTTGGTCCGCTGTTTTCTCAACGAATAATTTGAAGGACTCCAGAGTGAAGATTTCTTCCAGTTCTCCAAATGCGTCACGTAACAAAAGTTCCAATGAGGCATCCGCGCCTTCAAATTGATAGCCTTGATGCTCAAGATTCTTGATGCGCTCAATCATTTCCTTGGTCTTCTCGTTATTATTGTCCATATTCAATCCCAACTCTTGGGCTTTCAGCAGCACATTGCTTTGTCCTGCAAGTTCGGAGACAAGCACACGCTGCTTGTTACCTACAGATTCAGGACGAATATGTTCATAGGTCTTCGCATCTTTCATGATAGCGGAAACATGAATTCCGCCTTTATGCGCAAACGCGGCATTCCCTACGTAAGGTTGAAAAACCGGCATGTGCACGTTTGCAATTTCGCTGATGTATCGGGCTACATTGGTCAATTGGCTCAACTGTTCACTGCTGATACATTCATAGGTCTGCTTAATTTGCAGATTTGGAATGATGGAACATAAGTTGGCATTGCCGCAACGTTCTCCATATCCGTTAATGGTCCCTTGCACCTGGCGGGCTCCGGCTTGTACGCCCGCCAGTGTGTTCGCCACGGCCAACTCGCAATCATTATGCGTATGAATGCCAATGGGCGTTCGAATCTGTGAAACAACCCGGCTAACGATTTCATGAATTTCATGAGGTAAGGTTCCGCCGTTCGTGTCGCAAAGCACAATCCAATCCGCGCCGGCTTCAGCAGTTCTCTGCAGGACGGAAAGGGCATACTCAGGATTACTCTTGTAACCGTCAAAGAAATGCTCTCCGTCAAAGATCGCTTCCATGCCGTGTTGCTTTACGTAACGAATGGAATCTGAAATCATCGCCAAGTTCTCTTCTAATGAAGTCTGTAGTGCCGTATGCACATGAAAGTCCCAAGACTTGCCGACTAATGCTGCAGCCGACGCTCCGGATTCGACAATCCGCTTCAGGTTAGAATCATGCTCTGTCACCGAATCTTTACGTCTGGTAAAGCCGAACGCGGTTATCTTGGACTGCAGATTCAACTGCTTAACGCGTTGGAAGAACTCAATATCCTTCGTATTGCTTCCCGGGATTCCGCCCTCAATATAATGAACACCCAGCCGGTCTAGTTTTACAGCGATTTTTAGTTTATCTTCCGCGGATAAGCTAATGCCTTCACTTTGCGTGCCATCTCTTAATGTCGTATCAAAAATGGAGATCTGTGTTGCCATCCAATTCGTCCTCCTCGTTCAAGCAGTCCAATATGATTCATTATTATAGCACCGATTTAAAGCGTTGTAGACAACTTTTTTGAAAAGAGAGCGCATGTTTCTTGACCACACACATCTGGAAACGTATCCTTAAAGTGTTAGATACACAATGAATTCAAGGCCTCATTACAATAAATAACGGAGATCTTTCTATGAAACCAGTTCATGATTATTATTCTGCAAAGGGCAGAGTCATTCTTCACGTGGATATGAACGCTTTCTATTGCTCGGTTCATGAAGCGGTGGAACCTGATCGCTATCAAGGTAAGCCGCTGGCGGTTGCGGGGAGTGTGGAATTGCGTAAAGGCATTATCGTAACCTCTTCCTATGCGGCCCGAAGAAGAGGGATTTCGACAGGTATGCAGGTAGGTAAGGCGTTAAAGTTATGTCCCGATTTGATATTGTTGCAGCCGGACTTTCATCTGTACAGACATTTTTCTAAAGCATTCATGAAAATTATATATAACTATTCACCCATGCTGGAGGCGACTTCCATTGATGAATGCTATGTCGACATTTCCGGATCCAGGCAATTCGGTAATCCGGTGGAAATTGCGCAGAAAATACAGGACAGAATTATGCAAGAACTCGGCTTGCCTTGTTCCATAGGAATCGCACCGAATAAATTACTGGCCAAGATGGCGTCGGATATGAAGAAGCCGAATGGAATAACGGTGTTGCGCATACGGGATGTACCGTACGTGTTATGGGATAAACCTTGTTCTCATTTGTTCGGAATCGGCGCCAAAACGGGAGAAAAGTTAAATAAATTGCGGATTCATAATTTGGGTGATTTGGCTAAAGCGGATGAGGCCTTGTTGAGCCGTGAATTTGGGGTATTGGGACATTGGCTCAAGCGCGCGGCCAACGGACTTGACGACGGGGTTGTTAATCCGGATCGGGAACAAAGTAAATCTATAGGGCATACGACCACATTACCCGCCAATGTAACGGAAAGTGCAGATGTGCATCGTGTGTTCCTCAATCTGGCGGATCAAACAGCTCGCCGTCTTCGTAAACAGCAACTTGTTACGCAAACCATCCAAATCACCATTCGTAATCCAGATATGCATACGATTACGCGTTCATCCACTTTAGAAACACCTACCGAAGACGCCGATATGATATATAAGGAAGCTTGCAAACTTTACGCGAAGCATTGGAAAGATCGAAAACCGATCCGGCTGCTTGGCATTACATTGCAGAATTTAATCGCTAAGACGGAATCGGCAATTCAGCTGGATTTATTTGATTACGTAGAAAGCCCTAAGAAAGAGATCCTGAATCAAACGTTGGATAAACTAAGGGATAAATTCGGGGAGAGCGCGGTATTAACCGCGGGTATGCTTAGCGATGACCCTTCCGCGCTTATTCGCAACCATCGGGTTCGGGGGACTTCGCTGCAGATGGATCATTTAAGATCGGGACAAGACGAAGAACAAGGAGAGTAGGTTAGTTAAGGGTTGGTCATAATAGGTTAAGCAGCGCTGGGGTGGTGCCCTGAGAACAGTTATCGTTTGAACTTTCAATAGATTTGTATTATATTGTAGATAGAGTGTTTATTATTCGAAGCTTATATTATGGAGGTTAGTTATCATGGCTAAGTATACTTGGGTTGAGAAAGAAACATGTATCGCATGCGGCGCATGCGGAGCGACTGCACCTGATATTTACGATTACGACGATGAAGGTTTGGCCGAAGTTATTTACAACGCGGACGCAAACCACGGAAATACCGAAATCCCGGAAGATTTGTTCGATGATTTACAGGACGCGGCTGACGGCTGTCCGACAGATTCCATTAAGATCGCCGAAACTGCTTTCAATAAAGAAGGTTAATTTCGAAATAAAGAAGAAGCTTTGCTCTTGGAGCAAAGCTCTTTTTTAATAGAAAGACAATACCCCAGCACCAAGATGTCGGGGCTTTGGTTATAACGCACATTATTTGTCAAGAATGAGCAGTATAGCAACAAGCACAACGACCATACTCAAAGAAGCCGCGCTCCAAATCAAGGCCTTCTTATTGACTTCTTCCTTGGCTTTACGTTGATGTTGCATAACGGGCGGTATTCTCTTAGCCATATGATATGCCCCTTTTCCTACGAAATGAATAGTCTGTAAGTATAATTGTAACCGCTTTATAATGATAAATCCAGTGAAGAATTGACGAGTGTCCACTTCCATTTTGACCTTGAAAACGATAAACTGTTCGTTAGAGCCTAAATTGTCGAGTGGAGAGTTGAACATGTTATACAGAAACGTTGTTAAACCGATTTTTTTCAAAATGGATCCGGAAAAAGCCCATCACCTAACGATCGACGGCATGCGCAGAGCAGCTCGTGTTCCTGGCGCTCTGTCCCTTCTTTCCGGGCTTTACAGTGTACAAGAAACGCCTGATCTCGCCATGGAGTTGTGGGGTTTGCACTTTCCGAACATGATCGGCCTTGCCGCTGGACTGGATAAGAACGGAGAGGCCGTTCCAGGGTTTTCATCCATCGGATTCGGTTTTGTTGAGGTGGGAACGGTCACGCCGCTTTCACAAGAAGGAAATGATTTGCCCCGCCTGTTTCGATTACCCGAAGATTTGGGTTTAATTAATCGGATGGGTTTTAACAATAAGGGTGCCAAAGCTATGGCTCATCAATTGTCTCAACTAAACAAACGGACGATCCCGGTTGCAGTCAATATCGGCAAAAATAAAAACACCCCAAACGAAGAGGCGGAATCCGATTACCGTAAATGTATCCGGACGCTGTATTCACATGGTGATTTTTTCGTTGTCAACATTTCTTCACCGAATACGCCTGGTTTGCGTAGTTTGCAGCATGGGGAAGATTTGAGAAAGCTGTTACTGGCTGTGAATGACGAGCTTTCACAGCAGCAAGCAAGCGCGGGCGGAGCGGGTAAACCTGTACTCGTGAAAATTGCTCCTGATTTGACGGCAGAAGAACTGGAAGGAATCACAGAAACCATAGTTCAGAGCGGTGTTTCAGGAATCATAGCTTCGAATACGACTTTAAGCCGAGAAGGGCTCAGGAATGCGAATGCCAGAGAAACCGGTGGCCTTAGCGGCAGGCCGTTGTTCATGAAATCCACGGAAACAGTCAGAAGCATATACCGGCAAACGAAGGGCGCGATCCCTATTATCGGCTCCGGAGGTATATTTACAGCGCAAGATGCCTATGACAAAGTTAAGGCAGGCGCGTCTATGATTGAACTGTATTCCGCGTTGATTTATCACGGACCCCATATTGTTAAAGAGATTCATTCCGGTTTGCGTGAGCTATTGAAACGCGACGGATTTACCCATATTTCCCAAGCGATTGGAAAGGATGCGTAGCCTATGAACACGGAGGCGAGGCCGTTGGATGCAAGAGATTGGGGAAAATTCCTGCTTCCTTATGAGCAAGCTGTAGAAGAATTGAAAGTGAAGTTCAAGATTTTACGTTCTGAACTTAGGTCTCGGGACGAGTACGCGCCCATTGAATTTGTTACAGGCCGGGTCAAGAAAATCTCAAGTATTTTGGAAAAAGCTAAACGGTTATCCATTCCGATGGAGAAAATTGAGTCGGTTGAAGATATTGCCGGCATTCGAATTATGTGCCAGTTTGTGGAAGATATACACCGTGTGGCAGAGTTGTTAAGGCAACGGCAGGACCTTGTAGTATTATATGAGAAAGATTACATTACCAACTATAAAGACAGTGGTTACCGCTCATTTCATATCATCGTGGAATATCCCGTGCAGACGGCCATCGGTTTGAAGAAAGTGTTAGCCGAAATTCAAATTCGTACCCTGGCGATGAATTTCTGGGCAACGATTGAACATTCTCTGAATTATAAATATAAAGAGGCGCTGCCGGAAGAGGTGCGGAACCGGCTTCGTAACGCGGCCCAGGCGGCCTTCATTCTCGATAAAGAAATGTCTAACATCCGGGAAGATATCGTGGAGGCGCAGAAAAGCTTTGAAGACAGCTCGGTCCTAGTGCACAAGGTACTGAATGGAATCCAGGAGTTATATTTCTTCTACCGTGTACGCGAAGCAGCTCAATATCAAATGCGCTTTAATGAGGCTTGGGAAGAAAATAATTTATATGAAATTAAAGATCTACACAAAGAAATTCAGATTTCCATTCAACGGGCCAAAAAAGGCGGACAATAGTGCCTGTTTTCGACCGGCTGTATATACAGTTTCTCTACTATTTTAATGAAAAACGAGATTATTATGAATGTCATGAGGTCATGGAGGAACTGTGGCTGGAAGAAGGCCGAAGCCCTCTGTATCAAGGGCTTCTGCAAATTGCGGTAGGGTTATATCACTTTCAGGGCGATAACCTGGGCGGGGCCGTAAAGTTAATGGAGGCCGGTTTAGAAAAGTTGTCTGCATATCCGCATTCTTGCTTGGGCATTAACCTAGAATTGTTGCGTGTAGAAAGCGGTAACTATCTAAGGAAGCTTAAGCAATATGATGAGGCACCTTTTTCGTTCTATCCCATTCAGGTCCTGATCATAGATTCAGAGCTTGAACGTCAGGTACAGATGTTAAAGTTAGCTGCGTCTGAATAAAGAAATCGCCCCCGACTGCGTAGTCGGGGGCGATTTCTATTACTGTTGTATTAGATCGAACCTTTATATGCTGCGTCAATCGCCTTGCGGATTTCTTCGTTGGATTTGCCTTTGGAAGCCATGTCCGTAGCATCTTTCAATTCATTCAGACATACACCGCATTGCGTACCGTGGTCCGTCCAAGTCACTCGTCCGTTCTCCTTACCCATAATAAAGCAGCGGTATAACGAGTCGTGACGATTTTCGGCGTAATCCATACAACCGCAATAACAGTTAAGAGTTTTCAGCAGCTCCTCATACTCATTCACTCTCGCGTAGAGTTGCCCGGTACGCGGTGTGTATGTCTTGAGGAATGACGGCATGACATCTGCGGAAGAGGTCACTTCAAATCCCTCGTTTTCATTGTGGCCGGAATGTCCGCCTGAATTCGCGGCTTGATCGGAGGAACCGCAAGCAGTAACCACACCGCAGAATACAATGAACAGGAATAACATGAACCAGAACAGGTTGCGGTTACGAACTCTCATCGGTTACGCCCCTTTATGTTTGGTTAAGAAATTGCGGAAGTCCTCAACCGTATTACCCGTCGTGGCTCCTTGTTCACGGATTCCGTCCGCGAGACGGTCCACTTCTTTGCCGTCCTTAAAGTAAATAAGTGTCGGCGTTCCTTCAATATTATACTTCAGCCAACCTTCTTCAAACTCAAGCAGATTAAACTGCTCTACATCTACACCGACTTCCTTAATAATCGGGTTCAATACCGGTGTTGTACGCTTGCAATGAGGGCAAGTGGAGGAGAAGAAGTATACATAAACGCCTTCGCCGCTTTTGATTTTGGAATCGAGATCTTCAGGTTTAATAATGTTCTGATAATCAGGATCTTTCAGTTGCGCGCGTGTTGCCGGATTTAATGAACTTTCGGATTTGCCGTATACATTATTGTTCGTAGATGTGTTTAGAAAATAAAGTAACACAAAAAGTGCAACAATAATGCCAATAAAGATACCAAGTTTCTTCATAATTCACCCCTGTGGTTGTTTTTATGAATTAAATTATACTACATCCTTGTCCTATCTTGCATCTTGTGACTATAATTCTAAGAAGATTCCATGGGAAACTGTGAACAAAGGAAGACAGTCGGAAAGAAGTGTGGACCTATGACGGCCAATTTGCCGCAAGCTTTTTTGGACAAAATGAACAAGTTGCTCGGCCCTGAATTTCCTGCATTTCTCGCGTCTTATGAAGATCCCCGTTACTACGGACTCCGGGTGAATTCATTGAAAGCTGAGCCTGAAGATTTTCTAAATATCAGTCCGTTCGTATTGCGTCCGATCCCGTGGGTGAAGGATGGTTATTACTACAGCGAAGGAGATCGACCCGGAAAACATCCCTATTATCATGCGGGTCTTTATTATATTCAGGAGCCCAGCGCCATGGTGCCCGTGGAACTGCTTGAGGTGAAGCCGGGAGAGAAGGTGCTTGACCTTTGCGCGGCGCCCGGCGGGAAATCCACACAGATCTCGGCCGCATTGAAAGGGGAGGGGCTGATTGTCGCTAATGATAATGCGGGGGAACGTGTTAAAGTGCTCGCCAAGAACCTTGAATTGTTCGGTGTGCGGAACGCCGTTATTCTGAATGAGCTGCCGGATCGGATCGTGGCTGCATTCCCGCATTATTTTGACAAAATTCTGATTGATGCACCGTGTTCCGGAGAAGGTATGTTTCGCAAAGATGAAGAAATGGCGGGGCAATGGGCGAAGCATTCTGTGGAACGCTGTGTGTTGATGCAAAGAGATATTCTGTCACACGCGGCAGCGCTACTGGCTCCGGGAGGGCGCATTGTGTATTCCACCTGCACATTCTCCCCCGAAGAAAATGAAGAAATGATTGCGGAGTTTCTGGACAATCACATGGACTTCGCCATTGTGCCGGTCCCGGTGAGTCTCGGGCTTGCACCCGGACGTCCGGAATGGATTCCAAATCCAGAAGGGGAACTAACGCAGAAGAGTATGGATACCACCCGACACACGGGAAGAATATGGCCGCATTTATTTCAAGGAGAAGGACATTTCTTTGCGATCTTGGAGCATAACGGTAACGACAACGTTGGAATCGACAGGGTACATACGCCAATGGATGCAGATCATGTTGATGAGGAGACCGTCAGCCACAGAATGTCGAAAGAATTGAAGAGGAACAACCATGACCGCAATTCCAAACAGGGAGCCAGGTCTAAACCCAACACAGGGATGGAAACGGCACTTTCCTCTAGTGAGCTGGAAACGGTAACTTTTATGCTGAATAATCTTTTGACATGTTCCTTAAATGGCAAGTTTATGAAGTATGGTCATCACATCTACTTGAGTCCTCTTGGCGTTCCGGAGTTGAACGGTTTGAAAGTAGCCAGACCGGGATGGTTTATCGGCACACTTAAGAAAGAACGGTTTGAACCGTCCCACCCCCTTGCATTGGGCTTGAAAGTCTCGGATGTATCCCGTAACATCTATATGACCGCGGAAGAAAATAACTGTATTCGTTATTTAAAAGGCGAGACCGTTTCGGTGCCCTTGGAGGCTGTGATTGTGCGGGAGAACCCGCGGGAGGAACGGCCTGCGAACAACAGCTCTGAGGCCAAGGGATATACACTGGTGTGTGTAGACGGGTATCCTATGGGATGGGGCAAATGGATCGACGGACACTTAAAAAACGAATACCCTGCAGGATGGAGGATCACGTAATGGCCAAACCGGAAAGATTAGATAAAATATTGGCTCATATGGGCGTTGGTTCCCGCAGTGAGATACGCAGACTGGCCAAACAAGGCGCGCTTACGGTCAACGGGCATGCCGCCAAAGATCCAGGCATGAAAATTAATACGGATGTAGATCAGCTTAAAGTCAATGAACAAGACATCATATATAAACCGTTCATCTACCTGATGATGAATAAGCCTCAGGGCGTTATTTCCGCGACCGAGGATAAACGGGACCGAACGGTCATTGATCTGCTATCGGAAGGTGAGCGACATTATGAGCCTTTTCCTGTGGGCAGATTGGATAAGGATACAGAGGGATTATTGTTGCTGACCAATGACGGGAAGCTATCACATAATCTGTTATCTCCCAAGAAGCATGTTCCCAAAACATACTATGCGAAAGTGGAGGGGCATGTAGGCGGAGAAGATGTTCACGCGTTCTCCCGCGGCGTGACCTTGGATGACGGGTACGTTACTATGGGTGCAAGGCTGCGTGTACTATCCGTTGATCTAGAAAGAAGCAGTCCATGCTCAGAAATTGAATTGACGATCATGGAAGGTAAATTTCATCAGGTTAAGCGAATGTTTCAGGCTGTGGGTAAAGAGGTTGTTTATCTGAAGAGGATTTCCATGGGCTCTCTGAAGCTCGACGAACATTTGACGCTCGGCGCATACAGAGAACTAACAGCCGAAGAGTTAGAGGCGTTACAAGGGAAATTAAACGGAGAATCGGAACAGGATTAACTGGAGACTGGAGTGGGATGAAGATGACCTACAGATTAATTGCATTGGATGTTGACGGAACATTATTAACGGATGATCACCAATTAACAGAGCTCACGAAGGGGACAATACGCCGTGTATATGAACAAGGATGCGGTGTTGTGCTTTGCACGGGGCGCAGCCCTGTCAGCACATTGCCTGTCATGGAGAAGCTGGGTCTCAGCGGCACCTTGATTTGTCATAACGGCGCGGCGACGATTGCTTCGGCAGATCGCAGTGTGTTGCATGAGTTTGCATATGATGTGAAAAAGATCGAGCCTCTTATTTCATATTGCCGTGAACACGGTATACACTTTGATGTAAATACCTCTTTTGAAATGTATGTGGAGAATTTAACGCCTGAAGCTAATAGCATGTACGAACAATTTTATATTCAACCCAAAGTCGTGGACAATGTTCTTGATTTGGATTTCCCTATTGTGAAATTCACTTGTGCCGCACCCAAAGAAGAAATGGATCGGATTGAAAAGGAATGGGCGTTGCTCTCAACGGAATTGCGCATTATTCGCAGCGGCGACATCTTTATTGATGTGATGCACGCTCAAGCCCATAAGGGAAGCGCGCTTAAAGCCCTGACCGAGGTTCTTGGCGTCAGGCAAGAAGAGGTTGTCGCAATGGGTAACTATTATAATGACATTGAGATGTTGACCTTCGCAGGTCTGGGCATAGCCATGGAAAATTCACCTGAAGCGGTAAAACTTGCAGCTGATGCGGTAACGGCATCCAACAACGAAGACGGGGTCCATCAGGCAATCGAACGTTATGTATCAACAGATCAGAAACAGAATTTATGACTGAATTATAAATGAAGAAGAAAACGCCGATTCCCGAGGGAACCGGCGTTTTCGGTGCCACATTAACCTACCTTTATACGCGGCCGCCCATTATGAGAGGCCACGATAGAGGTTATTTTATTGTCATATCCTTATAGGTGAGAGATCTTAGTAAAGGAATGTACGGGAAATGATTACTAATAAAATGAACAGTACCAAAATTGCACCTGTAGAAGAGTAACCTCCGCCGACTGCTGTCATTCCAATTCCTCCCCTGAAGAGAATTCCGACATTCCTGCGCAAGATCCGGGGGCCCTCCGGTTATGCCATTATGGAATTCGGTATGGTTTATCATATGCAATAGGGTAAATATGGAATGGACTCTTGACCAGTGTCCCAAAGATTAGGCTTATACAATGGATAAATCATGCCGGAATAACACAATCTAATGATGCAGAAGCACATTACATTGGTGACGGGAGGCGCATTTATGCCCAATATATCGCTAAGGCCAGACTTAAGAACATCAGGCGGAGAAGTAAACGATGTCGTACTGAATGGTAAGTATGCGGGAACGTTGACATTGGTATACCGTGAAGGGGATCGAATTTCAGGTTCGATTCAGCTGGACAAGGAATCCATGTCGCCATCGGATAAAGAGGCGGTAATTGAATTTACACAGCATTATGTGCAGTCCTTGATCGACGCTCTAAATGTAGAAGATTGCGATGTACTCGTTACTTACAGCAAGTATGATCACGTCATCGCCACGGACCATAACATCGGTGAAGTGACCGAGATGGTGGAAGACGCTTTTGAATATGAAGATGAAGAAGATGACTATGGATATTACACCAGTATGGATGACGAGGGCGAAATGCTCCTGGATCTGGATGGCGATGAGGATGAGGCGGTTTACTTCGAACTTGTCATCGTAGGAGAATCACGCAATAAAGTGGAATATCATGTATATTCCGATACAGAAGTGCTGGTGGCCGAAGCCCTGATGACGATCTCCGGAAGTGATGTAATCGGAGAAGTGAACTGGATGTATCCGCCCGAAGAACAAGAGTCCGATGCGGTAGCCGATCTTATCGTGTCTGATTTTGACGATAATGAAATTGATACGTTCCTGATTGATATGGAGTATGAGGGTGAAATTTTCGATACCATCGAATTAACTCACCGCGATTTATTGGATGCCCAGGATACGTTGTATGATCTTGCAGCGAACGATGACGAAGAGGACGAAACAGCCTATTACGCGGATGATGAAGATGAAGACGATGATGAATTGATTTATTATACGGATGATGATGATGATGATGATTACGCATACTACGCGGACGACGACGATGACGACGAGGATCTTGAAGTTGTAGAAATTTATTCGCTTGATGACGAGGACGACGATTACACGTCTGAAGAAATTGACGATGAGTTGACTATGTATGCGGATGATGATGACGATGAACTGGCTGAGGAAGATTACACGGTCGTACTTGCCAGAGATGATCAAGATGTGTTGACCTATGAAATTTATCAGCAGAGCTATGGGGGCCTTCCGATCGGAACGGCAACCGTAGACATCAGCACGCATCAGATTACGGGATTTATTGATTTCCGGGAGCCGGGAAACGGCAGCGATCGCGAATTTATCGCTACCATGCTCATGCAGGAGTTGGATAAAGAGCGTGATTACGATTCTGTAAACTTTACGATGATGTATAACAATGAGACAATCGATGAAGTCATGTTCGAATTGGATCAATATCATTAATTACTGCGGCCTTCTCCGATAGGAGAGGGCCGCTTCCATCATGCAGCGGGGTCTCTTTCAACACTTCCGGAAGCTGCGCGGAAGGAAGGCGCATTGGTTAATAATACGCCAAGCAGTACTACAATCGCTCCAATAACGGATACGGCATGAAGAGTTTCATTTAGCAAAATATACCCTACAATGATGGCAATTACGGGTGAAACATATGTCCAGGTTGACGGAAACAAAGGATTGGTCCGTTGGACCAGCCAATAGAATATACCTGAAGCTATGATAGAGCCAAACACAATTAAATAAAGCAGGGATGAATAACCGAGCATCGGATTTGAGATGTTCAAGGTTACAGGCTCGAATAGTATAGCTAGAATGAACAGAAACAGGCTGCCAAAGAACATTTGAAACCCGTTTACCACAAACGGGTTATTTCCTCTGGCCAATACTTTGCGCGAATGTACAGCACCAAAAGCATAAAACACTTCAGCGACCAATATAACAGCTGAAGAGATGAACCAATTCGACTCTGCCAGCCCGCCTTCTAAAATTTGGGGGAAAATAATTAGGAAGACACCCAGAAATCCCAAAGCCAGCCCGGCCTTTTGAATCTGTGTAATGCTCTGCCCGTTGATCCAGTAATTCATCAGCGTTACGAGTAAAGGGGTAGCCGCAGCAAGCAGTGCGGCGTATCCGGAGGTTACATACTGTTCCGCCCAATAAAAGCCGGCAAATTCTATACCGGTCATTCCGATCCCGATCATCGCCATATCCACGTAGTCGCGTCGTTCCGCGGGAAAGGATTTATTCTTGACGGCCAAGAAGGCAAGAACCAATATACCCGCAGTGCCGAAGCGCAATCCTGCATAGAAGAACGGCTCGAACCCTCCGTTTAATCCCGTCTTTATTCCAAGAAAAGTTGTTCCATAAATGAGACACATCAATAAATATCTCCAAATCATTGGTTTCGCCCCTTATCCGTCAGAATTCTGTTTACCAAGTATCGCCAATATACTATGATGAGTTATAGTACAGTAAACAGATGTTTATAACAGTGAGGTGGCCACCGTTCATGCATATTCCTATACAGAGAGGGTCCGGTACTGCTGTAGTGGAGCAAATCAGGCACTCCATAGCGGATCGAATCCGATCCGGTTTGCTTACTCATGGCGCGGCGTTGCCTTCCGTAAGAGCTTTGGCCAAGACTTCGGGCGTTAGTGTAATGACTGTCGTTCAAGCCTATAATCAATTGGAAGAGAACGGATATATTCGACGTGTCCATGGAAAAGGTACTTATGTAAGTACGGAACAGTACAGCCAAGAGGTCCGAGCTACGCCCTCCTCGAAGGAAGATTGGCAACTGGTGCTTCAGGATTATTTGCCCAGAGCTCAGATTTGGAGACATTCTCACAATTTTGACCCCAAGGAGGGGGAGTTGAAATTGTCTATGGCCTCGATTGACCGGGAATTATACCCTCTTGAAGAAGTGTCGGAGGAAATTTACCGCATAACCAAATCTGACCCTGCCCTAATCTCTGACTACGGACCGATCCAAGGGGATAAGCAACTAAGGGGTCACATGGCTGATTACCTGAAATCACGCTTGGTGTCCGTTTCCAAGGAGCAGCTTCTGATTACGAACGGTTGTCAGCAAGGCATTGATCTGGTAGCGAGGACGTTTCTCGGACCCGGCGATGTTGTTATGATGGAGTCTCCAACGTATATGGCGGCCATTGACGTGTTCCGGGCGAGAGGCGCCCTAGTGGTACCTGTTCCGGTAGACGGCGAGGGCATGCGGATGGATGTGCTGACCCGGTTATGCGACTCTTATACGCCTAAGCTCATTTATGTTAATCCTACTTATCAAAATCCTACGGGGTCCGTTATGAGCGCACCGCGAAGAGCCCAGCTCCTTCAACTGGCACAAAGCTTTAATGCGCTGATTGTAGAGGATGAGGCCTGGAGCGGCATTCAATTCGGCAGTCCCCCGCCGGCGCCGATCAAGAGTATGGATACCGACGGACACGTCATTTATATGACGAGCTTTAGTAAAATATTGTCGCCGGGCTGCCGAATCGCGGTCTTGGCCGCTGTAGGCACCGTACTGAGTCGCTTAATTTCTTCCAAGGCGATAGCTGACCTTGGCAGTCCGCTGTTGACACAGCAGGTCATTCTTCCATTTTTTAAAGGGAACCGGATTTATAAACATATGGAAAAGTTAAACCGAGAGCTCCTGAAACGAAGGGATCTAGCCATTCGTCTCCTGCGCGAGCATGCGCCTGCCGGGGTGACATGGACCGAGCCGATGGGAGGACTGAATTTATGGCTCACATTGCCGCCGCAGACGGATACGGACCGTTTGCTTCATGAAGCGCAAAGAGAACGCATCAGCTTTCTGCCAAGCTCGGCTTTCTATCCGGGTGAACCCGAGTATCATCATCTGCGGTTATGTTATTCCTATTTACCTCCGGCAGAGCTGCAAATGGGAATTATTCAGTTATGCAAGCTGATGGATCGGCATCTGGATCGGCAAGTTGATCAAACGTATGTTCCGGTGATCTGAAGGGAAGTGAAACAAATCAGCACTACCCATATTCGACAATATCTCCGATAATGAAAGTAGGAAAGAGGGGATTGCCGTGAAGTATACCGAGGAGCAGTTAAGGCATGTCGTATTCTTATCGGAAGTTGTCCTGCAGGGCAATAAACGGGGGATGATGGAAGAGACGCTGTTGATGCTGTTATACATAGTTAAATCGTTAAAGGAAGCCGAGTTTTCTGAAGATGTCAGCGAGGAAATCGCCAGGTTAATTGAACAGGTGGAGGAGCGGCTTAGAGAAGAGAATGGTCGATTGCAGGAAATTCAGATTAATTTGGCCATGCCCAACCGGCGAAAACCCATGGTATAGCCCCGATGTTCATATCCATGTTATAATCTGATGTACTGCATTTATATATGAGGTGTGTTGTTATGGACCAAGAGCAAGAACGTGAAATGGAACGAGAACTGAGGGCAGAAGTAAATCCGGCTGATGCAGGAGAACTCAGGCTGCCTATGGTAGAAATATTCGAAACGGTAGAAGGCGAAGGCACAAGGGCCGGATTCCCTACCGTTTTTGTGCGTCTCTTCGGTTGTAATCTAAGGTGTACTTGGTGTGATACTACTTACAGTTATCCTCCTGCGGAAGCCGATAATTTTATGACGATTCGCGAAATTACCCAACAGGTTATGACTTACCGATCCACGCATCTATGCCTGACCGGGGGAGAGCCTCTTTTGTACGGAGGTCGTTCCATGGCCCTCATCAGAAACTTGGCGGAATTGCCGCATCTGGTTGATCTTCATATTGAAACGAACGGTGCCATTGATTTGAAGCCGTTCATGGAAGGTGTACAATCATCCAAAGTAAGATATGTGATGGACTACAAGCTCCCGGATTCAGGGGAAGGCGGTAAGATGAATACGGGGAATCTTGCTTTACTGCGCAAACAAGATGAATTGAAATTTGTGATTGGCAGCGAGCGAGACTTTCAGGCAGCTTTACGAATCCTGAAGGAGAATCCAACAGAAGCACTTCCGTTATTCTCGCCCGTATGGGAAACGATGCCTCCGCGAAGGCTGGTGGAATTGATGTTGGAGCATGGATTGTCCCAAGTAAAGCTGAATATGCAGATGCACAAAATTATATGGGATCCGGCCATGCGCGGAGTGTAATGCATTAACACGTAAGGAGTTACTAAATAGGATGATAGACAGGCAGGGATCAGGAATGAGTATGAAAAAAGCGGTTATTATTCTCAGTGGCGGACTGGACAGTACAACATGTATGGGCTATGCCAAAGAGCAAGGCTATGAATTGTACCCGATTACGTTCGATTACGGACAACGCCATCGTATTGAATTGGAGAATGCGCGAAAGGTGGCGGCATTCTATGGGGCGGAAGGACGGCACAAAGTCGTTCAGTTAGGATTCTTGAAAGAGTTCGGCGGAAGTGCTTTGACGGATGAAAGTATAGCGGTTCCTGAAGGAGCCGAGGCAGAGGATGAAATTCCCGTAACCTACGTGCCTGCCAGAAATTTGCTCTTCTTGTCGATTGCAGCCTCATATGCGGAAGTGAATGGTGCGGAAGCGCTGTACATTGGCGTAAACGCCATGGATTACAGCGGATATCCGGATTGTCGTCCAGAATTTATCTCCAAGGTTGAAGAAGTGATTGCGTTAGGCACGAAAGCGGGGGTTGAAGGCAAATCCATGTCGATTGAAACGCCGCTGCTGCTACTTACCAAAGCGGATATTATCCGCGAGGGAACGCGTATGGAAGTGCCTTATGAATTGACGACTTCTTGTTACAACGGTAAGGCAGAGGCTTGCCGGACTTGTGACAGTTGCAGATTAAGATTGAAAGGTTTCGCGGAAGCGGGACTTCAGGATCCGATTGCATACGAAGAGTAAGATGTGAAGAGTAAGATGTAATGTAGTGTACCAACAGAAAAAACTGAACTACCTAAAGAACGCTGTGAAGCGTTCTTTTCTGTTCGAAATGGGTTCATAATGGTTAACGCCCGTTATGCACGGAAACTTTGTTCTTCCCCGTTGTTTTGGATATATACATCGCTTGATCTGCTTGCTTGACCAGTTCCTCGGCCGTAAGCCCCTTCTTGTACTTGCTGCATCCCATACTGATGGTTACGATCGATTCCGCTTCCACCCGGCTGCGTATGGCTTCCGCGATATGCTCCGCCTTGAAACCCGGTTGGGTAATGAGGGCTACAAGCTCTTCTCCGCCATATCGTCCCACCAAACCGATGCCTTGGGTTTCCTCCGTCATAATCTCCGCCACCTGCTTCAACACACCGTCAGCCCTATGATGTCCTTGGGTGTCATTAAGCTTCTTGAAGTTATCGATATCGCCGAAAATAACGGAAACCTTATAATCTCCGTTCACATATTGACTGACGCGGCCAAAGAAAAATTTACGGTTGTACAACCCAGTAAGTCCGTCGGTAATGGAAGACCGATAAACGGCTTGAAGGAGCTCAACGACCCGGTCAAACAGCATAAAGAACATTATAGCGTAATAAAGAATAGGCATAAAATTCTCCACAACGGTCAAACCGAGCTGGTGATGATCGAATAAATAGACATTGGACATATGAGCCGTCTGCAGGACAAAATACACGGTAAGGCTGAATTGATACTTTCCGTTCTGTCCGATATAAGGGGAAATAAGGTAGAAGCATACGAAAATCAACATAAACAAATAAAGTTCCAACCAAATATTATGTATGGCGTACAAAGGGGAGTAAGCGGGACTGTTCAAAGCGAATAAGGAAGGATTCCAGTGGAAATGGGCAAAAGAAAGAGCAATGGCCGACCCGATGAAAAACATTACGAGGACAAACTCTCTGTTGCCGGTTTTGTTGTATAATTGAAAGATAGCCGCATTCATGACAATAAAGGCGATGACTTGCAACAAATGACCCGTATACGCCGTTCCAATCATAGGTACGGATTGCAGAGATGTAAAGAGGTTCAAACCATGATAAATTAATACAATTAATAAAGAAAGAGTCAGAGTGAAGTAAGCTTTCTTCCGGCGGTCAAGAAACAACCGTAAAGACATGATGAAAATTAATAGAACAATAATTAAAATACAGGAATTCGAAAACATGAGGCCGATCGGCCCGGTAATATAATCGATAGGTGTCATGAAGTGGCTCCGTTACTGGGATATGTGTGGTTTAACTAACAACTTTACAGAAACATACGTTCTATTATATCATAATTCCTGGGGAGGAGAAGACGGATATGAATATTTTACAAGCTTTATTTTTTCCGCCGGAACAACCGGGCGGCGTTTCCTCCATGGTGCCCTATATTCAAGAGAGATTTCTCAAGATGGGTTGGGAAATGGAGTTATTTTCTTTACCCAGACGCATACGCAACAAAGGTATGGAAGATGTGGTATTTGATACATTTGATTGGGAGAAATATGCAGGGAATCCGATTGTGGATAAATATATTCAAACTTACAGGGATTACTTATGGTGGACGGAGCTCAGACTGAAGAAGCCTTATGATGTCATCCATGCTCATCATCCGATCGCCGCGCTGGCCATGAAGAAACGGTTCCCCGGAACACCGTTGGTTGTAACCATTCATTCCAGCTATGAGAGGGAATTGCTGCTGAACGGTAAAATCCAAGAGAACGGGCCGGAACAAGCTTTCCTGACATCATTATACAGGGAAATTGAATATAAGGCTGATCAAATTGTAACGGCTTCGGAATCTTTCAAAACCTATTTGTCAGCATATACGCAGTCGCCCGAACGAATGGTTGTTATTCCCAACGGGTTCGACGAGAAGCGATTCCGTCCTGTTCCGCATGAGAATGAAACAGCTCAACTGATTACGGTATGCAGGCTTGTCCCGGCTAAGGGACTGGATATTCTCTTAAGAGCTTGTTCGGTCTTGAAGAAGAGAGGGCATAATTATGTTCTTCACATGATCGGAGACGGACCCATCCGGGAAGAGCTGGAAGCATTGGCTGTTCAGCTTGATGTTTATGAAGAAACCATATTTTACGGATATACGCTGCATCCCGAAGAATTTATGCCGTTCTTTGACATCTTTGTTTTGCCGTCGCGCGCCGAGGCCTTCGGTTCTGTATTTGCGGAAGCCGCCTTGTGCTGGCTTGCATTGGTAGGAACCGACGTAGGAGGAATATCCGAGCAGATCCAAGACGGACAGAACGGTTTGTTGGTTCCTTCTGAAGATCCCCAAGCTCTGGCAGACGCTTTAGAGAAGCTTATCATTGATCCAAGCTATCGATATGAATTGGCTCGCGCGGCCTCGGACAAAGCTAAACGATCCTACTCTTTAAACCGCGTAATCCTGGAGTTAAAGGATATTTATCGCAGCTATGCCGCAACTTCGGTCTACGTGCCCGATCCGGAGTCCGCCAACTCGGAAACAGCGGCTTCCGTTGAGTTGACAATGGAACTGGAACCTGATGAATAGGTACGGAGGTGCCCCAACGAATGAGAGCGTTTAAGTTTCTGCATGCGGCCGATTTGCACTTGGATAGTCCGTTTCGGGGGATGACCGCTCCCCCTGCGATGATCGCGGCAGCGATCCGGGAATCAACGTATCGCGCCTTTCAGTCTATGATCGAGCTCGCGCTCAGGGAACAGGTTGATTTCGTTGTGATCAGCGGAGATATTTACGACTTGGCTGACCGTTCCTTGAGGGCTCAGCTGAGATTCCAGAAAGGGATGGAGAAGCTGGCTGAAGCCGGAATTCCTTCCTATATCATTCATGGCAATCATGATCCGGAGAATGGACGCAGAGCCGCGCTGAAATGGCCGGATCTCGTTCATTTTTTTGGTTCAAGCGGGGTGGAAAGGAAGACGGCTCACTCCTCTGACGGCACTCCGCTGGCTGAGGTGTACGGAATATCCTACGCTGCGGCGGCGGTCAAGGAGAACTTGGTAACGCGTTTCAATGTTGAACCTTCCGGGCTGTATAAAATCGGATTGCTTCATACCAATGTGGACGGCGATGCCTCTCATGATAACTACGCTCCTTGCTCCAAAGCGGAGTTACTTAACGCCGGTCTGGATTACTGGGCGCTCGGACATATCCATATCAGGCAAGTATTACATATGAAACCCTGGATCATCTATCCCGGAAATCCGCAAGGACGAAGTGTTAAGGAGACGGGACCGAAAGGCTGCATGATTGTAACCGTGGATGAACGGGGAACCGAGCCTGTGTTTCACAGGCTCGATCATGTCGTTTGGCAGCATATACCGATCGGGATCGAGAATATAGACAGTATTCAAGCCTTGAAACAAGCCATGGAAGAAGCGATGGAACAGCTGCGCGACGGTCAGGATGGCAGGGCTTCTGTGGTTCGGTTTATTTTGACAGGCAGAGGAGCTTTACATCGGGAATTGTCCCAAACCAGTGTGATTTCGGAATTGGCAGAAAGATTTCGGGAGGTGGAAGGGGAAGCCGCTCAGCAGAAGGAGTATCCGTTTGTCTGGATTGAATCTGTGAAGCAACAGACGGGAAACAAGATGGATCTCGATAAGCTGCTCACGCAGGAAAGCTTTCCGGGAGAGCTTGTACGGCAGCAGGGTCAGTTGGAGAATGACCTGCCTGAATTAGAGACATTTCACGAAGAAGCATTATCTCTCTTACTGCATCATGCCAAGTTTTCTTCATTGTCTTCCCTGAAAGATCCGGATCGCATCAAGGAGAGATTGTCGCAGGCCCGTGAACTTGTTCTGGATTGGATGGAGGTGGACGCTTAGTGAGGATTGAAGGCATCCGAATCCAAGAATTCGGCGAGCTTAAAGAAGTGTCCAATGACTTTACCGCTGAAGTTCATGTGGTTTACGGACATAACGAGGCGGGAAAAAGCACGCTTCTGCAATTTATCAGAATGATGCTGTTCGGATTTACAAACAGAGCCTTTGAGGGAATGCCATCCGGGGGAAGCGGAACCGCAGGCGGGAAGGTTATTCTGCGGTCCGTTGACCACGGACGTTACATCATAGAAAGGCAGGTACGCTACGGTGCGGGAAAGGCGCCAAGCGAGTCGGTAACCGTGTTGCTTCCAGACGGCACAACCGGAGGAAAGGAACAACTGACTGATCTATTGGGAACTGTGACGCCAAGTTTATTTCGTGACCTCTTCGCGATCAGTCTGACCGAGCTGCAGGAAGTTCGCACCCTTCATTCCGAAGAGATGAACGGCTTTTTGTACACCGCCGGGATGGGGATGTCGAGCAGCGCCGTGCGTTCCGCAGAACGGAGAATTCAACAGGAACAAGAGCTTCTTTTTAAACCCAGAGGTAAGAATCAGGAAATGAATCAAGTTATGAAACAACTTGAATCTGCTGAATTGGAACTAAGACAAACGAAGGAAGACGTTCACAAATTTAACGAATTACAAGAACAATTAAATGTGCTGGATGATGCCATTGAAGATAACGAAGCTCTACTAAAGGAAATTTCCCTGGAATCAGCTTGGGTGGATACCAGCCTAAAGGTGCGTGAGCATTGGATTCGTAAATTGGCCGCGGAAGAAGAATTACGGCATTTACCGAAGGACGAGGTTTTTCCGGCGCAGGCTCTGCAGCGCTATGAAGGATGGGCTGCCCGGTTCGAAAGACAATCAGAAGACCTGGAAGAGATTCGCCTGAAGATGGCTCATGCCGAGAAAGCATTGCATGAACTGAGACCGGATCCGGAGCTGTTATCACGCGGAGATCAGCTGGAACGATTGCTTGAAGGTGCCGGAGCAGAACAGGAAGCGGCTGTAAGCGCGATCAGACTTCAAGGAGAGTTGGAGGAAGCCGGGGCCGGGATTTCATTGCTTCTGGGCAGGATGGATCAGAACTGGACCGAGGAGCACCTCGAATCTTTTCCGTTAACGATCTCACATAAAGAATTCATTCAAGGGGAAGAAGAGCGTTGGGAAGCATTCAGGCGTTTACAACAGCGTCACATCTCGGAAGAGGAACGGCTGCAGGATGAGGAAATTAAACTGGAGGAACAGCTGGCAACGATTTCTCGCAGAAGATTCACGTTAACCGCCGTTGCGGATGCGTTACCCATGAAGTTCAGAACCGAAACTTATGCCGAGGGCGCCGCTTTATGGAGTCAAATTCGAAACCATATGGATCAGTTGAAGATGTTAGCGCTTGAAATGAAACATGTTCAGGACAAAATTCAGGTTGAGTTGATAAGAAATGAAGCAGTAAAGGACGGTCATGCCGACGGCGTGCATGTTCGGAGTCCGGCGTGGTTGTTCACCGGAGCTTGGGTTGTGCTGGCGTTGGCGGTATATTCTTATATTTATGAGAGATGGCAGCAAGGGTCCGTCTTTGCAGTTATAGGCTTAGTCCTAATCATCTTGGGGTATTGGTTCCGCGGCAAAGTACAACTAAAATCTGTTTCCGGAAACCGGAGAGGAGACGCGGTTCGGTCAAACGCCAGCAACCCAAGACGTGTTCGCGGAGCTGAGCCGCATCCGGAGTGGATGGAATTACAGCAAACCCAATCAGACTTACTTCAAGACCTGAAGCTAAGGGATAATCAGTTGTTTGCGGATCCGATGTTGCAGGCCGCAGTAACAACGTACACCGACGAACAGATCGCGGACATCGTGATGTCGCTGGAGCGCGTGCGGCAGCTGGAGCAAGAACAGCTGCAGCTTGAAGACAGCGTCCGCGAGCTAAGCGCGGAGCGCGTCGCTTTGCGCAAGCGGCGCGAGGCGCTGCAAGGCGAGCTCGCCCACGCGGCGGCGAGCGATGCCGCAGCCCGCGAAGCGTGGGCCGCGCACCTGCGCGCGCTGAGCGTGGCGCCCGAGCTGTCGCCGGCGGCGGTCCGCGAGCTGTTCGGGCTCGCGGAAGCCGCGAAGGCGAAGCTCGCGACGCGCGACAAGCTTGCCGCGCAGCTCGCGAAAGCGGCCGCCGTGCGCGCCGCTTTCGCGGATGCCGCCGCGCCGCTGCTCGGCGCACCCAGCGCCGAACCGCTCGCCGCGCTGAAGCTCCTGCACGGCAAGCTGCGCGAACACCGCTCCCTCGCAGAGGAGCGGCGGATGCGCGAAGCGCAGCTGGCGGAGCTTCGCGACGCGCGGGAGGCGCTGCACGCGCAAGCGGAACGGACGCGGTCGCAGATCGCCTCGCTGTGGAGCGAGGCGGGGGCGGACGGCGAGGAGCCGTTCCGCTTGCGCGTGAGGCAGTTCGAGCGCCGCGCTGAACTGCAGGCGGAGCTGCGCCAGGTGGACATGCTGTTGTCCACCTGGGTGCCCCGGGAGCAGCAGGCGAAGCTGCTGGCTTACCTGGGCTCGCACGATCTGCTCGCGTTGCAGAACGCGAGGGAGCAGTCAGCCGCGGAGCTCAGCCGTTTGCAACGCGAGCTTCGGGCGCGCGTGGATGAGCGCGGCGCGGTGCGCGGCGAGCTTGCGCGGCTGCGCAACGAGGAAGCGCATGCGGAGCGGCTGCAGAGGGTTCAGGAGCTGACGGCGCAGCTGGATACGCTGGCAGAGCGCTACGCGGTTCTCGCCTATGCCGCGCAGCTGATGTCGCAGACGAAGCGCGTCTTTGAGCGGGAGCGTCAACCTCAGGTGCTGCGTCTCGCTTCGGAGTATTTGAGCATCATTACCGGAGGCAGGTATGTACGAATGATGGCGCCGATCGGTGAGCGCCTCATTGTGGTGGAGCGGGCGAACGGAGAGCCGCTGGAAAGCTCCCGTCTCAGCCGGGGTACAGCGGAGCAGGTTTATCTGGCGATGCGGTTCGCCATGGCGGAGCATATGAAAGATTCCTTCCATATGCCGTTCATTCTGGATGATATTTTCGTTAATTTCGACGATGAACGATTACTGCATACACTGGACGCGTTGAAACGTCTCCAAAGCCATCGACAAATAATTATGATGACCTGCCACACGCATGTTCGGGATGCAGTCGTGAACTCCTTATCTAAAAGTTCAATTTCGGAACTGCGAAGGCAAGAAACGGATCTGCGGCTAACGATTTGAAACAAAAAAACAGGCACCAGCGGATTGAAATCCGCTGGTGCCTGTTTTTATCATGTTCTTCAAACCAGCTTTCCGCCGGCGCTCTTTCGCCAAACCATGGCGGAAAACCAAGCCAGCGAAATCACGCCGAACAACGGATACAGCGTGTCGACTAAGTGACTGAAGCCCGCCTGACTGACCAGATAGCACAACGACAATAAACAGAGCAGCACCCAGCGGGAAGGTAAGCCGGAGCGTTGGGTGATCTGCAGCATCAGTCCATAGACATCGGCAAGGAAGGTCGTGAAGATTTCGGCATAAATCATAATAATGTAAATCAGTTGAACCGTAACGCCCAGTCCCGCAATGAGATGCCCCATCGGAATATCATACTGTGTAATGCCGGGCATCTGCGCGGAGAGGGCGTAATGGCCGGCAAGCAGCATAAGGCCGATGCCGATTCCGCCAAGAATGCCTCCCCAGATCAGGGGTTTACGGCCATCTACAGAAGCTCCGACGGGAACAAGCACGGCTTGAGCCATGGACAGATTAAAAGCCGCGTACAGCAGCGGAGATAAGCCTGCCCGCCAAGGCGCCGCGTCCCCCGCCAGGTGAAGCCAATTGCCTTGTGTAGGGGAATGCCATGTGTGCACGACGACAATACAAGTGAACACCAGCATGACCGGCACAACGATGGAGTTCACGGCAAGAATACCCCGCATGCCGTTGGATAACACGAAGTATGCCAGCACCAAGGTTACGGCAAGTCCGATTTGATAATGAAGCCCGAGGTGTTCACGAAACACCGATCCCGCGCCTGCCAGCATGACGGAGGATACGCCAAACAATAAAAGAAGGGATACGGTGCTGATCCAACGCCCGATTCGATCCCCGAACAGGTGTTTATTGAAGTCCTCATAGGATGTTGCGCGAATAGCCTGCGCCATCAGCAGCATTTTGGTGCCCAGCCAGATGAACAGCAATGCCGCCAAGCCGATCGCAGCCACTGCCCAACCGCCATATTGCGTGAAGAACTGCAGTATTTCCCGGCCTGTGGCAAATCCCGCGCCAACAACCGTGCCGATGTAAGTAAAGGCGATTTGCAACGTTCTGCCGATTCCTTTTACCATAGCCTCATCCCTTCGCAATCCTCTCTTAACAGCCTATGTTATGAACGGGACGGGCATGCCACCCGGGTTTAACCCATGCAATACACCTCTTTTCATGGCAAAAGGTTGCGCCTGTTTCATCATCTGTGTTATTTTAACAAATAATAATACGGGGAGCGTGTACACTATGGAATTGTTGAAGCAAAGAATTCTGTCCGAGGGCAGTGTTGTAAATGATCAGGTTCTGAAGGTAGACGCGCTGTTAAACCATCAAGTCGATCCGGAGCTGATTATGGAAATGGGCAGGGAGTTTGCCCGAAGATTCCGGGAAGAGAGAATTACAAGAGTTATCACGGTAGAATCTTCTGGCATCTCCGTTGCTTTTGCCACCGCGCTGGAGCTGGGTGTTCCCATGGTATTCGCGCGGCGGAAAAAGTCCGTCACCACCGACAGCGATGCCTACTGCGAACGGGTTCCTTCCTTTACGAAAGGAATTGTAACCGACATTATGGTTTCCAAGAAGTTTCTAAACGCGGATGATCGGGTATTGTTTGTAGATGATATTATTGCCAACGGAGACGCCGCTCAAGGTCTTGTCCGCATCATTCGTACGGCAGGCGCTCACCTTGCAGGCATGGGCGTGGTTCTGGAGAAGACGTTCCAGGCCGGCGGGGCAGCCATCAGGGAACAGGGCATTCGTCTGGAAACCCTGGTGAAAATTTCTTCATTATCCGACCAAACCATCCGGTTTGAAGATTAGGCGCGAATTCGTGCCGCTCAGCCTTCCATCTTAGAACGTTTTATTTTATAATAAACAGTAAGTTGACGGTAGAGGAGGCAGAAGCTATGGGGAACGAACAAATGGCTGAATTTTTAGGCAAGAAAGTGTCTGACGCTAAGGTACATTTTGAACGCGCATTAGATTGTAAGCACACCGAGTTTGACGATCTATATCCCTATATGATCGAGCATCCTCAATTTTTCTGGTATAAACGCTATGTTGCCTGGTCCGAATTGTTGACGGTGGTCAAGTTAAGCGAAGAATTACAAATGTCCTGGGACGGCCAGTTCACAGAAGCCCAAGCGGAATATATCCGCAAGCGGGTCATGTCCAGCACGGTATTGGATTGCTGGTATGAGACGAATGAATCCAAGGAAACGATCGGTTAATTATGGTTCCGCGGAAAGCGGGTAAGCATATAGAAGCAAGAGCCTAAATGTGAAAGCGTTTAGGCTCTGTTTTTTCGTAACGGAAGGAAGGGACAAGCTGTGATTACAGAGGAGCAATTAGACCATTACCGGGTTGAAGGTACCAAGCTGCGTGTCATTCGTGACGCGTTGGAAGAGAATGATGTGAAAGGGATTGTTGTCGCGTGGGATGATGACAGTGTCATGCTGCGCAAACAGAACCGGAAGATCGTGAAGCTGGACCGCAGTTACATTTATCAGAAGGCGGATGAAGAACGTCGCTTATAATTTGAGAAGCAGCGGGGCATTCTATGACAGATATTGTATATAGGAGGCGTTCCAATGTCCGATCAGATGGAATCGAAAGTGCGCGCATACAAGGATGAGCTGACCCATATGTCGGCCCAGATGCCGCAGGTAGTGGAAACTTATCATCAATTTACCGGTGAATGTTTTCAGGAGGGAGCCCTGGACGCGAAGACGAAGCAGTTGATCGCACTCGGCATGGGGCTGTTCGCAAACAACGAGGTATGCACCTTCTATCATGTACGGGAAGCTCTGCAGAAAGGCGCAACCCCGGAAGAAGTCATGGAGACCGTAGCCGTCGCCGGCGCGGTCGGGGGCGGACACGCTATTTCGCAAGGGGTTACCCGTGTGCAGAAAGCGTTGGAAGGCATCGTACATTAATTAACTCCTGCCTGCTCAAAAAACACCTTTTCCGCTGATGGGGAAAAGGTGTTTTTGAGGTTGTCATGCGTTTAGGCGGCGGAATGAATAAGCTTTTCCTTCTTTATTTTGATGCTTAACATAAGACCTTCGCCGCTTACCAGCGCTTTGGCGTCAAACGCGGTTTCAAAATGTTTTTTCTTCTCCTCGAAGGATTTCACGGTCATGCCGATGGGCATGGCATATTCAAATACGAAGTATTCGGGATCGTCCTGATCGCTTAGCTTGGTGAGCCGGGGATAGAGCTTACGTACTTTCTTGTTGGGCTTGGTTACAGTCACGTACAGATTCGAGCGCTCAAATGTAGTTCTCATCAATCGGATGAAGCGTGTTTTCCAGTAGGTGTACCACAACGTGAACAACCCCGCAGCGTTTAATAGAAGGAGTGTCAACTGTACTTTGTTTACTTCAGCATATCGGTAAATCCATTCGAACTGCCCGAACATGTCATCCATTGTCCCAACTCCCAACAGCGCATTTACACTATTCATATACGGAGCTTGTTCAAAAGATTACAGTTCGGGTTCCCGACGCACGAAATTTTTGGCCAATTGACGTAATACTTCGTTATTCTGTTCTTCCTCCTGATCGCCAAAATCGAGGTTGGTAATCCGTATGCGGTAATCATCTTCTCCCGGAAGAGTAGGCTTGAACGTTAATTTCTCCGGCCTGTCCGGGCGTACATCAAAGCCGCACGCTTGCAGACAGCCGGTGAGTTCGTCCACCGTCGGTTCACGTTTTCCGTCAACGTAGAGGAGACCGTGAAGATGTTTGACTTCTTGCGGCTCCTGATGCTTTACTTCAAAATGCACGATACATTCTCTTTCCATTTAGGGCAGCTCCTCGAGTTTCATTAGTGCTAGAATGTTCTTTTTTAACCACGATTATGCGAAATGAAAAAATGCTTGACTTCGATTTTTGTGCGTGATATTATCTTAATTACGACGACAGCGGGTAACACTTTCAGTCGTAGCTAAATGCGGTCGTGGCGGAATTGGCAGACGCGCACGGTTCAGGTCCGTGTGGGCTAACCCCCCGTGGAGGTTCGAGTCCTCTCGACCGCACCATACATAACCTTCCTCCCTCTACTTTGGTAGAGGGTTTTTATGTTTTTCTCCGTGGTTCACTTCCCCGTTTCCGTGCAAATACAAATAGGAAAGAACTCCGTTTTCTAACGCTTTCACAATCCGGGACTGACCTTTGCGGCTTGTCAGAAGTTCACGGTCCCGCGGATGACTCATAAATCCGGTCTCCACAATGACAGCGGGAACCGCGCTTTGGTTAAGCAGATAATATTGTCTGGCCGCTTTGGGCCTGTAAAGGGTACCATAGACGCGATTTAACTTGGTTTGAAGCTGCTGGGCTAACAAGAAGCTTTCCATATTCCGCTGATACAGGACAATGGGACCCGTCGCGCCGCGGCCGCCCCAATTGACATGCAGCGACACAAGGATGCGGCTGGATATCACATGACTCAGCTCTTTACGTTGCGCCAAATCTTTTCGGTGACGGGACCGGGTTCGAAGCCACTGGTTGTGATCGCTTAACGCATAGTCGCCTGTCCGGTTCAGAACCGCGGGCAGCCGTCGCTTATGCAACTGCTCATAAAGCTTCTGCGCCAATTGAAGATTGATATCCTTCTCGAGCAAGTTCCCGTAGCTGGTTCCCCCATCAACACCCCCGTGGCCCGCATCAATGATGACCTCCGTTGTAACAACATGAGGGGGGGCCGCTTGCGCAGAAGACTCCTTGTTTATCCAGATGGCAGTAACTGCCGTGAGGGTGATCCACAAGGTTAAAGCTTGCAGTACCTTTTTGAACACAGCCTTAGGATGTGATGTCTTCGTCATGAATGGTTCTTCCCCTTCCTTCAAAATTTACACAGCTCAATGTTTGTAAGCTTGCGCAGTCTGTCGGATTTCATACAAAGGGATAAAAGGGGGACAATCAGGGCAGGATGTTAGCGAGGAGGGGATGCTGTATGGCTAAAGGGGAAGATCTAATTAAATATATTACGCAACAAGTCGTGACCTATATCGATACACCTAAAGAAATTCGACATCAAGCCCGCAACACGGCAAGGAAAGAACCTTGGGAATCCAAGTGGTTCGGGATGATTCCTATATCATTGAAGCTATGGTTTACCAAATGGAGAAAATAAAAATAAAGGCACTTGATTCCGCTGTCTTAAGCGGAGACAAGTGCCTTTTATCATGATTAGGAGGATTTATAAAATTTGCCTTGTTCAGACACGCTGTGAAACGGCAAATATCTTAAACCATCCTGTTCAACGATAAGGTATGGAGTTTCATCCGGACGGGATTCATACCCCGTTACAGGAAAGACATAACGAATGCTTCTGTCCCAATATTCAGCGGTATACATGATTTTGTCACGTTGATTCAGGCGTTTCTGCACATCCTCGAAGTTTTCATAAGTTAAGGCGGGCTTCTTAACCCAAGGTAAACGCGCATACGGGTCGAAGGTCGGCAGAAGTAAAGAGGAAGGCTGTGACAACTTGACATTTGCCTTGGAAGGGTTTTCTTTGGCAGGAATGACCGCCTTCAAATCCTTCATTGTCAGAGGAAGGATCTCCCCTGTTTTGCCGTCCAGAAACCAGGGTTCACCTCCTGCGCCGGATACAGTAACTTTCCAAAGAGATTGGAGCGCCGAGAAGTAATACCGTTCGGATTGGTAGGTAGGACTGGATCTAAAGTCTGTGTAGCTCATATTGGATGGAATAAGTTCCTGCTGCAGCATGGATGCGTACAGCTTGACGGGTGAGAAGAGGGAGGTGCCGCCCCGACCGTATTCGGCTAACTTCAGCATGCCGCTGTCGTCGGCCGTGATGACAAGATAACCTACGTCAATTCCCCGCTGGGTTAGAAGAACAAGCCAGCCATGGGTGCCCGGACCCAGTGTGGTTATGTGAATTTCGGCATTGTTCCAATTCTCAAAACCTTTTTGGCTAGACAGGGTGTGAAGCTTGTCACCGATATATTGCTGAAGCTTGTCCTGAAACGCGGCGGGCTGAAGGATACCGCTGGCTATATGTATGGATTTTGGAGCAGGTAATGACGGTTTAGCCTTAAGTGCCTGCGTTCCCGTCGGCCAGAATAAACCCCAGGCGATTAATGCTCCGCCGAGCGTTATAAACCATTTGCGCATCGTCCACCGCCGTTTTCCCGGGTGTCCCCGATTCTATGTTTCTATCATAAAAGATATGCCGCGAGAAACGTGTTAGAACCTGTCAGACGTTTGCTGCGAGGATAGCAGTTTTTTTGCCGCCTGTTAGCGATAATCGTCAGTTTCCGGCGGCATTCATCGGATCGAGGTGAAAGATTCCGGAAGAGACTGCATTTATTTCAACCCTCGGTTTATATTGCCACCTGATTTCTTTGGCGCGGTTATCAAACTGAGTCTGAATCTCCGCCTTCTTTTCCTCTTCTTCCGCCGCCTTTAACAGGTCTTCATAGTAAGCCTGTATACGCGCAAGCTCCTCTTGCAGCCGTTCCTGTGCTTCATTGGCCCAAGCGTGATCGTAACGCTTGATCTTGCGCTCCAGCAGCTGCTCCAGCTGCGTTACCGCCTTGGCCAGCGTGACCGTGCGCTTGGGCGTATGCGCCTGGGCGGGGAGCTTCGGGGTCAGCTTGCGTTCAAGCAGACCCGGGTAGAAATTCTCCACGATCTCGCCCGTTGAGAGGTTCATGGCCAGCGAGTGGAGCTCGTCGCGCTTCATGTCGCAAATAAATTGCGCCTTGAAGTTCACGCACAGCCACGTGCTGTACTGCATAGAGGAGCCTGCCCGGCTCTGCTCCCGGGCAGGCTCCTCGAACAGACAGACGCAGCGGCCTTTGGCGCGCGCGACGTTAAAGATCTGCTGCAGCCGCTTGCTCCCGAACGTGACGTGGTCTTGGGGCACCCGCGCCACCGGCGCGGTGGGCACAAAACCGAAGTAACGTCCGAGGATGGAGTCGCTCGCGGGCTGCTGCGGGCCTGCTGCGCCGGGCGATACCTGCGCACCGCCCGGCGCAGGCTGCCCCTGAGGCGGCACGGCTTTCGCCGCCTTCAGTTCTTCGTGTTTCTCGGGATCAAACACGAAGGTGTAGGTCATCGTTTGCGGCGGAGCCCCGGTACGCTCAACGAAGCTCCAATAGTAGGATCGGCCGGTCAGATCCCTATCGGCGTCCGGGGACAGCTTGGCGGTCACATACGCCGGATGTTTCTCCAGCACTTGGCATTCGGTCGTGTCCAGGTAACGCATCACGTATTTCTGTACTTGCTTCGGATTCATGATCTTCCCTCCACCGTACGTCCGTATGTGCCGCTGTCCAGAATGGCGCCAGCCCGAGGCGCTGCGCTTTCCTGCGATTCCAGTTCCTTCTTGACGCCGCTGATGGATTCTCCGAGGGACCCGATACTTTGACGAATTTCCTCATCGGTTTTGGCTTCGAGGATGATTTTGTACAGCGAGTTTTCCAGTGAACTCGACTTTTTCTCAAAGCGCTCCAGTATCATATCCAGTTGACCGATGACGGATTCGAACATGTTTATTTTTTCGTGCAACAGATGGATAATATGTTCCTCAATCGTGCCGTGCGTGGACAGGTTATAGATATTCACGTCATTCTTCTGGCCTAGGCGATGGATGCGGCCAATCCTCTGTTCTACGCGCATCGGGTTCCAGGGCAGGTCAAAGTTGATGATATTATGGCAAAATTGGAGGTTGATACCCTCCCCGCCGGCTTCCGTGGCGACCATGACTTGCGCGCGGTTGCGGAACAGGTCCATCATCCAGTCTTTCTTGCCGCGGTTCATGCCTCCCCGGTAAGGTACGGCGATGAGCTTGTGATCTTTAAAAAATTTCATCAAATATTCCTGCGTGGCGCGGTATTCTGTAAACACAATAACCTTGGAGTCCATGCCTTCGATCAGCTCCATGGCTTTCTCGGCTTTCGTGTTGGCTTGGATTTGCTTGATTTTGTCTACCAGCTCCCAAATTTTCGGTCGCACCGGAGAATCTTCGGCTGTTTTTTTGAACATATTCACTAATGTCAGGAACACCGCATCTCGGCTGGAGCATACCTCGCGTTGTAAAGTAACGAGTGAAAGCGCGCTGGAAACGTCTCCTCCGGATTCCTCGTAACGGGTTTTGACAAAGGAGGTAACGCCGTCGTACAATGATTGTTCCTCATCGGATAAGGTTAACGGAACGTTCTTCACATGACGCTTCGTAAATCCCAATCCGTCTCCGCGACGGTTGCGGATCATCACCTTGGAAAGCTCTTCTTGCAGCA
This sequence comes from Paenibacillus swuensis, assembly GCF_001644605.1. Classification (NCBI taxonomy): domain Bacteria; kingdom Bacillati; phylum Bacillota; class Bacilli; order Caryophanales; family Paenibacillaceae; genus Paenibacillus; species Paenibacillus swuensis. The sequence goes on along the minus strand of NZ_CP011388.1, from coordinate 4,528,041 downwards.
GCGTTTCGTTCTTGGCAATGCGTTTGTCAACGACAAAGTTAGCCGAGAAGCTGCCTTGCCCGCCCAATTGACCCGGTTTCAGCAAAGTAATCAGATTATAAAGCTCGCCAAGATCATTTTGCACAGGGGTAGCGGTGAGTAAGAGGCAGTATTTTTTTTGGATATGGGTCACGAATTGATAGTTTGTCGTTTTCTTGTTTTTGAGTTTGTGGGCTTCGTCTACGACAAGCATGTCGTATTCCTGGCTCAGGACAATGTCGCGGTGGGGATCTCGTTTGGCGGTATCCATAGAAGCCACAACGACGTCATGCTGCTTCCACATATATTCTTTCTTCTGGGCCACGGCGGAGATGCCGAATTTCTGGTTAAGCTCCCGCACCCATTGAAGCACGAGGGAGGCAGGGACAAGGATAAGGATCTTGCTGACCAAACCGCGTACGATATATTCTTTGAGAATCAGACCGGCTTCTATCGTTTTGCCTAAACCTACTTCATCCGCAAGAATTGCGCGCCCGCGCATTTCATTCAGTACTTTTTTGGCGGTGTCGATCTGGTGGGGGAGGGGTTTCAGCTGCGGAATGTGCCGAAGACACATCAGATCGTCAAATCCGGTGACAAGCTCCGCTTGCTCCGCTTCCATGCCCAGCTGGAACATCGTCCAATCGTCCCAAGGACCGTTCTTATCCATCTTGGCTTCCAGTTCCCCGACCCAATCCCGGTTGAATTGAAGCTCTAAATGTTCGTTCAAGTTCCTGATATGGAGTTCCGGGTTCTCGTTGCGCATAGATTAAGCCTCCTTCGGATTCCTGGGTGGTACCGTGACGTACTTAAAGTGCATCTCTTAGTATGGTCCAAAAATTGGCGAATCAAACACAAACCGGTTCGTGTTAAAATGAAGGTTCGGCAGGTCGGAGCCGGCTCGGTTTATAGAAGAATCGCACAGCGGTGCGGAGTGATGGTAAAGTCAAAAAAGAGAGATTCATAGAGAAAACGAAAGCAAACGGGGGCAGTACTCCCGAAATTCTCGAATAATCGTCTCTGAGTCATTAGATGCACAATATGTAGTATAGTATAATGGTATTCGCACACAATATATTGTACTGAATACATACAATGATATAGGCCGAAACAGGCGTTTCGCCGCTTGAATTGCCCATCTTAGAGCCCTAATTCGTATTTTAAACATGTGTGTGGGTAAAGCGCTGATATATATATTTCGTGGGAGGTAGTTGTTGTTGGAGACGGTGCAGAAGAAGCGTTTAGAAGGATTAAGTGAGAAGATTTTCTTGGATCGTTACGCTTGGAAGAATGCGGACACCAGCGAGACGAAAGTCGGAGATGTCGTTCTGGTTTTAACAAAGGATGATCCTAAATTTCCGGCTAAAGAAGTCGGCGAAGTCATCGCCAGGAACGGAAACAACGTAACCGTGCAAACCCGCGGCGGTGAAATCGTCGAATCTAACATTGAAAAACTTACCCTTACTATAGAGAAAACACCGGAAGAGCTATGGAGCCGTCTGGCAGGCGCCATTGCTTCCGTAGAGAAAACACCGGAGAAACAGCAAGAGTGGACAGAAAACTTCAGATATATTCTGGATGACTGGAAGCTGGTGCCGGGCGGACGTATTGCCGCCGGCGCGGGCGCCAGCGAAGAGCTTACGCTGTTTAACTGTTACGTCATTCCTTCCCCTAAGGATTCCCGCGGCGGTATTATGAAGACTCTGTCCGAGATGACGGAAATTATGGCCCGCGGAGGCGGCGTAGGGATCAACCTGTCTTCCCTTCGTCCTCGCCGGGCTGTCGTTAAAGGTGTTAACGGTTCGTCCAGCGGCTCCGTATCCTGGGGCGGTCTGTTCAGCTATACCACGGGTTTGATCGAACAAGGCGGAAGCCGGCGCGGCGCGCTGATGCTGATGATCAACGACTGGCATCCGGATCTGTTGGATTTCATCACCGTGAAGCAGACGATGGGTCAAGTGACGAACGCGAACTTGTCCGTATGTGTTTCCAACGGATTTATGAAGGCCGTTAAGGAAGACCTGGATTGGGATTTGGTATTCCCGGATACGAAAGATCCGGAATATGACGAGATGTGGGACGGCAACCTGGATAAGTGGAAAGAGATGGGCAAGTCCGTAAACCATGTTAAGACAGTACGCGCTCGCGACGTATGGCAAACGATTATTGAATCCGCTTGGAAGTCCGCGGAGCCGGGCATCGTGTTCATGGAGTATTACAATGAAATGTCGAACTCCTGGTACTTTAACCCGATTATCTGTACGAATCCTTGCGGGGAGCAAGGTTTGCCGGCATGGGGCGTATGTAACTTATCCGCGGTGAACCTGTCCCGATTCTATGATGCCGAGAAGCATGACGTGGCATGGGATGAATTAGGCAAGACGGTGCGTTATTCCGTTCGTTTCCTGGATAATGTCATTGATGCGACGCCTTACCATTTCGAGGAGAACAAAGAGAATCAACAAGGCGAGCGCCGTGTCGGTCTCGGCACGATGGGACTCGCGGAATTGATGATTAAGCTCCAGGTTCGTTACGGCAGCCCGGAATCGCTTGAATTCCTGGATAAGTTGTACGGATTTATGGCTAAAGAAGCTTACTTGTCTTCCGCGGAAATCGCGGGCGAGAAAGGCTCGTTTAAGCATTATGTCGAAGACAAATTCCTGCAAAGCGGATTTATGCGCAACATCGTCGGGGAATTCCCTGAAGTCGGCGCGGCGATCCAAGAGAATGGAATGCGTAACGTTACCGTTATTACCCAGGCGCCGACAGGCTCCACAGGTACGATGGTAGGCACATCCACAGGTATTGAGCCGTACTTCGCGTTCGAATACTTCCGTCAAAGCCGTCTTGGCTTCGACAAGCAGTATGTTCCGATCGCGCAAGAGTGGAAAGACGCGAACCCGGGTCAGGAATTGCCGGAATGGTTCGTAACTTCCATGGATCTGTCCGCGGAGAACCATATCCGTGTGCAGGCTGCGATTCAACGCTGGGTGGACAGCTCCATCTCCAAGACAGCCAACTGTCCTGCCGACTTTACGGTTGAAGATACCGGCAAGTTGTATGAGCTGGCGTTTGAGCTTGGTTGCAAGGGCGTAACAATCTATCGCGACGGCTCCCGTGATGTGCAGGTATTGAGCACGGAGAGCAAGAAATCCTCCGCCGATGAAGCTGCGAAGGATGCGCCGTTGGCTGAGAAGAAAGACGACAGCGTGGCCGCGGCATTGGCTTCCGTTGCTTCCGGTACCGATGCGGGTACGTTGAAAACACTGGAAAGTTCGTTGCCGGTGAAGGCAACCCCTGCGGCTAAGGGATTGTTCGACAAAGAATATAAGAGCCGTCCTCAGATTCTGAAGGGCGCTACGTATAAAGTGAATACGCCGTTCGGTATGGCGTATATCACGATCAACGACCTGAACGGCACGCCGGGCGAGATCTTCCTGAACGTCGGCAAAGCCGGCTCCGACGTGTTCGCGATGGCGGAAGCGCTGGGCCGCGTGTGCTCGCTGTTCCTGCGGTACGGCGACCACGGCAACAAGGTGCTGTTACTTATCAAGCACCTCAAGGGTATCGGCGGTTCCGGGGCGATCGGCTTCGGCCCGAACCGTGTGGAATCGATCGCCGACGCGGTAGCGAAAGCGCTCGAGATTCACATCCAGGGCAGCGACCCGGATGAATTGGTATCTGCGGCCAGCGAAGTGCTGGACGCGCCGACGGCAACGCCTGCACCTGCTGCGGCGAAAATGGCGAGACCGAGCTCGGTACCGTCGCTGGATCTGTGTACGGCGTGCGGTACGGCGGCGCTGGTGAATTCGGAAGGTTGCAAGACGTGCACGAACTGTGGTTACAGTAAGTGTAGTTAAAGAAAAGGACCCTGACGGGTCCTTTTTTTCTTCTTTCACCACATTTTCCAGGACCAAATTATAAGCTAAGAAATAGCCGGATTCCGCACAAAATAATTCGTTCTCAATGCTCCTCTTTTATAGTAGAATGAGATGAAAACTTTGTCGGTAGATGGGCAGGGTTACTGATTTAAAGGGGAATCCGATATGTTGCATCCGCTCAAGTACCCGTTGAACAGTATTCGCAACAAACTCCTTTTCGCTTTTATAGCCCTCGTAATTGCTCCTATTTTCATTCTGTTCTATTCCTATTATTCCTCCTCCCAGCAGCTTTTCGTTCAAACCGTCAATCAATCGAATGATCAGGTGATTACCCGAATAGGCGATAGCATGAACGAAACCGCTGAACGGATGTTTAAAGCCTCCAACTTGATTGTGAATGATCCGGAAGTTCAACAGTTTTTGAAGCTTAAGGAAAATGCATGGCTGGAGGATCACAGTGCCTTTCAGCAATACATAGGCTTTAACGCCAAGCTGAATAACATTCTTGATTTTATATTGCAAAGCCGCTCCTATATCACGGTAGTAGATTCCAGAGGGCATGTATTTACCAGTTTAAATGTGGGAAATCCCGATCAGCTGCTAGATGACTATAGCAGTCAGGGGTGGTACGCAGCAGCTCTTGCTGGGAAGGGAACGCCCCAATGGCAGCTGCAGGATGCCCACGGGATTAATGCGGCTATCCTGGCAAATCAAGAACAATTGCTCGTAATGTCCCGTCAATTGAAGGGGGATTCGGTTCAACCCTTGGGGGTTATGATGATCGGGATTCCGCTTCAGCATTTTTTGCCGGATGCCAAGGACATTTTTCTTTTAAAAGGATCAAAGGTGCTGTTCGGTGATCCACTCCTTGCTCAGCAGCTAAGGCTCGATCAGCTTGAATTAGGCAGTGACAAGGACGATCAGAGGCCTAACAAGGTGCTTACACAAGATAACTATTTGATTAATCACCAAACGATTCAACAGCTCGGTTGGAACTTCGTTCAAGTGATGCCGCAGCTCGAATATACACAAGGACTGAGATACTTGCGAAATCAGTCGTTTATTTGGCTGTCGCTATTCTTTCTGGGCTCCTGCGCTCTGTTTGTGGTTTTTATGTTTCGGTTTATTCAGCCGATTAAGCGCTTGCTTAGCTCCATGGTCAAGGTGGGCGACGGCAATTTCAATGAAAAAATTGAGATTAAAGGCAGCGATGAAATTGCTTTGCTAAGTCACAATTTTAACAGCATGGTTCATAAGCTGAGAAAGTTAATCGTCAACTTATCCGAGGAACAGCAGCGTAAGGAGGAAGCCCGCTTTCATGCGCTGCAATCGCAAATCTCGCCGCACTTTTTATTCAATACGCTCAATTCCATCAAGTGGTCGGCCCGCATGTCCGGCGCGGAGCACGTTAGCCGGATGATTACTTCACTGGGCAAGATGCTGACCTTCGTCATGAGCCATGACCGTGAAATGATCGCCCTTCGAGAAGAATTGGATTTTCTGGAACAGTACATCAAACTGCAAAATATTCGGTTCAACAACCATTTAAGCCTGGTCATTGAGGTGCCAGAATCTCTGTTGAAGGCACATATTTTAAAGCTGTCCCTGCAACCTTTGGTTGAGAATAGCCTTATTCATGGGAATCGTTCTCAAATCGAGGTCGTAATTCGCGCCGAAATGCTTGATGGCGACCTGCATATTTATGTGAATGACAATGGAGTGGGATTTGCTGAACGAGCGGAACAGATGGAAGTGCCCCCGAATCCGCTTATTCAAGCGAAATTCAGTGGAATCGGTTTGCGCAACATTCATGAACGAATTCATATGCACTTCGGTGAGGGCTATGGTCTGGAACAATTGCAAAGTCTAACGGGCGGGGCTAGTGTGAAGCTGTCCATGCCATGGCTGGAAGGGGACAAGCAGAATGATCCGCATATTAATCGTAGAAGATGAATTTCTGGTTCGGGTAGGGCTGAAAACCTTCGTGCCGTGGGATGAACATGGTTTTCATCTGATTGGTGAGGCGGCAAACGGAATAGAGGCTTTGCAGATTTTGGAGCAATCTACCTGTGATATTATTTTGACGGATATTTCTATGCCTGTGATGGATGGCCTAACTCTGCTTGAGCAGGTCAAAATGAAGTATCCCCATATGAAGAGCATCATTCTTTCGAATCTCCATGATTTTCAATATGTGCGCAGGGCACTGCAGCTAGGCTCATTGGATTATGTATTGAAGCTGACGATGGAGCCGGAGGAGCTGCAGGAGAAGTTGCTGACCTTGAAAGCGGTGATTGAGAAGGAACGGTCGGAGGAGATTCTTAACCGTCATCTGAACTCTCGCATAAGCAGACTGCAGGAGCAGTTCAGTGAGAGGCGGTTTTGCGATATTATCACGAAGATGTGCTCACGCAAAGAGATTGAAGAGACGTTCAGAGAGAATGGATATACCTCGATTGAAGGCCCATTTTACTTGACAAGCATAAAAATCGGACATTACCAAAAGGTTCTGGGCGAGAATAAATATAAGAGTGAAAAGCTGCTGGGCTATTCGGTGTCCAACGTGCTCCAAGAGGTGCTGAAAGGACATATGCAGGGCGAATACATCGAACTAGAACCCGGTACATACGCCTTGCTTACGCAGCAATGTTCCATTCCCATGCTGGAGGAGATGCGGGATTGTGTGGCGCGTTATTTAAAGCTGACGGTCAGCTTTGGAATTTCATGTCTATGTGCCGACATATACGGGATACATAACGCATACGAAGAGGCGGAAACCGCTTTGCAGCAGCAGTTCTACATGGGGATGGGTCACATCGTGCAGTTTGAGCCTATGCTGGAACATCCAAACGATGCCTCTCTTTCTTTCCTCAAGATGCAAGGGGAGCAGTGGACGCGCCGCATTGAACAGCGTGACGAGGCAGCAATGCTCGTCGGACTAGAAGACTTGTACCGCTTTGTCGTCCAAGAGCGCAGATGGCACCCGGAAACGGTGAAGGAGGCGTGGATCGAGCTGATCTATCACTTCTCGCAAAACCTGCAGGAAATCGGCGGAGATATTTACTCGGTACTGCCCTATGAGGACAAGAATCCCTTCCATGCCATTCGGGCTGCGGATACGATGGAGGATATTTATGAATGGTTAAGGGGCTGGATACCGCTCTATCTCAGCTATGTCAAGGAGTGTTCCAATAAGCAGTGGCGTCCTGAAATTCAAACGGTTGTGAAAATGATACTGGAGCAATATGCGACAGGGCTCAAGGTGTCCGACCTGGCAAGAGCGGTAAACTTTACAGATGCGTATTTGAGCGTTCTCTTTAAGAAGGAAACAGGTGAAACGATTATTGACTGTATTATTCGCCACAAAATGCGCAAAGCCCGCGAAATGCTTAAGGATCCTTCTGTGAAAATCTATGAGGTTTCCGATGCGATAGGCTATACGGACCCGAACTATTTTGCCAAATTGTTTAAGAAGGTAGAAGGGATTTACCCATTGGAGTTCAGAAAGAAGTATTTGAACAACTAAAAATAAGACGGATTCCTAACATATTAATCTATTCATAAAGAACTCTTCTGGTTGCTATGCTGTACTCAGTCTTTAAGACAATCCAAAATGGAGGGGTTACAACATGAACCAAAGAGGACAAAAGCTAGCTTCAATACTGTTGGTAACGACATTATTTCTTACAGCATGCGGTGCGAACACAGGAAGTCCTGCAGCTACGGAAACCAATGGCGGGGATGGTGCGTCAGCAGTCGAAAAGAAGCAGGTGGCATTAAAGATATGGGGCGGTGTTCCTGAAGAAAGCGGTCCGAAGGACGTCGTTACGGCATGGAATAATGCGAATCCGGATATTCAAGTGGAATATGTGCGATATGTGAACGATGATTCGGGCAATACGAAATTGGATACCGCTTTGGTGAGTCAATCCGATCCGCCGGACCTGTTCTTCAGCTATGGGGAAACGTATTTGAACCGCCGTATTCATGCCGGTATGACGATTGAACTGGATGATTTAATTGACAAAAGCGGCTTGAAGGTTGATGAAGTAATCGGCAACGCTAACATTGTTAAGACGGATGGTAAAACACACTATTTGCCAGCTATGAAGCAAATCTCGGCGATATTAATGAATAAAACAGTGTTGGATGCGGCCGGGGAGAAGGTACCGGATAGCTGGACATGGGATGAGTATACCGCCTTAGCATTAAAATTAACGAAAAGCGGCATGGCCGGAAGCTTTATCCAAAACCCGGGGGAAACGATCCAGCGGTTTACTTTAATTACCTCCAAGCCAAAAGATTTCTCCTATAAGGAGGATGGAACCTCCAACTTTGACAGCGCCGCGCTAAGAAAAGGTCTTGAGCTTCAAAAAGAATTGTATGACAAAGGCGCTATGGTGAAATGGGCGGAGACCATTACAAATAAGCTTGCTCCGCAAAGTGAATTGTTCACCGGTAAAGCCGCGATGGTATTCGGAGGTACGCATTTAATCCGTTATGTGAAAGATTTGACAGGCTTTCCGCGTGATTTTCAAGTGGTCTTCGCGCCAACACCGCAATATCAAAAAGGCACGAATGTGAATGTAGCAGGCTTCAACGATTTCATGTCGATTAACAAAAACAGCAAACATAAAGAAAAAGCTATGAAATTTATGACTTGGTATCTTACCGAGGGCAATAATCTTATGATTCCGGGCGGCCGCATCCCAAGCAACAAAAAAGCGGATATGGATAAGGTTGTCGAACAAGTTGTAGGCGATGCCGCAGCACAGATGGATATAGACTCCTTGAAAAAGGTGCTGAAGGCCGATTATGTGTATCCGGCTCAAACCATTTCGACCGCATTCCCGGCGTTGACGACGATATTGAATGAAGAATCAGAGAAGTATTTCATGAACGTTCAGGATCTCGACAAGACCATGTCCGCACTGAAGACAAGAGCGGACGATGCGATAGAGTCTGTTAAGAAATAAACGCTAATCCTTCTTATCCGCAAGCAGTTAAATACAGGTTGCCGCCCGCTCTTATACGAAGAGCGGGTTTTTTTTGCATGGAATACAACGAAAAGCACTAATAAAAATCCATTCATTTTAACAACGCATAAAGCTACATTTAGACTAATCAACAAGGAAGAGGTGAAAGGCTTGGTACGGCAATGGAATAATCAGAGGCTGAGAGAACACATAGCCGGTTACTTATTTATTTTACCTAATTTATTGGGCGTGCTGTTTTTTATCATCGTGCCGCTGGTGTTTAGCTTTATTCTCATATTCATGGATTGGGATTATTTGAAAGGGTTGGATGGACTGAGCTTTACCGGATTCGACAATATCATTCTCATGTTCAAGGACGACTATTTGCTTACTTCGCTGAAAAACAATGTCATCTTTACCGCTGTGACCGTACCCGCCTCGATGGCCTTGGGTCTTGTGGTGGCGGTTATTCTGAACAAGCATGTTTATTGGCGGAACGTCTGGCGAACGCTTTTTTTCCTGCCGTATGTGAGCTCGCTCGTGGCCATATCCATCGTATGGAGTGTGATCTATAATTCATCGTCGGGCCCGCTCAACAGCTTCTTGCGGTCAATGGGTATTCAGAATCCCCCAGGATGGCTGGCTGACCCTAAATGGGCGTTGTTTTCCATCATCATCATGGTGGTGTGGACGTACATCGGCTATACGATGGTGCTGTATATGGCAGGTCTCCAGGGGATTTCCAAAGATTTGTATGAAGCCTCAGAAATCGACGGAGCAGGCGCTATCCATCAATTCATCAAAGTTACGATTCCGATGCTGAAGCCGACCAGCTTTCTAATTGCGATTACGCTGATCATTTCAACCTTTCAGGTATTCGCGGTAGTCAATGTGATGACCAAAGGGGGACCGCTCAATTCGACAATGGTACTCTCTTATCATATTTATCTTCAAGCGTTTCAACATTATAAGATGGGTTACGCGGCTGCGATGTCCTGGTTTTTATTCTTGATTATTTTCGCGGTTACGCTGGTGCAGTGGCGGAGTCAGAAAAAATGGCAGCAGCATTTTTAACTATAAGATTAAGGGAGTTCAAGCCTATGACATTGAATTTAAAAAAGCTTATGGTCACGCTGCTGATGGCGGTTTTAGCGCTGATCCTCATGTTTCCGTTTCTGTGGATGATTTCGGCTTCGTTCAAAATCTCGGCAGATCTATTTACATATCCGATTGACTGGATTCCAGCAACGTGGAATATAGACAACTACAAAGGGGTATGGGGAGGGGATTACAACTTCACTTTATATTATTGGAACAATATTAAGATCACATTGTTCACGGTTATAGGCTCGTTGTTAACGAGCTCCCTTGCTGGATTTGCTTTCGCTAAATTGAATTTTAAAGGAAGAGATGCGCTGTTCCTGCTCTATCTGGGGACGATGATTATTCCTTCTCAGGTGTTGTTAGTGCCAAGATTTATTGTATTTGACCATATGGGATTGATTAACAGCCATTGGGCCATTATTCTTCCCGGCATATTTACCGTGTTTGGCACGTTTCTGATGCGGCAGTTTTTTACCACGATTCCGAATGAGCTGCTGGAGGCAGGGCGCGTAGACGGCGCAGGCTATTGGCGGACCTATTGGCAAATTTGTCTGCCGCTTACGAAGCCCGCGCTTGTTTCCCTGCTAATTTTATCGTTTACCTGGCATTGGAACGAATACGAGAATCCGCTTATTTTTTTGCGTGACGAAAATTTGTACACACTTCCGCTGGGATTAACCAATTTTGTGGATGAGAACGGAACGAATTACCCGCTGATGATGGCAGCCTCCGTTTCTTCGCTAGTGCCGCTCATTGTATTGGTAGCTTCATTGCAAAAATGGTTTGTGGAAGGTGTGGCTAGCTCAGGCTTGAAGGGATAGTAAAGAAGTTATAAAGGAGAGAAGCAGGATGCAAATTTGGATTCCCGAGCAGCAGGTGGAGGTTATTCAGGATGTCGACGTTGTCGTTGCGGGCGGCGGTCCTGCAGGCTACGCAGCCGCGCTGGCCGCGGCGCGAAGCGGCGTAAGGACGTTATTAATCGAGCGGTATGGATTCTTGGGCGGTGTCGGCACGAACAGCTTGGTCGCAGGTTTCTCCAGCGGCTTTCATGATGGAGAAAGGCTGGTTATTGGCGGTATTTACAGCACGTTACGCGAGACTATGTATAAGCAGGGCGCACTCCTGAAAACGGACAATTATGAGCCTTTCGATCCGGATGCGTTGGCATTCTACTACTTAAGAACACTGGTGGATGCGGGCGTTCAGCTGTTGCTGCATACGCTCGTCACGGATGTTGTGATGCAAGGAGACCGAATAGAGGCCATTCTTGTCGAGAGCAAGTCGGGCCGACAGGCGATTAGAGCGCATACGTACATCGATGCGACCGGTGATGCAGACGTGGCGGCCCGGGCCGGAGTCGACTTTGAAATCGGCAGACCGAAGGACGGCTTAATGCAGCCGGTTTCCTTGATGTTTGCGGTGGGGGGCGTGGATGGGGACAAGCTGGTACGGGAAGTGCCGCCTATCGAGGATGGGCCGTTCAGCGGACATATCTCGGGAGAAACGCACATGATTTTTGAAGGTCAGACTGAGCGGGTGGCGAAAGCGAAGGAGGCCGGCTATTTATTTCATATTCCGCGTACGAACATTGCCATTGCCTGGAGCCTGCCGGGGCGGCCGGATGTCGTTTACGCTAACTTTACACGGATCCAGAACGTGGACGGCACGAAAGCGGAGGACTTGACTCGCGCAGAGATTGAAGGCCGCTTTCAAGTTGAAGAAGCGGTAACCTTCTTCCGACAATTCATGCCGGGCTTTGAAACGTGTTATCTGCAGCGTGTTGCTCCCCAAGTCGGTATTCGCGAAAGCCGCAGGGTAAAGGGTCAGTATACGTTGTCCGAGCACGATATCATCACCACGCGAAAGTTCAGCGATGTCGTAGCCAAGGCGCATTATATGGTCGATATTCACGATCCGTTGGGTCAAGGCACACACTACGTGAAATTGAAAAAGGGCACCTCATACGATATCCCCTTCCGTTGCCTGATTCAAGAGCAGGTCAGCAACCTGATCGTAACAGGCCGCTGTATCTCGGCTACACACGAGGCGTTCAGCTCGCTGCGAGTCATGTCCATTTCAATGGCACTCGGAGAGGCGGCGGGCACCGCGGCAGCGCTGGCATATCAGAACCATATGGTTCCGGGCGAGTTAAGCATAGGTTTACTGCAGGAGGAGTTGGTTCGAAATGGGGCGATTCTGGAATAACGCTTTACTGGGAAAGAGGCGCTGGCTGCACCTCTTTTCCAGTTCATATAAATTGTAAGTGAATCCAAATTATAGTAGGAGCGTGATAAATAATGTCTTTTTTTAAACCTGGAATGTGGGTAGTGTTGATTTGTATGTTTGCCGGCTTGATTACATCTATGGCGATTCCCTCGCCCGCAATGGCGGCAACGCTAAGCATTACGCAGCACAAGCTGGGAAATATTTATCAGACAGGAGAGACCGTTAGCTTTGGAATTACGACGGATCAAAGCTCTGTGGATTATTCGGTTACTGATTATTTAGGCAAAGTGATGGCTTCAGGAAATAAGCCGGTGAACGGGAGTACGACATTAACGCTTAGCTTATCGGCTAAAGGCTATTTTAAGCTGGATTTGAATGCCAAGAGCGGAGCGTCGGTTGTAGCTTCCAAGTCTACGACCTTTGCCATATTGGCGCCTTTCGACACAAGCGGAATCAGTGATTCTTTCTTCAGTGTACAAACTCATTTCGGCAACTCGACCAGACAGCATCCGGAGATAGCACCGTTACTTCAGCTTATGGGAGTAAAAACGGTGCGCGATACTCAAAGATGGGAATATATTGAGACGACTAAAGGGACATATGCGTTCCAACCTTTCCTAACCGACTATATGACGGCTTTAAGCAACAAAGGGATTAAACCTCTCATGACCTTAGCTTTAGATCATTCGCTTTATGACAACGACGGCAATGGAACGGGTGTGACACCTTATACGGATGCGGGAAGAACGGGCTTTGCCAATTATACGAAACAGCTGATGCAGAGATTCGGTTCTCAAATCAATGAGGTTGAGGTCTACAACGAGCCGAACATCTCTGCTTTCTTCACAGGTCCGGCTGCAGCCGATAAGCCTGAATACTATTACCAGCTGCTTAAATCAACCTATGCTGCAGCGAAATCGGTGAATCCGTCGGTGAAGGTTATTGGCGGTGCAACCGCGGGTGTAGGGCTGCCGTTCCATGAGGCGGTATTTCAGAAGGGCGGTTTGGCTTATATGGATGCAGTCAGTATGCATCCATATGATCATGCCAACCATCCGGAGTTGTATTTGGCCCAGTTTATTTCTAACTTGGACAATTTAGTGAAGCAGTACAATGGCCAAGTATCGAAACCGATCTATATGACAGAAGATGGTTGGTCTTCTAATAGCGGAGGCGTGAGTGAGCTGACTCAAGCCGATTATCTGGTTCGGAGTTACGTTATCGCTATGTCCACGCAGAAGGTTGCCAAATATAATTGGTATAACTTCCTTAACAAAGGGACCATTCCGACGGATTTTGAAAGAAACTTTGGACTCATCCGTCATCCGAACGATGCTATGGGTAAATATGTGCCGAAGCCGGGCTATGCTGCGTATGCCGCAATGACCCGGCAGCTGACGGGAGCGAATTTTGTGAGCAGAGATAAATTGGGAGCGGGAAGCTCGGCGGTGCACAGCTACGTTTTCAGTAACAGCTCCGGGGGAACGACACGGGCTATGTGGGCGACTACGGATGCGAATGTAACCTTGAATACGGCTAGCGCCATCACGATTACGGATATGATGGGGAACAGTCAAACCTATGCACCCGGAAATCATACGCTGCTTCTGACCAAACATCCGATATATGTTTCGGGCAATCTGACGGGTTTAGTCTACGCGGGTCCTGGCAGTCCCGTCTCAGGCAAGCTCTATGAAACGGAGTCTCTGACAGCCTCGACTTCAACCGGAGATACCCGCGCAGCTTTTACAGATGTGAATTTAAGCGGAGGCGCGGGGGATAAATTGAACGCGAATGGTGTAGGAGATTTCGTCTCTTACAGCGTCAATGTGCCGGAAGCGGGAACCTTTAATGTGCGTGTTAAAGTAAAAAAACTAAATACGAGAGGTATATATCAGCTATCTGTCGATGGAACTAACCAGGGATTACCGATGGACGGCTATGATCCGGTTTCAAACGGAGGGGTTTACGAGGAACTGAATTTGGGAAATGTAAACTTTAACACTGCAGGTAACCACATGTTTAAGTTTACGGCAACAGGGAAGCACGCAGACAGCACCGGATACGAATTGGCCGTGGATTATGTACTGCTGAATCCGGTCGCTCCCTTCGTAATGGTGAGGGAATTGGAAACCGAGGAAGCGACGATTTCGTCCGGAGATGCACGAATCACGCTTACGGATCAAGCAATGAGCGATGGAGGCGGAGACAAGCTGGTTGCCAACGGAATAGGGGATTACATCTCTTATAACAGTATCGACCTTCCTTTTACCGGAACCTATAACGTGAAGGTGAAGGTCAAAAAGCTGAACCAGCGGGGGATTTTTCAACTTTCCATCGATGGGCAGAACCAAGGAGTACCGCAGGATACTTATGATCCTGTCGCGACAGGCGGGGTGTATACTGAGCTTGACTTGGGGACGAAAACATTTACTACAGCAGGCAATAAAACATTCAAGTTTATGATCACCGGTAAACATAGTGAAAGTCTGGCGTATGATTTAGTGCTTGATTCTATTACGCTTACGAAATAATTCGAATCTAGGTATGCGGAACGGCGGGTTTGGCCTTGCGATATTCAATTATCGCAAGGTCTTTTTCTTTTGAAAAATTATGAATCGAGCGAGGAGAAGGGCAAACAGGAAATTCGTCGAATTCTTGTACGATGCCAACAAAGTATAAGGATGAATGATATGTCGAATAAAACGCAAAGAAAATTTAAGCGAATCATGAATTCCATTTCAAAGCAGGAGAAAAAGAAGAAAGCTAGATTCTTTAGTTTTCTCGAGAATGACGTAATTTTGGGCTACTATGTCAAAAGAAAGACCGACAAATGGGAACGAAGATGGGTAAAGTTTCTCCAATATGTTATGATTGTTGTCCTTATTGGACTGGGCCTTGCCATGACTTTAAGCGTGAGCCTTGCTGAGAATGTGACGGATTCCATTCATTCGATGATGATCATCGGCACAATGATCTTGTTCGTTATAGTATGCTTTGGTTTGATCCATCCGTACGTTGTGCTCTCAGACGTTTATATGAAATCCAGAATGCGAGTATTAAAGTATTATGGAACATCAACGTTGATAAGTCTTGCGGTTACAATTGTATATTCAATTCTTATGGAGTAATACTGGTGCGAGTGTTCTTAACTTCCGATGCGCAAACTGAAGCGTTTTAGACACCTGCGCAACTTTACAAGTCTAATACTTTTCTTGTGCACGATGAATGATACAATGTCAATATAAAATGAACACGATTGGAAGGATGGTAAGCATGAGTGAATTAAATCAGGAATATATCGTGATCTCGGGTGCGAGGGAAAACAATCTGAAGAACGTATCCTTGCGTATTCCCAAGCGGAAAATCACAATCTTCACGGGGGTATCGGGATCGGGTAAATCATCGATCGTCTTTGATACGATCGCGGCAGAATCGACACGACTGCTGAATGAAAATTTCAGCTTGTTTGTGCGTAATTTCCTGCCTAAGTATCCACAACCTGATACCGATGCCATCGAGAACCTTAGCATGGCTGTTATTGTCGATCAGAAGCGGCTTGGCGGCGGTTCCCATTCCACGATGGGCACCATTACCGATATCTCACCCATTGTTCGTCTATTGTTCTCGCGAGTAGGTCAGCCCTATATCGGACAAGCCTCCATGTTCTCGTTTAACGATCCGCAAGGGATGTGTCCCGAATGCAACGGAATCGGCCGCAGACTAGGTGTTGATATGAGCAAGGTGCTAGATAAGTCAAGGTCGCTGAGAGAAGGAGCCGTCTTGCTGGCGGACTATAAGGTGAACAGCTGGGATTGGTCGATGATCATGGAATCGGGGTTCTACGATCCGGATAAGAAGCTGAGCGATTATACAGAGGAGGAACTGGAACAACTGCTGTATGCCAAGGCGAGAAAAGTAGAGATGCAGTTCGCCGGGAAGAGCATGAATGTGACCGTGGAAGGCATCATCGAGAAATTCACTAACAAATATATTAAGCGGGATGTAAAGACGATGTCCGAGCGCACACAAAAAGCGGTTGCGCAATACATTTCCGAAGGTCCCTGTTCCAGCTGCCGCGGGGCCAGACTCAGTCAAGCCGCGCTGAGCTGCAGGATTAACGGTCTTAATATCGCGGAAGTTTCTTCTATGGAAGTGGGACAACTTATACGCGTCATCCGGGAGATTAACGATCCAGTCGCAGCCCCGGTCGTCAAGTCGCTGACAGAGCGATTGCAGCATCTGGTGGATATCGGACTTGACTATTTGACGCTCGACCGCGAGACGGATACATTATCAGGCGGCGAGTCGCAGCGTGTCAAGATGGTAAAGCACCTCAGCGGCAGTCTGGTGGATGTCACTTACATCTTCGATGAGCCGAGTGTCGGCCTGCACCCCCGTGATGTACACCGGTTGAATGAGTTACTTCAGAAGCTGCGCGATAAAGGCAATACCGTCATTGTCGTCGAACATGATCCCGATGTAATCAAGATGGCGGATCATATCGTCGACGTCGGACCGCACGCCGGAAGCCGCGGGGGCACGATTATGTATGAAGGAAGCTTCCAAGGCTTGCTTGCGTCAAGTACGTTGACCGGCTCTCATATGAAACGTCCACTCCAGCTGAAGCAAGATTGCAGGCAACCTTCGGGCAAGTTGTCCATCAAGAATGCGCAGCTGCACAACCTGCAGAACGTGAGTGTGGATATTCCAACAGGCATACTGACAGTAGTGACGGGTGTCGCGGGTTCGGGCAAAAGCACGCTGATTAACGATATCTTCCTCAGCCAGCATTCGGATGCGATCGTTATTGACCAGTCGGCGGTAGGCGTGTCAACACGATCGAATCCGGCAACCTATACGGGTATCATGGATGATGTGCGCAAGGCGTTTGCATCCGCGAACAAGGTAAATCAAGGTTTATTCAGCTTCAACTCCAAAGGGGCTTGCGAGAACTGTCAAGGGCTGGGTGTTGTTTATACAGATCTTGCTTTCCTTGAAAGCGTGAAACTGCCATGCGAAGTATGCGGAGGCAGACGGTTCAAGGAAGAGGTGCTGGCGTACAAGTTGAACGGCAAGTCCATTGCAGAAGTGCTGGAGATGACAGTAGAGCGCGCATTGGAATTCTTCGAGCTTAAAGAGGTTGTGCGCAAACTTCAGGCCATGAGTGATGTGGGATTGAATTACATTACACTCGGTCAGCCGCTAAGTACGCTCTCCGGCGGGGAATGCCAGCGCATCAAGTTAGCAAGCGAGCTGCACAAGAAAGGCAGCATCTATGTATTGGACGAGCCGACAACCGGCCTTCATATGTCGGATATCGGTCATCTTCTGGCCATTATGAACCGTCTTGTGGATGCAGGCAACACGGTCATTGTCATCGAGCATAACCTGGATGTGATCAGCCAAGCGGACTGGATCATCGACATGGGGCCGGACGGAGGCAGCAAGGGCGGCCAGGTGGTGTTTGAGGGCACGCCTCAGGAAATTATCCATGCGGAACAGTCCATCACTGGAAAACATCTGATATAATGCAACACAAATGAACAGCATAGCTAAGAAACAAAGGCTGTCCCCCTAAGGTAACCTAACCTTGGAGGACAGCCTTCTTATGGTTGCATAGAAACACATCTTGAAACACATACTTTCTCCATCAAAGGAACTTTTTGGAGTTGATTCTTCTTTGAGGGTCCACAATCCGAATAAATCGAACAAGGCGTCTGATCCAAAGCTAAAGTCCTTAACCGAAATCATGAATATATTTCGTAAATCAGACGATTTCAAAAGCAAAACGATATCTCTAGCTGATCAAAAAATATATATTTGCTACCTTTCAACGCTGGTGGATGTTAAGCAATTACAATTCAAGATTTAGAAACCCTTACAGGAATGCAATACGAACCTAGAGATCAAGAATGTTGAAGATTTCATTCCGTTTATTCCTTTGCAAGAATACCAAGTTTCTGATGATGCAGATCTCATTCGCAAATTGATCCTAAGCGGCCACGTATTCTTAAGAATTCATGAGCACGCCGATCGCGGTATCCTTTACAAGGTCAAAAGCCTAATAGGACTTCGAAAAACCAATGATACGGAAAATGAGTTCAGTGTGGTCGGACCCAAAATAGGGTTTACAGAGGATTTAGATACGAACCTTCATTTAATGCGAACCCAAGTCAATATCCCTAATTTAGTCATAAAAGAAGTTACATCAGGAAAAATATCTCATTCAAGAATTGCCATTCTATATATTGACGGATTGACCAATGAACAGATCGTAGCTACGGTTGAACAAAGGATTAAAGCGCTAGATTTTACGGTCATCTTTGACTCCACACAATTGGACCAGTTAATTACGGATAACTCTAACACACCTTTTCCTCTGTTGCTGAACACAGAACGCAGAGACAGGGTCACCTATTCCCTAATCCGGGGACAAGTAGCTGTGATAAGCGACGGTTCTCCCTATTTTATCATTGGCCCATCCACATTATTTGATTTCTTTATTTCCCCGGAAGACTATTACCTGCCATGGGTTATTGGTTCTTTCTTTCGGATAATCCGAATCTTTGGCGTTATATTTTCCATCATAGCCAGCTCCATGTATGTGGCTATCATGACCTTTCATTATGAAGTCATTCCGCAGGATATGTTAAAGCCCCTGATCTATTCCAGATTAAATGTTCCCTTCGATCCGGTGTTAGAAGTGTTGTTTTTAGAATTAATCATTGAATTTGTTCGGGAAGCGGGGGCCAGACTCCCTAGCAAGATCGGTCAAACGCTTGGCATTGTAGGGGGGATTATCGTAGGAACCGCTGCGGTGGAAGCTGCGCTGGCAAGTAATATTTTGATTATAGTAGTATGTCTCTCAGCGCTTGCATCCTTTACAACCCCCATCTACAAGATGTCGAATACGATCCGGTTTTTGAGATTTCCAATTATCTTATTAGCCGCATATTGGGGCTCGCTCGGCATATTCATTGGCGTCTGTTTCCTGCTCGTGCACGTTACTCGTCTGACCTCCTTGGGTTTTCCTTATATGGTACCGTTGTTTCCTTTCCGGCCGGGCGATTTCAGTGACAGCTTTATACGATCCGATTATGAAAAAATTACCGACAGGCCGGGGTTTTTACGAACACAACATAAGAAGTTTTACAATCCTAAACCCTGGAAGAGGCAAAAGGAATGGGATGATGATGAATAAGGAGCTAAACTTCATGATCATAAGGTATATTCTGATCGTCATACTTTGGCTTACACTGACAGGTTGCGGCAGTGAGCGGATTGTAAACAAAATAGACCTCGTCCATACGATTGGCTATGACCAAATAGGCGATAACATCAAAGCTTCCATTCTTGTTGGCGACTATAAGGAAAAGGAAACGATGAGCGCTACCATGTATGTTGCAAACGCACGTTCGGAACTTGGTCTAATGCCGGCACTAAACACGAAAACCATGGGTGCGCTGGAATACGGACAATTGGATATGCTTATTTTCGGGAAAGACTATGCCCGGACCGGCGTGGAGGCAGTGATGAACAACTTGTGCCATGACCCGAAAATTTCCACCCGCATGCAACTCGCTGTTGCTGACCGGGAAGCATACGATTTGCTGAAGGCATCCCAGGTTTCCCAAAATTCTTTTTTGTTATCCAGTTTACTCAGACAGAATATGAAAGAAGGAAATCTCCCTGAACATAATTTCCATATCGCTTTATATGATTATTACGGAAAAGGGAGAGACTTATTTGCACCCTATCTAATAATGGAGCAAAACCAAGCAAAATTGGATGGTCTGGCTCTATTCCGCAGGGATAAATACATAACACATATTAGTCTGAACCAGGCTTTATTGCTTAAACTGCTGCTGCAGAATGCCCGTAATGGAAGTTATAGATTGCAATTGCAGCTGCAGGAGAACCGGAAGTCCGAAACCGTATTGCAAATCAATTCATCTAAAGTATCTTATAAGTTCATAAAACAAAAGCGCAGTCCTTTAGTTTCTATTCAACTTGACATTACCGCTCATATCGAGGATATGCCGCAGGCATCTGAAGATCAACAAGCACAACAGTTTAGAGAACTGGAGAACAAAGTTCGCAAACAGCTAACAACAGATCTGGAGAAGTTTATTGCGCTGTGTAAGGATAAACGGGTTGATCCAATGGGACTTTCCGATTATGTGCTTCGACATACGAAACAGATTCGAAATGCTGGAACAGAGCATCCGGCATTTACTGAAGAAATTCATGTAAACCTCAACATTCTGGAAACGGGTTATGGTCAATAACAATTTTGCTACTATGATGATCTGGAGTGTTTACTAAAATGATCAATGGAATCAAGGAGAAATTTCAGATTAGTCCCGTGTTGTTGTTCTTCCTGCTTTTCATAAGTATGGTTGATTTGGGAGTCTTAACCTATAAAGGGACATATTTAACGGAGCAGGATATAATGCATGGATATCTGTTATTGCCACAGGTTTGTGCATTCATGCGGTGGTCTGGATGATCTACCGGATTTTCGCAGGCCATCCCGAACTGGACATTTCGGCAATCCATCGCGTTTATTTTGGAAGGTACGCGGGAAAGGCAGTGGACCTTTTTTTTCTGCTCTATTTTGCATTCGGCGCATTTCTGATGTGTAGAAGTCATATCGCCGTTATCCGAGTTTGGCTCTTTCCGACGATTCCCATATGGTCCATTTTACTTATTCTCCTTATTTTGTTTTATTACACGGTTTCCGGCGGTCTTCGGACGATTAACGGAGCAAGCTTGTGGGGAACCCTTGCCGTTGTTTTGTGTAAAATTCCATTAGTATTCTTATTGTGGAAATATCTGCACCCGTTGAACTTGAAGCCTTTAATCGACCATACACTGCAAGAATTTCTAATATCCTCAAAGGACATGACGCTTCAATATATCGGTGTAGAAGCATTACTCATGCTTTATCCCTTTATCAAATCGCCGGCTAAATCTCAGAAATGGGCACAATTATCTGTTCTAGTTGCCACTGTCCTTTATACGGCACTGATCCTTATAACCTATATGTTCTTCAGCGAAGGTCAATTGAGGCTCCTGATCTGGCCCACTTTCCATATGTATATGATTATTCAACTTCCTTTCTTTCAAAGGTTGGAATATTTGGTGACATCCATTTTCTTGGTACCTCTGTTAGCTAACATTTCCCTTAGTCTTTGGGTTTCCTGCCGATTTGCCAAGCGAAGCTTTCATCTGAAGCAGTGGATAAGTTTGCTGGTTCTCCTTGGGGGAATTGGCATCTTGGGTATGCTTATAACCAATTACGAGACGTTGCAAAAGTTGACCAAGATGTACAATACCGTTGGTTTTTATGTACTGTATGCTTACATCCCGATTCTCTTTATCATTTCACAGCTCAAAGCCCGTCGAAGTTTAAAAACAACATAATTCAACCTAATGAAGACACAGCTCCCTGTCAGCATTCTATTCTTCTCGTTATAATGAGATGAGGAGATCGTAAGTTGAGAGGAGGCCGGGTATGACCAATGGGTTCAAGCCGGGGGAACGCTGGTTGGATACGGAAGGAAACCCGATTCGCGCACATGGCGGGGGAGTGCTTTATGATGAAGGTCTATACTATTGGTTTGGCGAAATGAGAGACGGGTTCAAGAGTTTTCCCGGTATTAGCTGTTACACTTCTGAGGATCTATTGAACTGGACGTATCGGGGCATCGCGCTAGCGCCGGTGGAAGCGGAAGGTCATGAGCTCCATCCGGACCGCATCATTGAACGTCCCAAAGTGATCAGACACCCGGAAAGCGGACGTTATGTCATGTGGATGCATGTGGAGAATAAGGGCTACGGCCTGGCTCATGCAGGAGTTGCGGTCAGTGACAAGCCTGACGGACCTTATACATATGTAGGCAGTTTCCGGCCGAATGGAGCAGAGAGCCGAGATATGACGCTGTATCAGGATGATGACGGTCAAGCTTACCTGATTCACGCTACGGATAATAATGCCAATTTACAGATCAACTTGTTAACGGCCGATTATCTTGCCATGGACGGGCGGTTCAAGAAAGTATTTCAGGGACAATTTCGCGAAGCGCCCGCCTTGTTTAAGCATCAGGAACAATATTATATGATTGCTTCCGGCTGCACGGGTTTTAGTCCGAACGCATCCTATTACGCTGTATCGGATTCGATTATGGGCGAGTGGAAAGTACAAGGGATGATTGCAAGAGGAACTGGGCGCGAAAGCACGTTTCATTCCCAACCGACCTATGTGCTGACTGTGGCGGGCCAAGAGAATCAGTACATTCTCATGTGCGATAGATGGAGATACCCGAACCTTAGCGACTCCCGTCATGTATGGCTGCCTATTCAGTTCGAAGGCGATCAGATTTATATAGAATGGATGAATTCATGGAACTTTCAAGCGTTTAACCGCGGTGTGCATATAGATGTGGCGGCGGGTCCTGAATTAGCAGTGCCGCATGGAGCTGTTTTAGAGCATAATCAGAGGCCATTTCATGGCGGTTCAAGTCTCGGAGAACTGGATTTTGTGCCTGACAAAAAGGATTTACGCGCATCCGCTCATATGACCTGGCACGAGAACGGACTGGTATTCCACATCAGACTCATCGGGGAAAAGCTTCCGGGGGTGATTGAACCGTCCAATCGGATTTGGGACAAGGATCATGTGTGGATTGCGGTAAATCATTATCAATATAGCTTCGCTAGGTTGCCTGAGGGAAAGTGTTCTGTAGTTACTGGCACGTATCTGGATTATGTCGACATAGGTTCGAGCTTCCCTGCGGATGCGGAGCAATATGTTACTGCTTCATGGAGCCGCGGGGAAGAACAGACGCTCGATTTCCATATTGAAATTGGAAGAGATTCGGCCGATTTCCCGTTGTTTCGTCAAGGTACGGAGCTCCCCTTATCGATTACGGTACAGGTAAATTCGCGAGATATGCCCAAAGAAAGAGTGTGGACACCTGCGGGGTGGATCTGGGGAGATCCCCGGACATATGTTCGAGCTCGGTTCGCGGAATAGTTTTGAGAAATACATTAAACATAACCCAAGGCAGGAGTAATTAGACTCCTGCCTTTGTGCGTTGCGGTGAACTTTGGTCGATGGGTTAGTAACTGAAGACCATATTCGTAGTATTAGCTGTCAACAACGTGCAAGAGTCGCACATTCTTCTTCCCGAGATGTTGCTAAGATGATGGTAAAGGCAACACGGAAAGCGAGGAATGGCAATGGAACTGAAATTTGAACAAACTCCATCGGAAATTATCGTACAGCAAGGTAACGAATGGAGAAGGCTGCACCCTGACGGTCCGAACTGGTCAGCGCCCGGAATCGAGGTGAGACTTGAGGATACAGGCAGCAGATGTGCTGTTTATCTCATGAGTAATCATGAAGAGGTTCTCCGTATCGCCATTCGGTGGAAGGGGGAATTTCCCCAGGGAACGCATATCGCAGCCGACCATTGGGAGCGAGGTTATGGCGATCTCGAGTGGCGCGGGATGATCAGTGAGCGTGTTATGCCATGGTATTGGACGGCTTATACGGAAGGGCAAGTCTACGGCTTTGGTGTGCAAACAGGCGCGGCAGCGCTTTGTTTCTGGCAAGCGGACGCATCCGGCATCACGCTGTGGCTTGATGTGCGCTCGGGCGGCTGCGGCGTTATACTGAACGGAAGGGAATTGCTGGCCGCGGTTATCATTCGTCATGAGGGACAAGCGGGGGAGACTCTGTTGGAATCGATGCATAGATTCTGCCGGGTGATGTGCGAGCAACCTTTGCTTCCTGATGAGCCGGTATATGGAGGAAATAACTGGTACTATGCTTACGGGGAAAGTTCGCATCGAGAGATTCTCTCAGATACGAAACGAATTGCTGCGCTTGCTCCGTCAAGCGGTCCCCGTCCCTATATGATCATTGATGACGGCTGGCAAATCTGTCATTCGAGGGTCTGTAACGGCGGTCCATGGTTTGCCGGCAATTACAAATTTCCCGATATGGCCGCTCTTGCAGGAGAAATGAAATCGCTGGGGACACGTCCGGGTTTGTGGATGAGGCCGTTGCTGACTACAATGAAGACTCCTGAAGAGTGGCAGCTCAACAATAGGAGAAACGTGAATTTTCCTTTTGAAGGAACCATTATGGATCCTAGTATCCCGGGGGTGCTGGATCAGATTCGGGAAGACGTTGAACGTGTAGCGGCATGGGGTTACGAGCTGATTAAACATGACTTCAGCACGTTTGATCTGTTCGGAAAGTGGGGTTTCGAGATGGGGTCGCAGCCGACAGATGACGGTTGGTCATTCGCCGATCAGTCGCGAACGACTGCCGAAATTGTTACAGACCTGTATCGTGCCATCCGTGAAGCATCAGGAAATGCTATAATCATTGGCTGCAATACGATTGGGCATCTCGCTGCAGGCTATGTTCATCTGCAGCGCACAGGCGATGATACCAGCGGAAAGGTATGGGAACGCACTCGCAAATACGGGGTGAACACGCTTGCCTTCCGAATGCCGCAGCATCAAGCTTTTTTCGCCGCAGACGCCGACTGTGTCGGCATAACAGAGCAAATTCCTTGGCATCTGAACAAGCAATGGCTGCATCTTCTTGCGAATAGCGGCACACCGCTGTTTGTATCGGCGCATCCGGCGGCAATAGGAAGGGAGCAGGAAGAGGCTTTGGCTGAAGCTTTCCGTGCAGCATCGCAACCGTTGCCCGCGGCAGTACCGCTGGATTGGCTGGAAAACAGCTGTCCCGCCAGATGGCGGTTAGGCGGAGAGGAAGTCCGATACGATTGGTTCGATCTGATGGAAACAGCGACGCTTAAACATGGTACGATATAAGTGTAATTAAAGTGACCACAGGGGAAGCCACACAGATGCAAATGTGCGAAATCAGTAGACGCTGATGTCGAATATGGTCACCAATCCTATGGATTAAACTCGAGCGGAACAGATCAGCACCAAAATCGCAGGTTAAGATCATTGAATTCCCTCTATGATGTAAGCGTTTGTAAAGTATGATGAATACGTAAATAATTTTAATACTAAGCAAAGAGAGAAGGGGAACAATGAAACAGAAATTCATGCTTTCAGCTCTGATTCTGCTCATGGTATTTATTACAGCATGCAACAGCGGTAACAACGGGGTCAACGAAGCGAACGGCGGTAAGAAAGTGAACGAGGCGGCAGGTAACGAAAAGCCGGTGAACGAAACACCGAAAGAGGAGAAACCGGACCCGCTCGGTCCGCAGGCTGAGAAAGTCAAATTCACAACGGTTGTCTCGACAAACCCGGATCCGAAGTTTCCGGCAGGTCAAACGTATGAGGACAACGATTATATCAAATTCCTCGAAGAGAAGCTGAACGTGGATGTGGATGTCATCTGGACGGCAAACAACGACGGTCAGGTATTCGGCAACAAGTTGAACTTGGCGATCGCAAGCGGCGATATTCCGGATATATTCATGATCAGCGACACCAACTTCGGTTATGACGCCAGAACCGTGCTTGAGCGCATGGCGAAAGCGGATATGATTGAAGATTTAACTGAAGTATACAAGAATTATGCCTCCGATGAAGTCAAAGCGCGTTTCGAATCGGAGAGTAATAAAGCACTGGATTATGCGTCGCTTGACGGGAAGCTGATGGGGCTGCCCAATCAGGCGGATATGACCCAACAGATGCTTGTATGGGTGCGTACCGATTGGCTCGAAGAATACAAGCTGCCGGAACCCAAAACGTTGGCGGATTTGAAGAAGGTTGCTGAAGCTTTTGCCAAAAACGGTAAAACGGGTCTTGCGGTACAAAAGGATATTATGAGCACGAACGGCGGTATGCACACCCTAGATGCGCTGTTCTCGGCGAATAACGCCTATCCGCGGAATTGGTTAAAAGGTGAAGACGGTAAATTGATCTACGGCGGCATCGATCCAAAAGTGAAAGAAGCGTTGGCGTCGATTATTGAGCTGTATAAAGCGGGCTTGATCAACAAGGATTTCGGTGTCATTGACGCAGGCAAGACAACAGAAATGCTCACATCCGGCAAAGCCGGCATGATGTTCCAGCCTTGGTGGGCTCCTCACTGGCCGCTTGGCGAGGTTGTAAAGAACGATCCGAAAGCGCAATGGAAAGCTTTCCCTCTGCTGGACGCAAGCGGCGTTATGAACGCGTCCGCGGATAAAGTGGTGAATACGTACACGGTCGTCAAGAAAGGCTTCGCCCATCCGGAATTGGCTGTTAAGTTCATGAACTGGAGTGTAATGTACAGCCAGAAGAAGGTGCCTGAACTGAAAGCGCTGGATCTTAGCGAAGGCTGGTCCGCTTCGAACGCGGAAGGATCATTCGCGATCACAACCGCCCCGGCATACACGGATACCACGATTCGCAGCTATATGAAATTTAAAGCGGTTGAAGACGGTACGGCGGGTGAGGATACCTTGGATGAATCAGAGCAATCCATTTATACGAAAATCAAGTCAGAGAAAGAAAATCCAAAGAAGGACATCTCCCATTGGCAGGAATATACCGCTTGGATGGAAGGCATTGGTGCGGTAGCTAGCGGCAAGTCCAACATTGTATACAGCGAATTTAACGGTCAGACAGAATCCATGAAGACGAAGTGGGGCACGTTATTCGACCTGCAGATGAAAACCTATGTGAAAATCATTATGGGTGAACAGCCTATAGATTCGTTCGATAAATTCGTAGACCAATGGAAGCAGCTTGGCGGCGAGCAGATTACGAACGAAGTGAATGAAGCAGTTGTAAAATAGAAACGGATGCAGTAAGTTGTGACTTATGTGAAAGGTTGCCTAGACAGGTCCGCAGGACGTGTTTAGGCAGCCTTTTTGTTATGAATACGGGCTCTATTTTGCCATTAGTAGACGAAATTCGCAGGTCCTCAACCCCGCTTTCTCTCACAGGAATACCGCATGTTGCTCTATAGTAATAAATATAAACTTAACTAATTCTACTAACGTAACAGGAAGGCGGTGGAGGATATGGCCGATTCAGCCGATGCGAAAATGACGATGCCGGTGTCAACTGCGCAACCTCTATACAAC
Organism: Paenibacillus swuensis; assembly: GCF_001644605.1. Classification (NCBI taxonomy): domain Bacteria; kingdom Bacillati; phylum Bacillota; class Bacilli; order Caryophanales; family Paenibacillaceae; genus Paenibacillus; species Paenibacillus swuensis. The sequence goes on along the minus strand of NZ_CP011388.1, from coordinate 4,500,753 downwards.
AGAACAACGAGGAAACATCCTTTCTACAAAACCAAGTGGTTTCATTATCATTTGATGCTGCTGCCGCTCCTGATCCTGATCGGAATCTTTAATATCGCGCCGATGTTCGGGATTGTGCTGGCGTTCAAGACCTTCAACCCCTCAAAGGGAATTCTGGGTTCGCCCTGGGCAGGACTTGCTCACTTTCAGTTCGTTATCCAGAATCCCGAAAGTCTTATTATTCTAAAAAATACGCTGATCATTGCGGCTATGAAAATTTCGGCAGGACTCGTGGCGCCAATCCTGTTCGCGCTGATGCTGAATGAAATTCGCGTCCGCTGGTTCAAGCGAAGCGTGCAGACCTTGGTATACTTGCCCCATTTCCTGTCCTGGGTCATTCTGGCAGGGATTTTCAGAGATATCTTCGGTCTGGAAGGCATTATCAACCAGTCGCTCGGGAAACTGTTTCAGATGGAACCGATTATGTTTCTCGGAAGTAATGATTGGTTTCGTCCGATTCTTGTCCTTACCGATACCTGGAAGGAATTCGGCTTCGGTACTATTATTTATCTCGCGGCATTGACCAGCATTAACCCGGCGCTTTATGAAGCAGCCGATATCGACGGCGCATCGCGCTGGCGGAAGATGAGGCATATTACCCTTCCTGGTATCGCTACAACCATCGTTGTGCTGGCCACCTTGAGTCTGAACGGGGTACTGAACGCGGGCTTTGATCAGGTGTTCAATATGTACAACGCCCTCGTATACGATACCGGCGATATTATCGACACCTATGTGTACCGAATGGGTCTCGTCAGCGCGCAATACGAAATTGCTACCGCAATCGGTCTGGCCAAGTCTATCGTCAGCTTTATATTAATCGCCATTACGTACGGATTGGCCTACAGGTTTGCAAATTATCGTATATTCTAATTTCATCTTCCAACCTCAGAAAGAAAGGGGAGGGCCCCAATGGTTACATCGAGAACCTTCAGCGACAAGTTCACCGATTTCCTGTTGTATACGCTGCTCATCATCATTTCGTTTACGGCCATCGCGCCGTTAGTGCATAGTGTTGCCGTTTCCTTCAGTCAGCCTTCGTTCGCCTCCGCCGGTTTCGTAACTTTCTGGCCCAAGGGCTTCACGGTTGCTTCCTATATCGGCATTCTGGAAGACAGTAAATTCTGGACCGCGTTTATCGTTTCGCTGAAACGGGTTGTGCTCGTATCCGTTATTTCGTTAATCGTAACGCTGTTAGCTGCATATCCGCTATCCAGAGAAACCCGGGATTTCAAGCTTCGCAACGTCTACATGTGGCTGCTCCTGATTGTCATGATGTTTAACGGCGGACTCATCCCGCTGTACCTTGTGGTCAAGAATCTGAACCTGATTGATTCGATCTGGGGACTTGTATTGCCGATGGTCGTCAATGTGTTCAACGTTATACTTGTCGTTAACTTCTTTCGCAATTTGCCCAAAGAACTGGACGAATCGGCGTCTATCGACGGCGCGGGTCCGTGGTACATGATTTCTCGCATCTATGCGCCGCTGTCGTTGCCAGTGCTTGCAACGATTACTTTATTCACCATCGTCTATACATGGAACGAATTTTTCCAAGGGATGATCTTCGTTAATCGCCCGGATAATATGCCGTTGCAATCCTACCTGCAGCAATTGATCGTTCAAATCGATCCGACCCGCGTCACTTCGGAGGATCTGGACCGATTACAGAGGGTGTCCAACAAGACGTTGAATTCGGCCAAAATCATTGTCAGCATGATCCCCGTGCTGCTCATTTACCCGCTGATGCAAAGATATTTTATAACAGGGATTACGATGGGTTCAGTGAAAGAGTAGTTGTAAGGGAAAACCGTCAACAATGGCGGTTTTATTCCTTTTTTTTGATATAATTAGAGGCGAAGAAATGTGGAAAGGCGGGGAAGAGCATGCCTCAGGCGGAGAAAGCCATGTCCGTCATTCGAAATCTATTACTTCCTTACGCGCTGAAATACAGGTTGCTGCTAGTGCTGGGTCTGGTGACAGTCGTCCCTTTTGTGCTGGTTGGAGGAATGACCTATTATTCTACCTATTCGATATTGCAGAACAAGATCGAGAAGGGTGTGTATAAGAATCTTCGTTTGGAACGGGAAGCGATTGAAGAGGTCTTCGAGAATCTGAATTACGCTTCCAAGCAATTGGCCCTTGACGGCAAGATCGGGGACAGTTTACAGAAGTATATGGAAACGGCGGGGACAAGCGAGCAGCAGATGCATAAACGATACATTGATGCTTCCATGACGCTGACGAATTATACGAATCCCAGTCTGGGCCTCATGTCCTACTATATGCCGTCCACCCATGAATATCTGTTTAACAGTCTTTCTGTGGATCTGGACGCCAATATGTTTTCAAACCCTGTCATGAGCAAAGAAAAGAATATCATATTTTACGGTCCTCATCGAACGTTTTACCGCAACGGCAACCAAACCGTGTTCTCGGTCGTCCGGGAATTGAATGTCGAGCAAACGATAGGGGACTTGTTGATTCCGCAGAAACCGGAAATACAAGGGCTTGCTCAGAAGACGTATATCTATATTGAAACCAATTTCAAGTTATTTAATAAATTGATCAGCAGCGAACAGTACGGTTACCAGGTGAAGCATTTGATTCTCGACCAGAATGAAGAAGTGCTGTATAGCGAAGACGAGAAAAGCTTTCCGAAAGGGTATCCCCTGAGCGGCATACCGACGGGCGCGGCCAAGGAACAGAAAGATTATTATATGTTTCGGGATATTAGCAAGGCGGGCTGGAGCTTGTTGGCTGTCATTGATAAGAGCGCTTACAATCAGGAAATCAATCAGTGGTTCCGTAATCTGCTGCTGATTGGAATGTTGACGCTTATTCTGAGCTTGGCGCTTGGATGGATTATATGGCGGATGATTTACAAACCGATTTCCCATTTCAAGGAGGATTTCCGACTGCTTGCCAACAACCAGTTCGATATGCAAATCCGGTATGTCAATATTATGGAGTATGACGATCTACTGAATAAATTCCATTTCATGAAGGAACGGATTGTAGAGTTGCTGCAAGAGGTGGAGACCAAAGAAAAGAACAAACGTCATCTGGAGGTCGAGAAGCTGCTGTTTCAGATTAATCCGCACTTTTTGCATAACACGCTTAACACGATTCAATGGATTGCGGCGATGAACAAACAGCAAGAGATCGTCAATCTGATTTCCACGTTCACAAGGGTACTTCACTATAATCTGGCGAAAGACGGCCATATCGTTACGATCCACCAGGAAGTACAAGCGCTCCGGGATTATCTGGAGCTTCAACAAATCCGTTATAATCACAAGTTCAGTGTGAATATCCAGGAAGACGCGGGAGTGGAACAGTTGCAGGTTCCCCGGTTCTTGCTTCAGCCGCTGGTGGAGAATGCCATCTACCACGGCTTCCGTCAGCAGGACGGCGCGATTGAGGTGTCGGTTAAGCTGCAGGATGAGAACCATTTCCTCATAATGGTTGAGGATAACGGTGAAGGGATGTCGTTAGAAACTCAACAGAGGCTGTTACGGCAAGATGAGGGGGAACAACGCAAGGTTGGTTTAGGCATTGGTCTGAGCTATGTCGATCAGATGATCCGGGTGTATTACGGTGAGCCTTACCGGTTGGAAATCGTCAGTGAACTGGGTCTCGGCACGCGGATGATGATGCTGTTGCCGATTACAATGAAGGGAGCGGAGCCTCAACATGATCAGAACGTTAATCGTGGATGATGAATACTTGGTTCGGCAAGGATTAATTCACATTCTTCCTTGGAGCAGTCACAATATGACCATTGTGGGCGAAGCCGATAACGGTGAATCCGCGCTTGAATTTCTGGAGAGTAACGAGATTGATCTGCTTATTACAGATATTACGATGCCCGTCATGGGGGGCTTCGATCTGTTGCGCAAAGTTCGCACTAAGCATCCGCGGTTACTTTCAGTCGTTCTCACCTGTCATCAGGAATTCCAGTTCGTACAGGAAGCGCTGAAACTCGGCGCGCTGGACTACATGGTCAAGACACAATTAGAGAAAGAACGCGTGGAAGAAGTGCTGCAGCGCATTACGAATCGAATTCAACAGCTGCAAGCTATACAGGTCGGTTCAGAAGATTCGCCTGTCACTACCGCCCCTTTGTCGGCTCCAATAAATTGGGGGATGCTTCTGATGGCCAAGACGGAACTCCCGCATGCAGCAAAACTTCTACTGAGCCAATGGAGCGGAGCGGGTCTGTTTCAAGTGAAGAACAACGCCTGGTTTTTGCCTCGTCGAGAATCTACCGTCGAAGTTGTGGAGTCGGAGCGGGTTTGGGAACAAATGGACTCGGTGCATTGGGAAGTTGTTGTGGTGAATGAAATCGAACCGTTTCATCCTGGGGAGGTATCTGCGAGGCTTTCGGCTTTTCTTGAACGGGATTGGTTTTATGAGTATGAGCATGGGAAACAAACCTACTATATCTCTTGGGCGCACCTTCGTCCTGCCAAGGATACGAGGGGGGCAGGAGGGCTGAAGAAGGAGGCGCATAGCGAATGGGAGAAGATCTGGCACAGGTTCTCATGGGTATATGATCAGAGCGCGTGGCAAACCTTTCGCACAGAGCTTCTTAAAGCTAAACCGGCTCATGAGGACATCCTGCGGCTTGCGGCCACGACGGTGGAGGGCTGGGGGGAATTGTTGAAGGGAGATTTATACGAACCGTGGAAGAAGCGTTTGCGAAAGGCAACGTCTTGGCAGGAATGCGAACAAGTGCTGGGGGAAATCCGTCAATCGCTTATGGCTGCGGCATCCAAGCTGCACTTGTCTAAGGAAGTGTCCATGAGCGTTCTGCAAGCGATTGACTATATGCGCCGCGGAATGAAGAGCGGTATGAATCAGGAGGATGTGGCGCAGAAGGTCAACATCTCTCGGGGCTATTTCAGCAAGTGCTTCAAGGATATGGTGGGGCAGCCTTTCAATGAACTGATGAAGCAATTTCGCATTCGCAAAGCGGAGGAATTGTTAACGACGACGACGATGCCGGTCTATCGCATTGCAGAGCAAGCCGGATTTCAGGATGAAAGGTACTTTAGTAAGGTGTTTCGGGATAATGTAGGATTATTGCCCAGCGAATATCGGTCCTCCAGGATAGGCTCGGGTGCCGGAGTCTAAAGTTCACTATGAATATGGCAGGAAATGGCTTACTGCTGCCGAAAGCAGATGCAAACCATACGGACGAAAATTCGGAACAGCCGAATTAACGAATAAGGAAAGTAGGTAATCGTATCATGTCTGATTCAACTTCAGAAATTCTGTTATGGCCTGAGGGTGCGCCACTGGCCAAAGGCGCGGAGAGAGACGATTGTCCGTCCATTACTCCATATCTGGTCCAAGCGAATAAACCTGTCGCCGCAGTAGTAATCTGTCCCGGCGGCGGTTATTGGCTGAAAGCGCCGCATGAGGGTGAACCGATTGCCCGTTGGTTGAACAGTATCGGAATTTCCGCTTTCGTATTGCATTACCGAACCGCGGACGCAGATTACCACTATCCATGCCCTTTGCTGGATGCTCAAAGAGCCATCAGGACGGTCCGCTGCCGCGCGGAAGAATGGAATGTTGATCCGGACCGGATCGGTATTCTGGGTTTCTCGGCCGGCGGGCATCTTGCGGGCTCAATTGCCACACTCGCAAATGTAAGCTTCGCTGAAGGACACCCGCTCGATGCGATTGACAGTCTGGATGCGAAACCGAACGCGTTGGTGCTGGGTTATCCTGTCATTACGATGGGCGATGGGAGCCATTCCGGATCCTTCGATAATTTACTCAAGGGTCAAACTGATCCGGCGATTCGTGTTCGATTCTCCCTGGAACGTAATGTCGATGCCTCTACGCCGCAAGCCTTTCTATGGCATACCGCAGATGATGAAGGCGTCCCGGTTACCAACAGCCTGTTGTTCGCGGAAGCACTGACCAAGTATGGCGTCCCTTATGATTTGCATGTATTTCGCAAGGGCGCCCATGGTTTGGGCTTGGCTGAGGACGACGCGCATGTCGGGAAATGGACGGTTGTCTGCGCCCAATGGCTTCAGGCTATCGGGTTTGCGTCAATCCCTGTAACGGCGCCATAATCACAGAATTACAAAGAAAATCTCCCGACCATTTGCGCGGGAGATTTTCTTTTGTTAATGATTGAGGACCAACTCCCGGTATTCCATGGGCGTCATTCCCGTCTCTTTTTTGAAAAAACGTGTAAAATACGGAGGCGATAGAAAGCCCACCTTTCCGGCGATTTCATGCACTTTCAGGCGGTTGTCGCGCAGCAGCGCTCTCGAGCGTTTAACTCGTTCATCGGTAATATAATGCATTAAACATTGATTCGTAACGCTTTTGTACAATCGGCTTAAGTAGCTTCCATTCAGACGGACGATATCGGCAAGGCTGCTCAAGGAAAGGTCCGCATGGAGGTTGGATGCGATATAACTGTGTAAGCGGGCGATGAGTTCGGCGTCCTTGTCCGTTGTCACATGGATGAGATCCCGGAACGTGAACAGCTTGGCGCCATAATCGCTTAAATAGTTTAGCGCGGAATCCCGGCTGTGATGCGAGGTAATTCGCATTAATGTATCCGAGTCCACAACAGAATCGCTGCCGCGGTTGATATGGATTCGATTGGCTATGGAAAGCAAAGGCGTCGCGATCGTATAGTACCACTCGGTCCAGATGGCCCACGAGACTCCTTGGACCGCAGGGGTGCATTCTTGCAGCCACAATATGAATTCGGACTTCTGCCCCGCAAAGAACATGAACTCGATTCGAAAGGCCTGACTCATCTTCCGGCGCAACATATCCTCGGCCAACAGGGCTTCCGCGCGGCTGATTGGGGGAAATTGAATCATTAGTTTCTCTCCTACATTACATTGATAAGGCATGTAACCATTATATGCCCTCAACAGCGAAGCTACGGATAGAAAGCGGTTATACATTATGAGAAAATGGTGCTTTCCTCGGTAATGCGGGAGATTTTCGTTTGAATTTCAAAATAAAATCAGACCATTTCCACATCGGCGCGGTTTGGTGCGCATTGCATCTTCTGATTAAATATGTTTTACTAATACATAAAAGTTGTAGAATAAGGAAATTGTGCGGAGTGTAAAGGAGCCATTGGCATGCGGGAAATAGTACAGTTAAAGAAGGGGCCAGTTGTCTTGTACGAGCAAATGCGGTTGCGTATTCTGGAGCTGATTCTCGAGCAAGGATTACAGCCTCATGATCCGGTGCCCTCCGAAGCGGAGCTTGCGAAACTGTTCGGCGTGAGCACGCGGACCAGCAAGGAGGCCTTGCTTCAGTTGGCGAAGGAAGGGGTCGTGTACCGATTACCCCGGCGAGGGACGTTCTTGGCAAAAGCGGAGGTAAAGCTGTCGGAAGATCATAGTGATAATGTGTCGGGTGAAACAAAGAATTCCGGCAGCCCGATTAGGAATAATCGGCAATTCGAAGCTTCCGTAAAGGACCACCCGAGCCGGTCGGTCCCGCGGACAGTCGTCATTGTCGTTCCGGCGTTGGACGAATATGCGGGCAAGGTGTGCGAAGCCGCATCAAGAGCGCTTCAGTCCGAAGGATATGAAGCCGTGCTTCGGTTTTCAGACGGCGAGCTGGACGCGGAAGAAGCAATTATACGCGACTTGAAGGCATCTCCGGGTATTGAAGGCATCATTCTGTTTCCAGGGAATCGGAGAACTTGCGGTGATGAGGTCCTTCGGCTTCATCTTGAGAAGTATCCGATCGTGCTCGTTGACCGGATGTTCCGTGAAATCCGGATGTCCAGTGTATATCATGATCACTTCCAGGGCGCTTATCAGTTGACTCAATATTTAGCGGACATGGGCCATCGGTTAATTGGCTTCGTCTCGGAGGATATATCAGGGATCATGAGCAGAGAGGATCGGTATTACGGTTATACGCAAGCCCATGCGGACAGGGGGATGGCGGTACAGAGCGAAGCCGTGCTATTGAAGTGGGGAGACCGCCATCAGGAAACGGAGGCTGCGGAGGATGTACTGCAGCGATATCTGAACAACAATCCGGGCATGACGGCTGTATTCTGTTCCAATGATTATGTCGCTCTGCAGCTTATGAACGCGGCTGGACGGATCGGGCGCCGAGTGCCGGAGGATTTATCCGTGGCCGGGTTCACGGATTTGGCATTCGCAAGGGTGTTGGCCGTGCCGTTAACGTCGGTGCGCAAACCGACGGGGCCGCTAGGCGAAGGCGCGGCAAAGCTGCTGCTCGAAAGAATACGGCATCCCGAAGCGGAGGCGTTGACCGTGAAGCTCCCGACCGAATTGGTGCTGCGCGAAAGTGTCAGCAGAATAGGCATGGAATAGAGGTAAACTCTGTGAACGTTTAACAACGATCATAGAGTTTTTTTAATTTGCGTAAGGGGTTGCATGTATCACTGATACAAAATAGTATTAAATTATATCAGTAATACATATCACACGGAGGTGCCGGAATGCCCGCAAATTTAAAGCTTGGAATCAATCTGGGTTTTGCCATCAACAAATATGTGGAGCCGCATGTGTGGACGAAGATTGTCGCGGAAGACATGGGACTCAAGTATGTGCAGTTTGTTGCGGATTTGCTGAATGTGTTTTTGCCGGAAGAGGTTGTCAAGGAGCAGGTCCATCTTATAAATGAAAACACGGCTAAATACGGGCTCGAAATCACAAGCACCTTCACCAGCGCCTTCACTCGCGTTAACCACTTCATGCATCCGGATGCGGCGATGCGCAAAGTTTGGCTTGATTGGTTCAAGAAGTTCGCGCAGATATCCACGGAAATGGGAGCCAAATCAACCGGCAGCCACTTCGGCATTCTCACGTTCGCGAATTATGACGATCCGAAGCGCCGTGAATATATCATCGAGGAAGGCTTGAAGCACTGGAAAGAACTCAGCTGGCATTGCCGCGATCTCGGGATGGAATTTCTGATGTTCGAACCGATGTCGATTCCCCGCGAGATGGCCAATACCGTGGCAGATACGAAGGAGCTCTTGGAGCGGTTAAATGACGGGGCAGGTCTTCCGTTCAAAATCTGTCTCGATGTAGGCCACGCGCCGCATCCGAACGATCGGGATCCGTACCGCTGGGTTCGGGAGCTCGGCAAGGACTCGCCGATTATTCATATTCAGCAAACGGAGTTGAACCACAGCCGTCATTGGCCGTTCACCGAGGAGTATAACAAGGTAGGCATCGTCCTTGGGGAACCGCTTCTTGAGGCGATTGAAGCTTCCGGCGCGGAGGAGGCGGAGCTGATCTTCGAAATTGGGCACCGCGAGGCTTGGGGAAGCGAATTCAAGATTATTCAGGATCATGTGGATTCCGTGAACTACTGGAGACAATTCGTCAAAGCGTAACAAACGAATGAACAAACAAACAAACGAACAAACGAACGTGAAGGAGTGGAAACCTGATGAAAGCAGCTGTTCTGCACGGCATTTCCGACTTGAGGGTAGAGGACATCGGCATGCCGTCACCGGGGGCCGGTGAAGTTCTCGTAAAGGTCCGCGCCTGCGGCGTATGCGGCTCCGACATTCCGCGCGTCTTCACGAAAGGCACGTATTCGTTCCCAACGGTGCCGGGACATGAATTCGCGGGAGAAATATCGGCTGTCGGCGAGGGCGTCGACGCCTCTCTGATCGGCATGCGCGCCGCGGTGTTCCCGCTCCTCCCTTGCCGCAGCTGCCCTTCCTGCGAAATTGGCGACTATGCCACCTGTTCGAATTATGACTACATGGGATCCCGCTCGGACGGGGCTTTCGCGGAATATATCGCTTGTCCGCTGTGGAACATCGTTCCCGCGCCGGCTGCGTTAAGCTACGAAGAGATTGCCATGGCGGAACCTGCGGCGGTCGCCATCCATGCGCTCCGACAGGCGAAGATCGACATCGGCGACGCCGTCTTCATCAGCGGCGCAGGTCCGATCGGCATCATGCTCGGACTGTGGGCGAAGGCGTGGGGCGCAAGCCGCGTTCTTCTTGCGGATATCGACCCTGAGAAGCTGGCATTCGCCCGCGAACAGGGCTTCGAGCACACGGTGAACGCGTTTGAGCAGGATGTGCAAGCATGGGTGCGCTCCGTGACGAATGACCGCGGGGCAGACGTCTGTGTCGAAGGAGCCGGTTCTTCGCCGTCATGGGAGAATTGCCTCAAGGCGGCGCGTTCCGGCGGCCGTGTCGTGCTGATGGGCAATCCGGCCGGCGAGATGAAGCTTTCCCAGAACGGATATTGGGAAATATTGCGCAAGCAGCTTACCGTGAGCGGCACCTGGAATTCGTCGTATGCGAGCATGCCCAAGAACGAATGGAAGCTGGCGCTGGACTTCATGGTTGCAGGTCGGCTCAACCTGAAAGGACTAATCACACACCGGACTGATCTGGACGGTTTGCGCGAAGCGATGGAGATGATGCGCGACCGGACGGCATTTTATAACAAAGTCATGTATACGAACTTATCCTAAAGACGACATGGAGGGATTACGATGAAAGCAGCGGTACTGGAAGCATTGGATCAGATGGTTGTAAAGGATTTGCCCGTTCCCGAGGTGGATGACGACAGCATTCTGATGAAAGTGGAAGCGGTAGGCATTTGCGGTTCGGATATTCGGATTTATCACCATGGCAACGCCCGGGTCCAATTGCCGCAAGTGTTGGGTCACGAGGCATCGGGCCGCGTTGAAGCGGTCGGCAAGAATGTGAAGCGGTTCAAGGCGGGAGACCGCATATCCCTTGGCGCGGATGTGCCGTGCGGCGAATGCATCTTTTGCGAAGCAGGGCAAGGCAACAACTGCCAAATCAACTATGCGATGGGATACCAGTTTGCGGGGAGCTTTGCGGAATACGTTCTTTTGAACAAAATGGTTGTCAATTACGGTCCGATTCACAAAATCGCCGATCATGTCACGTTCGAGGAAGCCGCCCTGGCTGAGCCGTTAGCATGCGTGTTGAACGGTCTGGAACTCTCAAATGTCAACATTGGCGACACCGTTGTCGTCCTTGGCGCGGGTCCCATCGGATGTATGCTGTGCGAAGTCGCGCGTAACATGGGGGCAAGGGTCATTCTGGTGAACCGTTCCCGACCGCGGCTGGAGATGGCCAAGAAGATTGATGCCGCCCATGTGTATATTTGCGCCGCGGAAGAAAACAGCATCGAGCGTGTGCTGGAAGAAACCGGCGGTTTGGGAGCGGAAGTGGTCATCACTTGCAATCCATCCCCGGAAGCCCAATCCGATGCGATCTACATGGCTCGCAACCGCGGCCGCGTCAATCTGTTCGGCGGATTGCCGAAGGACCGCTCCAAAGTGACGATTGACACCAATATCATTCACTATAAGGAATTGTTCGTGCATGGCGCGCATGGGTCATTGCCAAGACATCACCGCCAGGCCGTGGAGCTGATTAACAACGGCACGATCGATATGAAGAAGTACGCGACGGATCAATTCAAGCTGGAGCACATTAACGAAGCGATTGCCAAAGCGGAGAGCCACGAAGGCTTCCGTGTCATTGTGAAGCCCTAACCGACATATGCAAGCAACAGGAACCAACCCTTTAACGAAAGGAGGACCTCTTATGGCAGGCAAAATCTCCCCCTCCATGATGTGCGCGGATTTCCGGCGTCTGGAGGATCAAGTGCGCGAGCTGGAGCAGGCTGGCGTTGAATATTTGCATTGGGACATTATGGACGGACGATTCGTTCCTAATTTCACATTAGGTCCGGATCTGATGAACTGTGTGAGGGAACTGACGGCGATTCCGTTCGATCTGCATCTGATGATGGAGCGTCCTGAGGATCATCTTCACCTGTTCGACATCCGGCCGGGCGACATCGTTTCCGTCCATCAGGAGTCCACAACCCACTTGCAGCGCACACTGCAGGCCATTCGCGAGCGCGGGGCGAAGGCAGCCGTTGCGTTAAATCCGGCGACACCTGTTTATACCGTGGAGCATGTGTTGGATGACATCGATGTGCTGCTCATCATGACGGTCAACCCCGGCTTCGCCGGTCAGAAGCTAGTGCCGGCCACGCTAAAGAAGCTTTCCAACGTCAAGACTTATTTGGCGGCGCAAGGCTACCCCGATATTGAGATTGAAGTCGACGGCAATGTAAGCTGGGAGAACGCCGTGCGGATGCGCGAGGCCGGCGCGGATATCTTCGTGGCGGGTACGTCCAGTATTTTCCGCAAGGGCGAGAATATCCAGGAACTCACGAAGCAGTTCAGAGATTGCATCGCTTAATAGATAACAAACATCAACAAAAGATAATAGTATCAGAACGCGGCGTCTTATATGATATATGGGACGCTTGATTTTTGTTACATGATCAGGAAAGGGTTGAATTGACTATGGCTCTAAACATACACACACCGGAAGAGACACATCGGTTTCGCGGCAAATGGATTTGGGATGAGGGCATGCCTCGTCAATCCATAACCGGAGGTCATGAGTTGGTCTATTTCCGTAAATCGTTCCAGGTTCCTTCCGAAGAGGAATATAGCCTTGTACTGCGGGTTTCAGCGGATAGCCGGTATCGGCTTTATGTGAACGGATTCTCAGTAGCGATAGGCCCCTGCAAGGGGGATCGAAACACCCATTATTATGAAACGGTGGATGTATCCGAATATATAAAGCATGGCAACAATGTGATTGCGGCGAAGGTGCTGCACTATGCCACATCCGAACCCTTTCGTCCCGGTGCGGGGATGACCTCCGTATGGCGAGCGGATACCGGTGTGTTTCTGCTGGATGGAGAGTTGCGCTTGGCGGATACAGGTGTTGTGGTGGCATCCCTGCATACGGACGAACAATGGTTATGCTCCAAAGATGAAGCGCTTACCTTTGAGCAGGAATCGTGGATGACATCTATATTCCTCGGTGGTGTTGAACGTGTAGACGGTAGGCAATTGCCGCATGGATGGGAGCTTGAAGGGTATGACGCATCAAGCTGGAAGCCGGCTGTTATTATAAGCGACACCATATTGGGCGCGGGTATTCTTCCTCCTTGGCAATTGGCTCCTCGTCCGATTCCATTTCTGTTCGAACGGCCGTCCGCCTTCCGGGCAATTTCCCGCCGTGTTGCAAGCGGAAGTGTCGAGGCGGATCACGAATCCATGTTCTTTACTTCGAAAGCTGATCAACTGTCGGGACAGGATGCGATAGCGCCGCTCGTCCTTAAACCCCATTCAACTTA